>CACYSA010000045.1 GCA_902777015.1 uncultured Erysipelotrichaceae bacterium | reverse complement strand
TGCCTGCTCCCACCTACTTAGGCTTAGCCATTAACCCAAGAAACATAACAATATTTTACTTGAGCAAAAGAAAAACCCTATATTTAGGGTAAAAAAAGAGTATAAAAAAAGTCAGGGAGTAGAACCGCAGTCCGTCATCCTCTGGACCTAAAGATATTTTATATTGAAATATGAAATTTTGGCAATCTTTTTTTAAACTAAAATTCAATAATTTTTCAATTATTATTCAATAAATGTTCTATTATGATTTCTTTTTACTAATTTTGTTTCTCTCGTCAAATACAATATTTACAAGGTGATTACTATTTTGTTAAACAAATAACATGAAAAGCATACCGAACTTATCTTCATCAGCTTTTGATGACAATTATATTAATAAATCATTTTTATGTTCTATTATGCTTTAGCGGCATTATCGATATCATCAATAATCTCTTTTAATTCATCAATTAACGATTTCTTAACCATAGACGGCAAATCACTATTAATAACACCATCTAGATATTCTTTAGGATCCATCTCACCACTTTCAAACATCTTGCGCATATTAGGCCCGATTGACATTGTCAATTTGTTTTTATCAATTGGCGAAGATATCTTTCTTAATTCATTAGGTGTAAATCCCCTATTAGATGGGTATCTCATATTATTTGATAATTTTATAAGATGATTAGCAATTTGTTCTATTTGCTTTTGGTTCATTTCATAGCCCCATACAAGTAGTCTTTTTAAAGCAAGCGTTATCGGATCTACATCTTTAACACTATTAGCATCTCTAATATCTTCATAAAGGACACTTACTGTTATTTCTATTTCTGATAAACTTCTATCTTTATGACACTTCTTTAAAACATTAATTAATAAATTAACTTCTTTCTCATTATCTTTTTTCCAATTCTGATAAGAAATACAATTTAAGAATTCTTCGTAATTATTAGGAACATAAAATGGTTTATCTTCTTGTAATTCTATTAAATTATCTATTTCTTCTTCATCCATTATTGCGGATGTAATTAAATACGTATTTCTTTTGCCAGTCTTCCAAATACAGTAGTCTTGAGAGAAAGTTAATAATCTGCTCTTTAAATCTTTAATAAAATCCATCTTTTTAGCGTCACTATAATAATGTTTAAAGATAAGAAAGGCATTATTAGAGTCAATTAGGCCATATAGTCTAATACACGCTAAATAGAATTCACGATATTGTTTGGGCTTGATTTTCATAATGTATTGATAAGACTATTGTAAAGGACAATTGCTTAATAACAAAGAGGCAATAGTAAATACTAAACTAAAAATGAAAAAGCGTGGGTAAAAATGCACTTTCCATTGTTTTTAAGTCTTTGAACTATTTAACAATATTATTTTTATTATCGATATACGCCAAGATGTATTCTGCAAATTGGTAGATTCCACTCGATGGATTTGGTTTGATATCAGGATTGACGTCTTTGTTTTTCATTAACTGAGTGGCTTTTCTTATGTCTCCACCATACCGAGATAAGAAATGATGCAAATCTTTTCTATTTTTTGTATATACTTCTTTGCACCCATGATTTTTAAGGAAAATATTAATCTTCTTTATATACTGATCACGAGTTAATTGCGATTCTAGATTTTCAAAGTAATGGTAAACCCATACTTCAAAGCATTCATTCGACCAGCATGCTTTCCAATCAATATTTCCATCAAGCTCGTCCTGCTCTCTTATTAAGAGATACGCTTTGTCAAAGTCTTTATAATCATCCTTATCATAGAAAACCCAAACATTGGTAATGACTTCTTGTTTCTTTTTCCTTTTTTCGACATCTTTGATTGCGTACTCGACCAAATCGACAGTATGTTGACTCTTATTCATTTTCACAGGTATGATTTCAATGTCTTCTTTTTTGACCTTGAGTACTTCAGAAATAAACACTTTTAAATCTTCCACATAAAGTGGTTCCGTTTTAGTTCCTTCAGCGTAAACCAAATGCCTACCAAATGGAATCAAGATTGTTGGAATGTTTCTTCTACCACAAGGTCTATTCATTACACCAGCTCAATCCTTTCTTAATAAACGGATCAGCACCAAAGCGGCCTTCTAAATATTGTTTGCTATACACAGCATCTTTTCTAATCATTTCACCCTTATAGTTCACGATATTAGAAAGCGGCACATATTGAGTGGAATAATCTTCATCTCTATAAGCAAACCAAATCTCATCTCTTCTGAAGAGTTTGTTACTCATATTGATAATGTCGTGAGAATTGAAAATCAATTGTCTGGACTCATTGTCTTTTGAAGCAAACAATTCAATAATTGCCCTTAAAAGTTTTGGATGGAGATGGGCATCAAAATCATCAGCGATGCAAACGCTTTCCTTTGGTGATGTCAATATGTCAAAGATGATATTAACCGCTTTGATTGTACCACTCGATTCATTTGCAAGAGGCATAGACACTAATTTGCCATCCTTATTTTTGCGTTGAATATATAAGTAATAGAAACCTGGGTCTTTTTCTTCAAAAGATAGACCTTCGATTCTAATATCTAAAGCATTAAGCATTTGCTTACTTTTATTTAAGCAAGGTTTTAATAACTCGACAGCATCTCTTAGATAGTTAAATGTTTTTAGTTCTCTTCTAACCCAAACGTAAGAGCCAACCTCTTCATAAAAAATGAAAATAGGTGCTGCGTCAGCATTTGTTTGGTCTTGAACAAACGAGTCGTTAAAATACTTTAGAAAAGTATAGTTCTTTGAGAGTGGTCTCTTGTTTTTAATCAAATCGATATCATTTAATAATGTTGATTCAACAATGCCTTTATTATTTCTTTTGAACATTGTTAAAAAATCTGGGTTTTCTAATCTACGATAGACCATTTCTTCTTCTAAGATTTCAACATCTACTGCCCAAGCGAGTTGCCCAGCAAAAGGATTAGTAAGAGTTTGTTGCATCTTATTTAAGTCTAAAGTTAAAGAATAGCCAATCTCATAACCACCTTTAATAATATAAAGGGTGAAGATTGTGTTTTTGTTATCTAAATAGACATTTGGAAAATAGTTTTCATTCTTAATTGAGTCGTTAAAAAGTGGATTTTGTTTAACAATCACTGCGAAAACATTTAGTGCCTTCAAAAGGTTTGATTTGCCACCACCATTAGGGCCATAAATAGAAGTTACTTTAAGTAATCTTTCCTCACCAACTTCAATTACGTGTTCTGGATATTCAGACACCACTGTTTTTGGGCAAGCTTCCATAGTAAAAACTTGTTCTTTTTGAATGGATTTGAAGTTAGCTACTCTGAATTCTTTAAGCATATTTTTACTCCATGAGATTTTTTCTCACGGATATTATGCCATGAGATTTCAAGGTTGTAAATAGGCCATGAGATTTTTTCTCACGGAGATTAAAACAATTCTGTTGCGTTGTCTCCTTTTTTTGCCTTTTTATGGCTAAAAAGTGAGTATATCGGTTTAATTGACCAGGCGTGACAGTCTAATTGACCACGCCCCTTAACACAAATAAATTAATCATATTTTTCTTATAAATCAACT
>CACYSA010000044.1 GCA_902777015.1 uncultured Erysipelotrichaceae bacterium | reverse complement strand
GTGAGTATGTTTCTTTTTGTATCATTGAAATAACTCCTTTTTGTCATCGTTAAGATTATTAAGTAAGTTTTTATAGGCGTTTCTTCTTTTCGCATAAGCCACAATTGTTTTGCATCTTAAAACATAATCAGTAACTATATTGTTTACCATAATTGGTACTTCTGCCCCTTCATAAAAAGAGTTGAGAAAACGGTCACAAATAATGTCAACAAATAGTTTTTCGATTGTGGTAGCATGCTTTTTCAAATTAATTGGTGCCTTACTGACATATGGTCTTACAACAATAGTACAATCATCACCATAATGATATAATTCATCACCGCTTGGATTAAGTAGGACAGAATTAAACTGATTTGAATCTCTTATTTCAAAAAAAACATGTTCTACATAATAATTAGGGACTTCAACAACTATTTTTGTTTTAGCAAGAAGGTGATTCAAAAACTGATTTAAGATGGTACTTTCATAAATAATAAACTCAAAATCATCACCATATCTTGTTGTTAAAAACGTTTTTAATCTAATTGAGTCGTCGTAATGCAAATCATCATCAAAAACATTCTTTTTTTGGTTAGCACAATAAAAGCCACGTTCTAATCTAATAATCTCGTCATTATTAATCATTTTATTGATTGCTTTGTAGAACGCAATTTTGCTTTTCCCTTTGTGAGAATCAAAATAAAGTTCCTTTAGTTCATCCAATTTATAAATTTTTTCTTTTTCTAACACCATGCAACCATTATATACCAACCAAAAAAACAAGTAGTTATACTTTTTCCACTTTTTTTGTTTTGTGGAGAAAGTTAACCTTATTTATATACTAAATTGTTTAAAAATAGCACATCGCCAGCAACTATTCATTATAGGAATTACGAATTATTATATTCATATAATAAACGCAAAGAAAGTTTGCGTCTTTTAAGTAGTTATTTGATTTCGCAATATTCGCGGAATTTTTCTTTATTGTTAATAAATACTTCTAATAGTCTTGGATCAAAGTGTGTACCACTTTCTTTTTTCATTAGTTCAATAGCCTCATCAAATGGAATTGGCTCTTTGTAACATCTTTTAGACACTAAGGCATCAAAGACATCAGCGATAGCCATAATACGTGCACATAATGGTATTTCTTCTTCTTTTAATCCCTTAGGATAACCACTACCATTCCACCACTCATGATGGTAAGTAGCGATATCAGAAGCAAAGCTTAAATATTCTTCATCAGTGATGCCTGATAATATTTTTCTTACAACATTACCACCCTCACTAGCGTGTCTTTTCATTTCTTCATATTCTTCTTTAGTGAGTTTGCCTGGTTTTCTTAATATTTGATCAGAAACCACTATTTTGCCAACATCATGCATTGGAGCAAGGGTGTATAGCAAAGAAATAAAATGTTCATCAATATGTTGCGCATAAAGACCTACCGCTAAAGAATCTTCAGCGATTATTTTAACAATATTACTGGTTCTCATAACATGTTCACCAGTTTCTGTATCACGGCTTTCAATCAAAGATGCTAACCCAGAAATAATATGTTCTTGCATGCTAGTAATCTTTTCTTGATTAGTCACTAATTCAGTTTTAGTGTCTTGCTGTACTAAATCGTTATAGTAGATATAGCAGAAGCAAGAAGCAATCGCGATAGAGACATAGGCAACATGCAATTTAAAGAAAGTCATTGGAATAATTCCAGCGACCAAAACAACAAAAATCATAATGATTGTGGTTTTATCTCTGTGTCTAAATAATCTGCCGACAAATAATAAAGAAACAATTAAATAACCTAATGAAATAAAATAGAAAATCTCATAGATGATAAATGCATCACCACGAGAATAACCATCCGCTCCAAAGGAGAATATCCAACCAAATGGAGCGCATATAATCTCTGTAATTAAACTAACGGCAAAGAATCCAATTGCCACTTTCCATTGATTCTTTAAACCCAAAGCGCCGCAGAATAACATTGCTAGGACTGGAGATAAACTGAATTGAATAACAGTAATAATGGTTAATGGTATAGCAAATTTTTGATCATAATAGCCACAGTGGACAGCGAATTCCGCGCCAGCGCAAGCCGTAATTGAAATGAATGTAATAACGAACCATGTTTTTTGTGTTTTGTTAAATCCAGAATAAGTTAAAACATGGACGGTCATTCCTATCATTAAAAGGGCAATTAAAATGGTCACACTAGCGTACATCGTCATAGTTCTTCACCTTTTAAGTGTATAGTTTTTTGTTCGTGGAAACAACAAATGATATGTCTTTTCCACTATTAGAAACAAAGTATGACGAGCCTTTTCAGGCGATTGGAAACAGATTTTATAAATCAAGACTATTTTGGTTTAGGAAACTAAACGGGAATCCTCGGTTGTTCAACTGCCGAGATGAAAGTGTTTGAAAGAGTCATTGTCACTTACTATATGTAAGGTAAAAATAATAAGATAAATAATATAAATATTATGTGGAATAATCTACATTTTTTTGCTATACTATATGTAGGAAAACCTATGGAAAAATTAAGACACAATAGAACATGTGTTTTTAACATTAATTATGGAACGATGAACTATGGAATCCTTCTTATTATGTTGAGATAATAGGCTCCATTTCTGAAGAAGCGATTAAAAAATATATTCAAAACCAAGAAAAGGAATAAAAATGTTACTTACTTACCAATTTGAAATTAAAGTTAATAACAAACTAGGGATTATCCTAGGTCATTTAACGTACGCTGCTTCTAAACTCTTCAATGTTGGTAATTATGAAAGAAAAGAATATAAATCCCTTGGCTTTAATGTGGTGCCAAATTGGTATGATCAAAAGAAAAGATTGAAAGGTGATATTTGGTATAAATCATTACCTTCTCAAACTAGTCAAGAAATATTAGCTATCTTAGATCGTTCGTGGAAATCATACTTAACGCTCCACTATAAATGGAAGAAGAAAAATAAAGATGTTCCTAGCAAAGGTAGCAAAAATGAACCACAACCACCCTACTATAAGAAAGATGGTTACCATATGAACATTAACTATCTATCAAATGGTTTCAAAGTTACTAGTGATAAGATTCGTTTTTCTATTCCTAAAAAGCTCAAAGAACACCTTAATGATAAATATCAAATAAGCGATAATTTCTTCTATATTAAGTTAAAAAGACACCTTGATGATATTAAACAAATTGAGTTTTCTTATCTCGATAAAAATAGATACAAGGTCTATGTGATATATGAAAAAGATATTAAAAAACAAGTCGAAGATAATAAGCACTATATAAGTATTGATATTGGAGTTAAAAACCTGCTTTCAGTTTATGACAATAACGGTCCTTCTTTTATTGTCTCAGGTCATTCAATTCTAAATACCAATTACTATTTCTCAAAAAAGATTGCTTATTATCAATCACTTTTTGATAAATGCTATCCAAATCATAAGAAAGGAGAGGTAACTAAGAGGATTAAGCATTTATATGACATGAAGAATAAAAGGATTAAGTTAGTTTTACATAGAGCCACAAAAACAATTGTTGATTATTGTTTATCTCATGATGTCTCTAAAGTTATAATCGGTGATTTAATGGGATTATTAGAAACAAAGAAGGAGTTTACTAATAACAAAGAAAAGCACCGCTTTAACCAGAATGTCATGGCTATCAACTTTTCAAAGATTTATAGACTACTAGATTATAAGTTAAAACTAGTTGGCATTGAATTAATTAAAGTTAATGAAGCTTATTCATCTTCTTGTTCCCCTAATAGTCTTAATGTTAGCAAAGAATTCGCAAATAAAAGTAGTAGGGTTTATAGAGGTTTATTTAAAGAATATAGTAATGTTTATAACGCTGATATAGTTGGTGCTTATAACATTATGAGGATTTATAGGCAAAATAATAATGATAATTTCTTAATGCCTAAAGTAGGATTATCTAATCCTTCTAAAAAATATATTCCTGTCACAGACCAGTTCTTGAATGAAGATTATGTTAATTGGAATGGCAA
>CACYSA010000043.1 GCA_902777015.1 uncultured Erysipelotrichaceae bacterium | reverse complement strand
AACAATGGTTAGCAAAATCGCTGATGATTTATATGAAGTCCAAGTCGTCTCTTGGTATGACAACGAAAACTCCTATACATCACAAATGGTCCGCACCATCAAATACTTTGCGGAAAAATGCTAATTAACTCACTAGAGTCTAATTAACCCATAGAAAAATATACGGCACCTGTGTACTATGGGTGCCGTTATTATTGAAATAAAGGAGATATTTAACTATGTTAACAGTTAAAGAAATGACCAATTTAGAAGGTAAAAGAGTCATCGTTCGTGTTGACTTCAACGTCCCTCTAAAAGATGGTGCAATCCGTGATGATAACCGTATTGTTGCCGCCTTACCAACCATTAAAGAATTACTCGCTAAAGGTGCAAGAGTTGTCTTAATGTCCCATTTAGGCAAAGTCAAACACAAATTAGCGACAGAAGATCCAGAAAAATTTGCAAAACAAATCAAAGATGGTAACTTAGAACCAGTTGCCAAACGTTTGGGCGAATTATTAAATCAACCAGTCGTGTTCGTTAAAGAAACACGTGGTGAAACCTTAACTAACGCTGTCAACGCTTTAAAGAACGGTGAAGTTCTCTTAATGCAAAACACACGTTATGAAAAAGGTGAAGAAAAGAACGATCCTGAATTAGCCAAGATCTGGGCTGCTTTAGGTGATGCCTTCGTGATGGATGCTTTCGGTTCCGCTCATAGAGCCCACGCTTCCACATATGGCATTCCAGAAATCTTAAAAGGCGAAGGCAAACCAGTCGCAGTCGGTTACCTCGTTGAAAAAGAAGTTGCTAACTTAACAAGATGTGTTGATGTCAAAGATGAAGATCGTCCATATGTTGCTATCTTAGGTGGCTTAAAAGTTTCCGATAAAATCAAAGTTATCGAATCTTTATTAAAGAAATGCGACAAGATCTTAATCGGTGGTGCTATGGCATTCACATTCTTAAGAGCCTTAGGTCACAAGACTGGTAATTCCCCAGTTGAAGAAGATCAATTAGATTACGCTAAAAACTGCTATGTCAAAGCCAATGGCAAGATCGTCTTACCAGTCGACTCTGTCATCGCTGATGCTTTCGATCCAGCAGAAAGAACAACCATTGAAACTGTTGAAAAGGGTGAAATCCCAGATGGTTTCCAAGGTTTAGATATCGGTCCAAAGACCAGAGAACTCTTTGCTGAAGAAATTGCTAAAGCAAAAATGATCTTCTGGAACGGCCCAAGTGGTGTCTTTGAACAAGAAGAATTCCAAAAAGGTACATTAGCCGTTTGTGAAGCTATTGCTAAAAACGATAAAGCCTTCACTGTCTGTGGTGGTGGTGACTCCGCTGCTGCTGTCAAGCAATTCGGTTATAAAGACAAATTCTCACACGTTTCTACAGGCGGCGGTGCTTCCTTAGAAATGATTGAAAACGATGGCCACTTACCAGGCATCGATGTGGTGAGATAATATGAGAAGAAAATTATTATTAGGCAACTGGAAAATGAATAAACTCGCTAGCGAAGCTAAAGAGTTTGCCATTGCCTCAAGACCACTTGCTGAAAAAGCAAAGAAAAACAACATTGATTTAGGTGTTACTCCAACATATTTATCTTTAGCCGCTGTTAAAGAAAACGCTTCTAAAGACATGATTGTCGGTGCTCAAAACGTCCACTTCAATGACCATGGTGCTTTCACTGGTGAAGTTTCCATCCCTATGCTCAAAGAATTCGGTATTGACTGGTGCTTAATCGGTCATAGCGAAAGAAGAACATACGATAACGAAACAAACGAAAAATGTAACGCTAAAATCAAAGCCTTAATCGCTAACGATATGGTTCCTGTCTATTGTGTTGGTGAAACATTAGCACAATTTGAAGCTAACCAAACAAAAGAAGTCGTTGGTGAACAAGTTCGCGTTGGCTTAAAAGAATTAAACGCTGATCAAGTGAAAAACCTTGTCGTTGCCTATGAACCAGTTTGGTCCATTGGTACTGGTAAAAATGCTTCCACAGAAATTGCTCAAGATGTCTGCAAATTCATCCGTGATGTTTTAAGAGAAATGTTCGGTAATGTTGCTGATGATATCAGAGTGCTCTATGGTGGCTCCGTCAAACCAGAAAACATCAAAGCATATTTATCTTGCCCAGATGTTGATGGTGGTTTAGTCGGTGGTGCTTCCTTAAAGATTGATTCTTACGAAGCTTTACTCAATAACATTCTCTAATGTCATATAACACTTCGTCAAGCCAAGTAGTTTACGATTTTACAAATAAAGAGTCCAAAGGTGCTTTCTTGACGAAAGTATTCGGCATGATGTTCCTCTGCTTACTTATCACAACTGTGATAGCAGCGGGCTTCGGCTATGGATTCCAATATTTGTTAAAAGCTACTGCCATTATTGACGGCGACAAAATAGTGTTAAATAGTAATTTACTATATGGCTTAGTTGGAACATTAATTGTTTGTTCCATCGCCTTATTAGTAATGTCGTTTGTTTTACCAATCACATTCATTAGAGGAAGACATAATATCCTTGTTCCACTCATGATTTATGTGGTCATAATGGGTATCCTATTATCCACATTTACATTCTTATTTGACTGGGTCATCTTAGTGGAATCATTCGGTATTACCGCAATAATATTCGGTATTATGGCTTTACTAGGCTACATTAGTAAGGGCCGCTTAGCGGGCATTGGATTTATCCTACTAGGATTAATCGGTGGTGCCGCTATGTTATCACTCGTCAACTGGGTGATGATTCTCGTTGGTGGCGTACAACCACGAAACGTTGCTCTTTCTTGGATTGTCTCATTAGCGGTATTTGCCTTCTTAATGCTCGTCACGTTCTATGATGTCAACCGC
This sequence comes from uncultured Erysipelotrichaceae bacterium, assembly GCA_902777015.1. GTDB lineage: Bacteria > Bacillota_I > Bacilli_A > RFN20 > CAG-826 > RUG14515. Next base: position 2,231 of record CACYSA010000043.1, on the reverse strand, counting down.
ATTAAAAGAATTGCCGAAACTGGTGCGACTAATGACAATAATTTGGTCTATTATTGTTCATATATCCTCTTTACAGACTTTATCTCTATCTTGATTAGAGTGATCTACTACGTAGCGATCTTTACAAGAAGAAGATAACTATAACAAAATATTAATGAGGACGTCTTAACTGACGCCCTCATTTTTTTATCTTTTAATCGTATTATTTTTGGCGGATAATAAAAACGATAATTAATTTTTATGAAAGAAGGAAAAATATGAAAAAGCCTATTCTTTTAATTTCTATGATAGCCGCTTTACTTTTAGTGGGCTGTAACAATAATCAACCATCTAATAATGATACTTCTAAAGAAAAACAAGCAAGTGTTACTTGTGAAGGCCAATCTAGCGCTCCAGAAGGTGAATCAGCATCATCAAGTATTCCAATTTCTTATGAAAGCAAAGAAGAAGTGATAAATGATAATTTCACTCTTTTAAAACCAAACGATTTATCTTCAATGAGTAAAAACTGTAAAAAATATGTTGATGATATGCGTGCTCAACAACAAAAACTCATCAAAGAAAAAGGCAATGACGCTGATTATTATTTAAATGATTTATATGGTACTTCTGGTGTTGACCTCACCAAAGGTGTGACACCAAGTTCAGGCAATTATCAAGATAACACCGGTGGTTATCGCGATGGCACAACACAAAATGATTATTTAGATCCTATTGGTGCGGATTACACTAAAGGTGAAAAAAGCGATGAGAATAAAGACATCGAAATCGAATTTAGACCCGCTAAGAATTTAGAAAATAAAGAATACACAATTACTTATAGTGATAGTGAAGATTTTAGTGGTGCTAAAACAATCACATCTAATCTCACAAAAGTTTATCTTAAGAATTTATTAGTTAATCAAAAATATTATGTGAAAGTATCCGCGGATGGTAAAGATTCACAAACTATTAGTTTCACCACAGGTGATTATCCACGCTGGATTGATGCTAGACCAATGTTTAATGTTCGTGATATGGGTGGCTATATGACTTCATCAGGTCAAAGAATTAAACAAGGTTTAGTTTATAGAGGTGGAGAAATTAATAAGAAAACTGGTTGGTATGGTACGCAACGCTATACCGATGATACTGGTAATACACAAGCTAGAGATGGACATATCGTTTCTGAAACAGATGCTTCAAAAAGAGCGTTTAGAGAAGATATGGGCATGATTAATGGTTTAGAAATTGATCTTAGAAGCGGTAGTGAAACAAATGGTTATCCAAGTAAAAGTGGGTATTGCGATTTTGCGGAAAATAATGATATTTCCTATAAACTTATTGGTATCAGTAGCTACGCTAATGGTATGAAAAACAACACTTCACAAATCAAACAATTATTTGAAGCCTTTGCTCAAGCTGATCAACACCCAGTTTATTTCCACTGTTATGGTGGTGCTGACCGTACTGGTGTTGTGGGCTTTATGCTTGGCGCGCTTCTTGGTATGAGCTATACAGATTTAGTTATTGATTTTGAATTAACAAGTTATAGTAGCAATCCATCAAGAAATTATCGTAGCCATCTTCGTAATGGCCCATGGAACGAATGGCCAGGAATGGTGACATATTTAAAAGACACTCTTGGTTGGGAAAAGGGTGATACTAAGAAAACAATTAAGCAAGGAATTGAAGAATATTTAAAAAATAAATGCAATATTTCTCAAGCCACAATTGATAATATTAGAAATATTATGTTGGAACCAGCAAAATAATTCTTAGCAAAATTGTCTATATTTTTAATAGGTCGCGAGTAATACGCGGCCTTTTCTTTTTATATTAAATACGCGTACGCGCGCACGTTATACAGGCACACATGCACATATTTTTATAAAAAATAATAAAAAGTACTTGCACACATTATTAACATGCGTATAATAGATAAAGCGCGCCCAGAAAAAAGGCCGCGAAATATCACTTAAAAAAATGGTGAAAAAAAATATTAAAAAGCCATTGACAGCAATAAATAATAAGTGATATGATATCAAAGCACGCGTCGGGGAGACCCAATGAGATATTACGTAGTAATAGCGTGCAACTGATCTTTGAAAACTAAACAGATGTACAAACATCACAACGTCAATTTGTTTAAAAAACAAAAATACAAAACCAGATAATTATTTTGAACTAGAATAAAACTTTGAGAGTTTGATCCTGGCTCAGGATGAACGCTGGCGGCGTGCCTAATACAT
>CACYSA010000042.1 GCA_902777015.1 uncultured Erysipelotrichaceae bacterium | reverse complement strand
CTTAATCTAACACGAGCGTATTTTCTTAAAGCTGAGTTAGGTTTCTTTGGTGTCATTGTACCAACACGGGTGCAAACGCCACGTTTTTGCGCTGCAGGTTGTGCTGTTTCTTTTTTCTTCAAAGAATTCCATCTTTGACCAAGGGCAGGGGCTTTGGACTTGAATGTCTTATTTTGTCTGCCTTGACGCACTAATTGGTTAATTGTTGGCATAATTGCTCCTTTCAATAACTGTTTCATGTTGTGCGCACCACAGTACCTGGTGTATCGGTACTTTCCCATTAAAAACGACCGAAATTGGTCTGGGTGTGATTTGCACACGCTCATATATATTATATAAGGATTAAAATACGCGCAATAAAAATATATATAAAGTACACACTAGTCCTGGTGTATCAATACCTATTATTACTATCAAATAATATAAAAAAAGCCACTGATCAACAGCGGCTTAATTTGTTTAGTTAATCTAAAAGATTAGGCTTTGTAGACAAAAGCACCTACAATGTAGAAGCTGTAGCCACCACCGTGATATGTAACAACAACAGTGTTCTCTGCGCCAGCAGTCACATTGTATTCAGCGAGTTGATATTCAACTGGGTTAGCTAATGTACCACTATCGGCAACATCAGATTCAACAACGCCATCTGCACCACCGCAGATATCTTCGAAATTAACATCGGTTTCTGGTGCGGCGATATCAGTGCCATCAACTGCGACTGACATTTTGGCATTTGAACTTGTTGCGCTTTGTTTCCAGAATGTAGCGTTTGTTGCGTTACCAGCTTTGGTTGTGAAGAATAATTTGAAAACAACTTTACCAGCTTGATCAGCTGTTGGAGTCCATTTGAATGTGACTGTATCGTTAGCTGTACCAAGTTTATAAGCGGTGAATTGAACATCGCCAGTTTCATCCTTAACTTCTTTAGCAGAAGCATTGCTCATACCGGCTTTGGTTTCATCTGAAGACCATGCTTTTAAAGCATTTGTTCCTGGAACTGGTGCTGGAGCTTGCGATGAGTCAGCTTTTGAGGAAGCGGCAGCTGAAGAAGAAGCTTTTGAGGAAGCGGCGGCAGCGGATGATTGAGCTGGGGCTTGTGATGAGGCAGCTGGAGCTGCTGATGACGCTGCTGGTTTAGAGGATTCTTTGTTACCGTTACAACCAACAACTGTAAGTGCTAATAAAAGAGCAAGAGCACTTAAACCTTTCTTAAAATTCATAAAAATTCCTTTCTTGGATGCATATCATACGTATTGCACCCTAGTCATTAAAAATGACTTCTTTGTATGTATTATAGTGAGTTTACAAAATGTATTGCAATAAAAAATGTTGTGTGTGCATGAGCATTAAATGAAAAGACCGCCTATTCAAGCGGTCATTTCATTATTTAGATTTAGTTTTATTTTTTATTAGCTTCGATGTAGTCAACGACATCTTTAACGGTGACGAAGTTCATTGGTTCATCGAATTGCACACCGAATTCATCTTCGATGGCCATCGCAAACATCATGATACCTAATGAATCGAAATGTAAATCATCGATTAATTTTGTGTCTAATGTGACATTATCTAAGTCGGCGTCTGGATCGACACCTTTCATTAATTCTTTTAATCTTTCTAACATAATTAATTCCCTTTTGAACTTTGATATTATATCAACTTATCCGTTTTCTATCAACGGAGAGCGTCTTCTCTTTCTTTTTTAGTTAAGACTGCTTCTCCACTAGCGTGGTTGATAATCATTCTGGAAAGATTAACAATCGCTCTTTCATCGGAATTACCACGCGCTTTGATGACGAGTTTTCTTGTGCCTAAGACAATGCCACCACCTAAAGCGGAAATATCATATGATTTCATTAAATATTGAGCGACTTCCATGAATTCTGGTCTATTTCTCTTTTTAGAAAGAACAACGATATCAGTGATGATACGTTTAGCCATACCTTCAACATTCTTTAAAACTTGGTTACCAGCGAAACCATCACAAACGATGACATCAACATCACCGGTTAATGTGTTGTTACCTTCAATGTTACCAACGAAATTGATTTCCTTATCTTCTTGTAAAATTGGGAATGTTTCTTTAACTAAGTGGTTACCTTTTGTTGGTTCCGCACCATTAGATAATAAACCAACACGAGGATTTTCAATTTGATACATTCTTCTCATTAAGTCGCTGCCTAATTTCGCAAAAGAATGTAATTGAGAAGATGAACAGTCAATGGTTGCACCTGTATCCACTAAAGCGGTATAACTGCCTTTACCATTTGGTAAGATAGCAGCCATACATGGTCTAGTTTTATTTTCATCCGCTAAGAATCTAAAAGAACCCATGAGAATGGCGCCACTACTACCAGCGGTAATCATGCCAGCGTAGTCTTCATCGTCTTTACCTACTTCTTTCATCGCTTGGACTAATGAAGCTTGTGGCTTATTCATGATGCCAGTATATGGGTTTTCGTAATTAGTAATTGTTTCTTCAGCAGGAATAATCTTTAAACGTGATTGATCGATGCCAAGTTCTTTGATTTTTTTGTTAATTAAGCCTTCTGGGCCCACTAAAGTGATTGATAAGTTAGGAAATTCTTTTAAAGCCATAGAAACGCCTAAAATAATCGTTTCTGGTCCTTTATCGCTTCCTAAAGCATCAATGACGATTTTATATTGTTTTTCCATAATACTAAATATCCCTTTTCACAAAGAGTATTATAGCATATTTATGTTATATAAATAAGTTTATTGTCTGCTGTAGAGATAATAGTAGTTATCGTTTGTAAATCTTAAAGCCACTAATTCATCAGATGAAGCATACATTAGTGTAAAAATACCAGCGTCGATAGAACGGTCAACACCAATGTCATCTTTCGCAGTTAAAACGATATCATCAAGTTTGTAATTGATAGAATATTCACTAACATAATTATCACCGTTTACGGTTTCGTAATTAACGCCTTGATAAGTGAAGGCTGGGAATTTTTTATAGACTGGCAAACCTTTCCAACCTGTTTCACCTTTTTCTCCTGGAGTCACTTGACTTGGTTGAGCAGGTGCATAACTACTTGTTGCTGGGCTCTTGCTTCCTTGAGCGGAACCTGGATTAGACGATTGTGTTGGTCTTTGGCTTGTTTCTGTTTGTCTGCCTTTTGGAGAGAACATATCAATTGAGAATGAGCTAACGACCACTGCAAAGAGAGCTGTAGTTAAAACAGCGGTTGGAATAACGACCTTTGGCCATAGAGGAATACGTTCGAACCAAGATTTTTTCTTAACCTTGTACGGATTCTTTGCAAATTTATCGAGCTTCGCCATCCCCCTTTTGCGAAGCTTCTTTTCGATATCGTTCATCGTAGCTCCTTTCTCAGTTTTTCTAAAGCCTCAGCGTAGATTTTTCTCGCTGTCGACTCCGCTATACCTGTTAATTCCACTATTTCTGGCCAGGTATATTGGAAAACTGCCTTGTAATAAGTAACAATCGTCTCTTTGTTGGTAAGTAGAGGTTCTAATAAATTGAGCATGACATTGTAGCTATCTGTTTCCCCATAAATCTCATCGATTAAATCGCTATTCGCGGTTTCTTTTTTCTTTCTTAAAAAGTCCAAAGCAGTGTTTCTTGAAATAGTTGTTAAGAAAGACTTAATCTTTGACGGATCTTTTAAGTCAGTACGATGTTCCATGGCCTTAATAAAAGCGTCATTCAAAACATCTTCACAATCTTCTGGTTGTGAGATGTAGGAAGCGATGACGAAGTACATGAGGTTTTTATATTCTTCATAGACTTCACCCATGGCTTCTTGATTACCTTGAATGAACGCATGGATTGTTTTTGGGGAAATGCTCATTTGGCACCTCTACTACTTAAGACGAATTGCAGAAAGGAATCTGCTAGAAAAAATTGTATATTTTTTAACTATAGAATACTAGTTTTTTAAAATATTTTGATTATTTCAAGATAAAGAAAAAAGAGCCACTCTTTCGAATGACTCTAATTGTTTTAAGTAGAAACTACTTCTTTTCTTCGTCTAAGACACGAATCTTTTCGTTAATTTCTTTAACTTTTCTTTCGTGTTCTTCAACGTATCTATCACTCACTTCTCTCATGGTGTCTAAGACATCAAAGTTGGTGGAGATATCATCGGCTTTGTCTTCGGCCATTAAGCCACGACCCGCTGGGATAAGGTGACCAGTAATGACATTTTCTTTTAAGCCGTGTAAGTAGTCTGTTTTGCCCTTAATAGCAGCATCTGTTAAGACACGTGTTGTTTCTTGGAAGGAAGCCGCGGATAAGAATGATTCTGTTTCCAAAGCGGACTTTGTAATACCAAGGATTAATGGTGAGAAGACAGCAGGATGCTTACCATTGATGAGAGCATCGTTGTTCTTCGCTGTGAATGTATTCACGTTCACACGTGTGCCACTTAACATATCGGTATCGCCAGCTTCAATGACTAAGACTTTTCTTAACATTTGTCTAACGATAACTTCGATGTGCTTATCGGAAATACCGATGGATTGAGCACTATAGACTTTTTGAACTTCTTTTAAGATGTAGTTTTCAACAGCGGTAACATCGGCCACTTCAAGTAATTTCTTAGGAGAAATAGCACCTTCTGTGATCTTGCCACCGTTTTTGACGAAGTCGCCTTTCTTGACTCTAAGTCTAGCACCGAAGTTTGTGGTGTATTCTTTTTCATCAAGATCGTTCTTAACAGTCACTAAATAGCAACCATTCTTTTCTTCAATCTTAGTAACAGTACCAGAGATTTCAGAGATTAAGGCTTCGCCCTTAGGTGTACGCGCTTCAAATAATTCTTGAACACGAGGTAAACCTTGAGTAATATCAGAACCCGCAACACCACCGGTGTGGAATGTTCTCATGGTTAATTGTGTACCTGGTTCACCAATTGATTGAGCCGCCATAATACCAACAGCTTCACCAACTTGGACTCTTCTACCAGTTGCTAAGTTACGACCATAGCAGTGGACACAAACACCATCTTTTGTTTCACAACCGAATAAGTTACGAATGACGACAGATTTGATACCAGCATCAACGATTTCTTTAGCTTCTTTTTCGTGAATCATGGTGTTACCTGGAACAATGATTTCACCTGTTTGAGGATTGACGACATCGTTAAGAGTGAAACGACCAACTAAACGATCTTCTAATTTAACGATGACAGCATCTCTAGCGGAGTCTCTGATTTCAAAGACTTCGAAGCCATGGTCAGTGCCGCAGTCTTCTTCTCTAACGATAACGTCTTGAGAAACGTCGACTAATCTTCTAGTTAAGTAACCAGAGTCAGCGGTCTTTAACGCGGTATCAGCACCACCCTTACGAGCACCGTGGGTAGCGATGAAGAATTCTGACACGTTCATACCTTCACGGAAACATGATTTAACTGGGAGTTCGATAGTAGAACCAGAGGTACTACCCATCAAGCCTCTCATACCGGCTAATTGGAGAATATTGGAGATATTACCACGAGCACCGGAATCAGACATCATGAAGATTGGGTTACGTGTA
>CACYSA010000041.1 GCA_902777015.1 uncultured Erysipelotrichaceae bacterium | reverse complement strand
GGGCATCCCTTCGAGTCCCTACTTAACTTTGGTGATAACGTTAAAAATCCTACTTAACTTTGGAGGGGTACCTAGTCCCCCTTAAAGTTTGGAGGACTAAAAGTAAAAATGCTCCAGCAATGGAGCTTTTTGTTTACTCTACATCAGCAAAATATTATTATAAACACTAGGAAAGGTGGATGGTTATGGTTCTTTCTATTCTGACATTTGCATTTGAAATGATTGTCTATATCGTTGCGCAAGTTTTGATTCAAGCTAAGAAACTAAGTGCTGGTGGCGCGTGGGGAATTATTTTTATATTCATCGCAATCACTATTGTTAGTATTATTGCGTTAATCATGAATATTCGTAATATATCACGTAGCTTAAGCAAAGCTAAAGCTATTGTCGGTACCGCTTTTGCTGGTGCTGCACTATTCTTCGCTGCAATATTTGATATCGCTTTAATAGTCACTCTTGCGGTGCTTCTTTAATAGTTTCAAACAAAAATAAAACAAGGAGCAAACGCCCCTTGTTTTTTCTTTACATCTTAGAAGGATCGAATGTCTTGAGCACTTTTTCAAGTGGCTTAATGACTTTACGAATATTGCCATCAATGAATGGATTTCTTAAATGATTCTTTTCTAAGAGTTCTAAGAATGGATATTTACCACCCATCTTGCATAATTTGATGTATTTATTCCATGTCTTTTCATGGTTTTTCATATTCTCAACAGCGAATTGGAACGCTACGACTTGGGCTAAAGTATAATCGATGTAATAGAATGGGGAACCGAAGATATGGCTTTGTCTCATCCACCATGTACCTCTTGCTAAGGTTGGTGTATCGTCATACTTCTTATGTGGAGTATAACGTGATTCGATTTCTTTATAAGCCGCACATCTTTCTGCGTGTGTCGCAGTTGGATGTTCATAAACCCAATGTTGGAATTCATCAATGGTAATACCATATGGCAAGAATTCAATAGAATCCGCTAAATGGGAATATTTATATTTTTCAGCATCTTTTCCAAAGAAACCATCCATATATGGCCAAGCAAAGAATTCCATACTCATGGAGTGGATTTCACAGCTTTCTAAAGTTGGGTTCATGAGTTCTGGAACTTTGATACCACTACTTAAGTAGGCTTGGAAAGCGTGACCACCTTCATGGCATAAAACATTAACGTCACCAGATGTACCATTGAAATTAGAGAAGATGAATGGGGATTTATATTCTGGGAAATAGGTGCAATAACCACCTGGGGCTTTGCCTTTTCTAGCATCTAAATCCATGAGCTCATATTTGACCATGAAATCAAAGAATTCTTTACTTTCAGGACCTAAGTCACTGTACATCTTTTGTGCTTGCTTAACTAAATATTCTCTATCACCCGCTGGTTTTGGATTGCCACTCTTGAACATGAGATTGTAATCATAATATTGTGGTTTTCTAATACCAAGATTTTTCATTTGTTGCTTGTAGAGTTTTTGACATAATGGCACTACTTCTCTAGCAATTTGGGCTCTATAGCCTTTAACCATTTCAGCGTTGTAATCAGTTCTACCTAAGTTATAGTAACCGAGTTCAATGAATGACTTATAACCAAGTTTTTTAGCCATTTGGTCTCTTAATAAGACTAATTCGCCATAGATTTCACCGATACGTTGTTCATGTTCTTCTAACCACTTATCACTTGCTTTAGCAGCGGCTTTTCTTGTTTCTCTATCGCTATCTTGTAAATATTTACCTAATTGAGAGAGATTTAATGTTTCGCCTCTAAATTCAATTTGCGCACTACCGAAGATTAAATCATATTCGCTTGTTAATTTATTAATCTTGGTTAATTCTGGAATAATCTTTTCATCAAATGTTTTTAATGCAAGATCATATTTCTTAAATAAGAAGGAACCGAATTTCTTTTCTAATTCTGGACGATATGGAGCGTTAGCTAAAAGCTTTGTCACTTCATCACCATATTTAGCGAAGATTGGAGAAACTTCATCTAAATATTCTTGTGCGTCAGCGTATTCCTTATTTTGTGTGTAACAAGAATACATGACGTAGATGATGCTTGTTTGTGTTTCAACTTCACTGTTGTATTTGTTGAGTCTTTTAATGATTTTAGCAGCTTCCTCAGCATTAGAGCAGGCTTTTAATTGTTCGATGAATTGACTCATCTTCTTTTCAAACTTTTTAATGTTTGGTTTAACGAATGGATATTCGCTAAATTTAATTGCTTCTTTTGGCATATTATTCTCCTTTACTTTAATTAACTGATATTGGGGAATCGTGATTGTTTAGTAAAACAAATCACCATTAGTGATATTGTATGAAAATAGAGATATTTAAACAAGAAAAAAGCACAATAATGTGCTTATGAGATGATATCTTTTTTCTTCTTTTTGAAGATCTTATAAATGTAAGCTGTTGGGAAGAATGTAATCCAGAAGTTATAACCTAGAACATCAGCGTTATAAAGCAAGATATGTTGACGATAGACTTTTTCAATTTCATCAATACTGGCATTAAGTTCCATAAACTCTTCACTATTAGCAATAACGTCGTTACTTCTAGAGGTTAATAACAAATATTCAGAAATTAATGTTAATTGCTCTCTAGCGTATTTCGCCGATTCCCCATCTTGATGTTCGATTGATTTTAAATCAAACTTTTCTAATGGTTCGATTGTTTTCTTATCTAATTTGATGCCATTTTTGTTTAATAAAGCAAGTAATCTATCAAGGTGTTCTTTCTTACTTGTTAAGGTTAAAAACAAATCGTGTTCATGTCTTGTTAGAATTGAAGAAAAAGACACCACAAAGATGATATCAAACACCACTGCGAGAAGATATAAAGCGATTATGAAGATGACACCGTTACGGAGAATTAATAATAATAGTTCAAAATCCATAAGAAGATTCTAGCACAATGTCATCGGCTTAGTTACATAAAGTTGACTAATATTATCTATACTGCGATAATATTAAGTGGAGGTTATATCTATGAGCAAACCAATCGTCGCTATCTTGTATGACTTTGATAAGACATTGTCAACGACTGATATGCAAAATTATGCCTTTATTCCTAACCTTGGTATGACACCAGAACAGTTCTGGGGCGAAACAGGTAAATTATCACAGAAATATGAAGTTGAAAGAATTCTTTCATATATGTACTGTATGATTAAATTTGCCAAAGAAAAAGGAATCAAATTAACCAAGGAATATTTGAAAGAATGTGGTAAAGACATCAAGTTCTATCCTGGTGTTAGCACATGGTTCAAACGCATTAACGAATACGCTTTAGATAAGGGTATCGTTGTGGAACACTATCTCGTTTCTAGTGGCACTAAAGAAATTGTGGAAGGTTGCTCAATCGTTAATGAATTTAAGCAAATTTATGGCTGTGAATTCTTATATGATGAAAACGGTGAAGCTTGCTGGCCAAAGATGGCAATTAACTTCACACAAAAAACACAATTCTTCTTCCGTATTGCTAAAGGGGCAATCAAAGCCACTGATGATGCTGGTGTGAATGAAAAGACACCTGATCACCGTGTCGAATACAAAAACATCATCTATGTTGGTGATGGAATGACTGATATTCCTTCCATGACTTTGGTGAAAAAGAACGGTGGTCATAGTATTGCTATCCATCCAAAAGACGATAAAGAAACAGTACAACAAATCTATGATGATAACCGTTGTGACTTCATCGTTGAAGCGGATTATAGCAAAGATGGAGAGATGGATAAAGTGGTCAAAATGTTAATTGACTTAATATCCGCTCAAGAAAAACTAAAACGAAAAGAGATTAGTTTGGCAAACAAATAAGGTAGATTTTTCTACCTTTTCTTTTTATACAATGCTATCATCTATTTGTAATAGGTGTTATTTATGAAGTATCAAGTTGGCCAATTAGTAATTGGGAAAGTTTATAATGTTAAGCCATATGCTTTATTTATGTCGTTTGAAGATGGAGCAACTGGCTTATTACATATCTCAGAAATATCTGATTCATTTATTCGTGATATTGAAAAATACGGTTCTGTTGGAGATGAAATTAAAGTCAAAATTCTTTCCATCGATAAAGATAATGGATTTTTAAGAGTGTCTTACAAGCAAGTTCCAGTAGAAGAGGCGTATACTAGTCACGTTAATCAAAGAAGAATGCCCACGACTAGTGAGGATGAATTCTTACCACTAAAAGAAAAACTAGATGGATGGATTAAAGAAGCTTACAACAAAATTGAAAAGAGGGAGAAATAATTATGTTTGAATTAAGGCTTAATAAGCAAATGAATGATGAGATCTTAAAAGGTTATGAAGATCAAGTCAAAAAGATCAATGAAATGATTAATAACAAAACTGGCGCTGGTAACGACTATATCGGTTGGGCAGATTGGCCAGTTAATTATGATAAAGAAGAATTAGAAAGAATTAAAAAAGACGCTCAATACGTGAGAGACAATTTTGATATTTTAGTTGTCTGTGGTATCGGTGGTTCTTATTTAGGTGCGAGAAGTGCTTTAGAAGCATTAAATGGTTTAAAGAGTGATGACAAATTAGAAATCATCTTTATGGGTCAAACATTCTCACCAAACTATGTTGCCCAAGTGATGAATTATCTAAAAGATAAAAACTTCGCTATTAACGTTATTTCTAAAAGTGGCACCACCACTGAAACAAGTATTTCTTTCAGATTATTAAAAGAATTATTAGAAAAGAAGGTCGGTAAAGAAAAAGCGAGAAAAGCCATCTTTGCCACGACTGATAAAGAAAAAGGTGCTTTAAAAACATTAGCGACACAAGAAGGCTATGTCACATATGTCTTACCAGGTAATATCGGTGGCCGTTATAGTGTCTTTACCGCTGTTGGAACATTCCCACTTGCTTGTGCGGGTGTTGATGTTGATGCCTTAATTAGAGGTGCTCAAAAAGCTAGAGCGGAATTTAAAGACGCTCCACTTAAAGATAATAAATGTTATCAATATGCGGTCATGAGAGATTATATGTACCGTCATAATAAGCCAATTGAAATGTATGTCACTTATGAACCTCAAATGAGTCAAATTAGTGAATGGCTTAAACAATTATTTGGTGAATCTGAAGGTAAAGAACATAAAGGTCTTTATCCAGGTAGCGCAACTTTCTCAACTGACTTACATTCTTTAGGTCAATATGTCCAAGAAGGTTCACCATTATTATTTGAAACAATTATTAATATTAAACAACCAAAACAAGATATCGTCATTCCTCACGATGATGAAGACTTAGATGGTCTTAATTATTTAGAAGGCAAGAACTTAGCCTTCGTTAACCAAAAAGCCTTTGAAGGCACATTAAAAGCCCATGAAGACGGTGGCGTTCCATGTAACGTTATCTATTTAGATAAGCTCGACGAAGAAAGACTTGGATATTTATTCTATTTCTTCATGAGAGCGTGCGCAATGAGTGCTTATATGCTTGATATCAACCCATTTAATCAACCAGGTGTTGAAGTATATAAGAAGAACATGTTCCATCTTTTAGGTAAAAAAGGCTATTAAAAACTATTCATAGTTTAGTTATTAGAAAATCGTCTAGAAAATAGGCGATTTTTTGATTGACTACATTAATATAAAAGTGATATATTATTCTAGCGCATTGCTAAGAAGGATGCTTAGCTCAGCTGGGAGAGCATCACCCTTACAAGGTGGGGGTCGGCGGTTCGAGCCCGTAGATGGGAGGGTAGCGAAGAGGCTAAACGCGGCAGACTGTAAATCTGCTACCTACTGGTTTCGGCAGTTCGAATCTGCCCCCTCCCACCATTACGGTTTGTTGGGGTGTAGCCAAGCGGTAAGGCAACAGACTTTGACTCTGTCATCTCACTGGTTCGATCCCAGTCACCCCAGCCATTACTTCACTCTCTAGCTCAGCCGGTAGAGCACTTGACTTTTAATCAAGGGGTCTGGAGTTCGATTCTCCAGAGAGTGACCATCTTAGTGCCCAGGTGGCGGAATAGGTAGACGCACAGGACTTAAAATCCTGCGGTAGCGATACCGTACCGGTTCGATTCCGGTCCCGGGCACCAACTAAAAAAAATACCGATCATTTGATCGGTTTTTTTGTCTTTCTATTCTAGTCTAAGTACTCGAATGTGCAGGTCGCGTTCCACTCGTAGGTACCATCGTAATATTTCGATCCAATATTGAAGCCGGAAAGTGTTCCTTTCATATAATAGAATTCTTTCCACCTAAAAGTCGTACAATATCCATTGCTATCATGGATTCTTTCAAATTCATTAAAGCCAAAATAAGTACCATCCATTGTCGCGTTAGAAGGTCTTCTACCCCAGGACATCATCCAAGTGGTTAATGGACCAGTATAAAACCTTTCTTCAAAGCCTTCACCTTCTTGAGCATACTCTTTGAATGTTCTTTTTTGTGAATGATAGTTAAGCCAGCCATTAACATTAACGGCGGTTGTATATTGTGTGAGGAACTTTTGGTTTTTAGTGATAGGCGTGCCACTGATAACTTGAATAATAGAATCACTGTTGTCATTTTTTGGCTGCGTGACTAAATCCTCGACATATTCACCTTCGGCCATTTGACCACCTTCAGACATGGTCATTGGATATGTGCCCACTAGTTTTTCTTCGCTATGCCAGTGAAATCTCACTTTTCTAAGATTTAAAGAATTTAATCCACTGATTTCATTTTGGAAAGCTTCCAAAGAAAGGCCTTCTTCCTTTTTTGGAAAATCATATGAAAAAGTACTTCCTTGATTAGAACTTGTTTTGTCTGATATCTGTTCACTTGAACTATTAATAGAAGAGTCCCCACTATTTGCACAAGCTGTGAAAGATAGACTTAAAATAAATAAAGATGTAATCGCAATTTTTCTTTTCATATTTTAATTATATCATTCTTTTTAGAATATCTAGTTTTTTATTTATTAATGACATTTAGACAAAAAAAGCCCTTGGCGGACCAAGAGCTTTAAGTGTTTAGATTAATACTTCAATTATCTATTTTTGAAGGCCTTTAAGCCGAGGTATTGAGCTTCGTCGCCTAATTCTTCTTCAATTCTTAATAATTGGTTGTATTTGGCCATTCTGTCAGTTCTGGAAGCAGAACCTGTTTTGATTTGACCAGCGTTAACCGCGACGGCTAAGTCAGCGATTGTGACGTCTTCTGTTTCACCAGAACGGTGAGAAACCATTGTGGTGTAAGCATTTGTTTGTGCTAAACGGATAGCGTCTAATGTTTCAGTTAATGTACCGATTTGGTTAACTTTAATTAAGATGGAGTTAGCAACGTTGTTATCGATACCTTTTCTTAAGAAGGCAGGATTTGTAACGAATAAGTCGTCACCAACGAGTTGGATCTTGCCACCGAGTTCTTTGGTTAATTCGGCCCAACCTTCCCAGTCAGATTCCGCTAAACCATCTTCGATGGTGATGATGGCTGGGTGATCTTTGACTAACTTTTGTAAGTAAGCAATGAAGCCCTT
>CACYSA010000040.1 GCA_902777015.1 uncultured Erysipelotrichaceae bacterium | reverse complement strand
CATTTCATCGCCCTTTAATTCTTTAAGGACTTGGTGTGGGACTGTATTGGCTTTCTTTGCGATTCCCTTTTCGCATTTGTTGGCTCTGGATTCTTTTAATTCTTCATAACCAACTTGCACAGCGGCATAACCGTCTTTTTCAACAGTTTTGACTTGTGTGACAACGTTTGGTAAGACTTCAACGACTGTCACAGCGTAGATTTGGCCATCTTCAGCGAAGACTTCAGTCATGCCCATTTTTCTACCGACAATAGCTTTCATTGACTCTTACCTCCTATAATTTGATTTCGATATCCACACCGGCTGGTAAGTCGAGATTCTTTAAGGAATCAAGAGTTTCTTTGCGGTAGTTCTTAATATCGATGATTCTTTTGTGTGTTCTGATTTCGAATTGTTCACGAGAGTCTTTATACTTGTGAACCGCTCTTAGAATGGTGAACACTTGCTTTTCCGTTGGGAGCGGAATTGGACCGACAACTGTGGCGCCGGTGTTCTTCGCCGCGGCGATGATCTTTTCAGCACTTAAGTCTAAGTTAACGTGATCATACGCTTTAAGACGAACCCTAATTTTGGATGCTTTTGCCATGAATTGTTTTTTCCTCCTATCACTATCAGGCTTTGACTTTAACTCTCTCGGTACGAATTTCCCTGAATACACCTTCATGACAACGCCTGTGGGTGTATCAGCAACCTCGCACGTCAACGCGAGCCGTCAACGTTTAATATCATACGTGAGTGTGAGTGCGCTGTCAACCAATTATTAAATAAATTTAAATATATAAAGCGAGCCACTAGTAAAATAAGCGACACGTCATATGGTTTTCCGCACTAAAAAATTTCAACAAAAAAGACCAAAAAGTGCATTTTTTCTGGTCAATTTTTGAATTTTTAGATGTTAAAAATAAGGTGATTTTTTACCTAAGCGCAAGTAGCTCGTTATAGAACTTCTCATACTTATCAATGAGGTCTTGATAGTCCATTTCGGTGCGTTTTCTAAGTAGTTCTGTCATCTCATAAATGACATCATATAGAGGGGTTAAGGAGAGGTTTCCAATGACACCTTTTAAGGAGTGAGCAACGTGGAATGCGCCTTCTAAATCATGGTTATTAATTGCCTCTTTTAAACCAGGAAAAGTGTTTTGATCAATGAAGCGATTGACTAAAGTCAAATATAGTGTTTCGTTGTTGATACATCTTTGTAAAGCTTCTTCTGTATTAGCCCCATAATTCTTTAATTTTTCTACTGTTAACATAGCGATTATCTCCTTAATTATTCTTGTGTCAAAAAGTGTGCGAATTCGTCTTCTGGAACTGGTTTAGAGAAATAATAACCTTGGACTAAATCACAGCCTAATTCTTTTAAAACTTCGACTTGTTCTTTATTTTCTACACCTTCTGCAATTGTCGGCACTTTTAAATAGGAAGCGATGTCAATAATAATCTTAATGAGCTGATTATCATTTTGACTTCTAAAGGCGTTTCTGATGAAGATCATATCAATCTTTAAAGCGTCTAATGGAATCTTATTAATCATGCTTAATGATGAATAACCAGTACCAAAGTCATCGATTTCAATCATAAAGCCCGCTTCTCTTAAAGCGTTAGCTTTATCAATGATAATATCAACATCTTCTGTACATGCTGATTCGGTGATTTCTAAATATAAATCTTTTGTGTCTAGATTGTTTTGCTTAACGATATCTAGAAATGTCTCTATGAGATTTGGATCATATAAATCGATACGGGAAACATTAACGGAAACTGGTACATGCTTATGGTATTTTTCTTGCCATTTTTTCATTTGTAAAGCCGCTTCATTCCAGACATATAAATCGAGTCTTTGAATGAGACCTTTTTCTTCAAACAAAGGAATAAAAATACCTGGAGATATCAATCCTTTAGTTGGATGCTTCCATCTCACTAATGCTTCCGCACTAGCGAGGAACGGTTTATCACCTTTAATATTAAATTTTGGTTGATAGAAGACGACAAATTGATGCTCTTTAATCGCGGTAGAAAATTCTTCAATTAGCTCTTCTTCATACATCTCTTTTTCTTTTAATTTGTCATCAAAGATGGAGATGTTTTTAATGACGTTATTTCTAATCTTATCAAGCACTCTCTTAGCTCTTTCAAATCGCACATCGATATCAAGATTTTTATCAGCGTTTTGATAAATACCTAATTGCACTTGGATTGGTGTTTTGTTATCTAAATCAACATAAAGATCTGATGATATCTCTTGATGGAATTCTTCGTAATTTTCAATGTGTTTAGCGTAAACAATAAATGTATCCGCTTCTAAACGACAGACCATGCCAGAGATATTAGGCATAACCGCTTTTAAGCGTTTTGAAAAGCGGACTAATAAGCTATCACTAAAATGGGCGCCAAAACGTTCTTTAATGACGTGGAATGATCTAATGCCAATCGCAATAGCGTCCATCTCTTGATTTGGATTATTTTTATCTTCATCAGCGACATACTTATAAAAGTACGCTCTTGTATATAGTCTTGTTAACGCATCTCTTTCAGTGGATTTAATTGTTTGTCTATCTTCAAATAATTCGATGACTCTATTAATTCTTGCTTTAATGATACTTGAATCTGGATAAGGTTTAGAAATAAAGTCAGAAGCACCATAAGATAGACATTGAACTTCTAGCTCTTTATCGGAAGTTAAAACGATGACAGGGATGTTATTTAATTTACTATCACCTTCGATGATATTAAGTAATTCTAGACCAGATAATTTTGGCAAAAACAAATCGAGTAAAATCAAAGAAAAATTGTTTTCGTTGCTATTCAGTATTTCAAGAGCAGATTCGCCATCTTCCGCTTCACAAATCTCATAATCATCTAATAAGATGTTTTTTAAAATTTCGCGGTTAACAAATTCATCTTCAACAATTAGTAACTTACGTTTATTTTTGTTTATCATAGCGTTAACTCCTTTACTAGGAATAAAAGAAAGACTTTTTTGCAAAGGGATAAAACAAAAAACTATCTGTAAGAGAATGATAGCATACTTTTATTAATTTACTTTTAAAAAAGTGTTTTTGTAATTAATTACAGTTCTTCTTTTGTGGCGCGAATTGAGAATTTACAACCACAGTAATGTTGAAAATATAGTCCATATTTACGGACAATATCTAAAGATTTTTCATATCCACCATTCTTTTTAAAGTCAGCGGGTAACCATTGAACTTTCTTGCCTTGGGATAATTCGAAACCGATTTTATTTAAATCTTGAGAATTCTTAAATCTTGAGATGCTCATCACTGTACCAACAAAATCAAAACCATGTTCTTCAGCGTAATCAATAGCCTGGCCTAATCTCTTTCTAAAGCAAAGGCGGCAGCGATCCATTCCTTCTCTTTGATTAGCGAATGGTTCTAAATCCTTGTTATAGGTTAAATTATCATATGGGAATTCTATGACTTCAATATCCGCGGAAATAGCTTTTAGATAACCTTTTAATTCGTTTAAGCGACGATGGTATTCTTCTTCTGGATAAATATTGGAATTGTTATAAATAATCGTGATCTTAAAATAGTCTTTAATTATTTCATAAGGATAAGTGAAGCATGGTCCACAGCAAACATGTAAAAGCAATGTGGGTTTATTGCTACTTTCCACGAGTTTTTTAAGTAGCTTCTCTTGTTCTTTTTGATAATTAATCTTTGTCTCTTCCATAAATAAACATCGCATCACCAAAGGAGAAGAAACGGTATTTTTCTTCTACAGCATGCTTATAAACTTCTAAAGTAAACTCTCTTCCCATAAACGCTGAAACAAGCATGATTAATGTTGATTTAGGTAAATGGAAATTAGTAATTAAAGCATCAATTGTTTTATATTCATAACCTGGCTCAATAAAGATATTTGTTGCTTCTCTTGTAGGTTTAAAACATCCGTACTTAGAATAATTAGCTTCTAATGTTCTAACTGATGTTGTACCAATAGCAATGATTCTTTGTCCATTGGCTTTTGCTTTATTTAATTTAGCAGCGGATTCTTCACTCATCTCATAGACTTCACTATGCATGACATGGTCTTTAGTGTCTTCCACTTTAACTGGCCTAAATGTTCCTAAACCAATATGTAAAGTTACATCCACTACTTCGACACCTTTTGCTTTAAGTTTTTCAAATATTTCTTCTGTGAAGTGGAAACCCGCAGTTGGGGCTGCCGCACTTCCTTCATATTTAGCATAGACAGTTTGATATCTATCGTTAGTGCATAATTGCTGTGCAATATATGGTGGTAAAGGCATCTTGCCTAATTGATCAAGAACTTCTAAAAAGATACCTTCATAAATAAATTTAAATACGCGAAGGCCTTCTTCTCTTTCTTCGATACATTCAGCGATGAGTTTGCCATCACCAAAATCCACTCTTGCACCAACTTTTAACGATTTAGCGGGTCTAGTTAAACACTCCCAGTTATCGCCTTCTAATTGCTTTAAAAGCAATAATTCGCAGTGCGCACCAGTTACTTCTTTAATTCCTAATAATCTAGCGGGAATGACTTTAGTGTTATTTCTCACTAAAACATCACCTTCATGAAGGTAATCGACAATATCATAAAAATGCTTATCTAAATAAGTGTGTTCATCTTTATTAACAACACAAAGACGAGAATGATCTCTTTTTTCACTTGGTCTTTGGGCGATTAATTCTTCAGGAAGATAATAATCAAATAAATTAATATTCATTAGAAGCCTCTTTCATCACCGAATTCAGCGAGTTTCTCTTTCATGAATTCTTCGTATCTATCTTCTTGAATAGCCACTCTGGCTTCTTCTACTAATCTAATTAAGAATCTAACATTATGGATAGACATTAAGCGTTTACCAAATGTTTCATCACAAATATGTAAATGTCTTAAATACGCTTTAGTGTAGTTCTTGCAGCAATAACAATCGCATTTATCATCTAAAGGAGTAAAGTCTTCTTTATATTTTTCATTCTTAATATTAATGCGTCCATGGCTAGTCATAAGCGCACCATGTCTTGCTAATCTAGTTGGTAAGACACAGTCAAACATATCAACACCACGTAAAATACTACCTAAGATATAGTCAATAGAGCCAATGCCCATAACATATCTTGGTTTATCTTGTGGTAAATATTTAATTGCGTAGTCAATCATTTCAAAGAATTTATCTTTTGGTTCACCAATTGATGTGCCACCAATGGAATAGCCTGGGAAATCCATTTTGACTAATTCTTCAGCGCACATTTTTCTTAAATCTTCATAATCGCCGCCTTGGACAATACCAAATAAAGCTTGGTCTTCTCTTTTGTGAGCGTCTTTGCCACGTTTAGCCCATCTTAATGTTCTTTCAGTAGATTTTTTGCAGTAATTATAATCCGCTGGCCAAGGAATACATTCATCAAAAGACATAGCGATGTCTGAACCTAATTTCTCTTGAATTTCGATGGAAACTTCTGGAGAAAAGAACAACTTATCACCATTTAAATGGCTCTTAAATTCAACACCGTCTTCGCTAATTTTACGATTTTCCGCTAAAGAGAAAACTTGGAAACCACCACTATCTGTAAGTATTGGTCCATCCCAGTTCATAAACTTATGTAAGCCACCGGCCTTAGCAACAATATCTGCTCCAGGTCTAATAGATAAATGATATGTGTTGCCTAAAATAGTGCCAGCACCCATTTGATGAAGTTCTTCTGGGGATAATGTTTTAACGGTCGCTAATGTGCCAACAGGCATAAACATTGGCACTTCACAATCTCCATGAGGAGTATGAAGGATACCATATCTTGCACCTGTCTTTTTATCAATGTGTTTGATTTCTAAATAAAAGTCTTTCATAACGTAGTTATTATACCCATAA
>CACYSA010000039.1:6010-10858 GCA_902777015.1 uncultured Erysipelotrichaceae bacterium | reverse complement strand
TACTTTATAACCGCCACCTTCACCGAATTTACCACCAGCGTGTAAGACTGTATAAACAGTTTCAACACCGGATAAACCAGATTTCTTAACCACGTCAACTGGGATACCACGACCATTATCGATAACGGTAATTGTGTCCCCTGGGTTAATGGTGACTTTAACTTCGGTACAATAACCCGCTAAGGCTTCGTCGATAGCGTTATCAACGATTTCCCAAACGAGGTGATGAAGACCTGCACTTGATGTAGTACCGATGTACATACCAGGTCTTTTTCTGACTGCTTCAAGCCCTTCTAAGACTTGAATGTTTCCTGCGTCGTATTTAGCGTCAGCTTTTTCGAGTTGAACTTCTTCTTCGTTCATCTCGGAGACATTAACTTCTGGAACTGGAGATGTTTCAGGAGTTTTATTCTCTTCTACGACTTCTTTCTTTTCTTCTTCCATTAGAAGACCTCCTTTTCTTCTTTTTTTATTAATAAGTGATTGCAATCTGGAATGTCTAATTTAGTTCCAGTTATAAACACTTGATTAAACTTTCTTAAAAATTTGATTAGTCTTTGTTGATGCTTATCGTCTAATTCACTCATCACATCATCAAGGACCACAATTGGTTTTTTATCCTTGTCTTCGATTAAGAAGTAAGGACTTAGTTTTAACGCTAGAGCGGCAATTCTGTTTTCACCTTGAGAACCAAACGTGGCAATATCACGTCCATTTAGGCTGATAGAAATGTCTTCTCGATGGACACCGATGGAAGTTTGCTTATGCTTGAAATCGCTTTCCTCGGCGCGTTTGAATGCTTTTTTAGCGTTCTCGGTGTAATCAGCGTCGTAACTCACAAACGGATAATATTTCAATTCAAACTTCTCATTAACACCTGTGAGCGCGCGCGTTATTTTATTAAGGATATCGTTGATATCCTTTACATACATTTGCCTATAAGAGATTATCGAACCAGATAATTTAATCAATAAATCCGTCGTCACATCCAATAGAGTTCTATCAGGTTTTTCACTCTTTAAGATGTCGTTTCTCTCTTTTAATACTTTTTCATATCTAGAAATATAGTCTAGATACATCGCACTTTTTTTAGATATTGATATATCTAAGAAGTTTCTTCTATCTCGTGGTGGACCACTGAATAGCATCACATCTTTAGGCTGGAACAAAATGACATTAACGCATTTTGCTAATTCAGATAGCTTTTGGATGTTTTTGCCATTAATCATAATCACTCTACCCTGACGAGTAATTTTGATTTTGATCTTTCTAGTTAATTCACCTTCCTCAATAGTAGCGTTGATTTCCGCTTGATCTTGATTCTTCTTAATGAGTTCGATATCTTCATTAGCCCGAAAACTACGTCCTAATGATAGATAATAAATCGCTTCTACGATGTTTGTTTTACCCGCGGCGTTTTCCCCAGTTAAAACATTCAAGTTATTAGAAAAATCAAAATGAAACGATGAATGATTACGGAAATTTCTGAGGCTGATGGTTTTAATAATCATGTCAATCAATCAAAAAGGACATGTTACGGACTTGAATTTGATCACCATGGTATAATTTACGACCACGACGATTTTCCTCTTCTCCGTTTACTAAAACAGTGTTTTCACTAAGAAAGTATTTTGCTTGTCCACCAGTATCGATAACACCAGTAATCTTAAGCAAAATGCCTAACGTGATGAAGGTTTCACCTTCCCTTAATTTCACACTTTTTTGGGCCACAAAAAACTCCTTAGAATTATTATAAACTATATAAATAAAAAAGGGAATAAAATATTCCCTTAATTTGTATAGTCTCTAAAATAGGTGTTTTTGGCCTAATAAGTACGGACTGGAGTGACGATTTGGACGACAGAGTCATCTGAGGCATTCTCGATAACAAATGGTCTCATTTCGCCTACAAACGCGAATGTGACATCCGCACTACCGAGCGCTCTAACAGCATCAATGACGAAACTACTATTGAATGAAACATGTAAGTTTTGACCAACGTATTTGAAAACATCAATCTTTTCAACAGCAGAACCGACTTGGCTAGATTTAGAAGAGATTTCAACACCATCTTCACTCATAGAAAGATCAACAATGTTTTCTCTATCGATAGATAAAATGTTAGCTCTTTCGATAGCCTTCATTAAATCATTAGCGTTAACTTCTAATGAGTAGTTTGTAACCTTTGGAACAATATTCTTTGTATTTGGATAATCACCAGCGATTAATCTAGTGGCAACAACGGTTGTACCGATGGTGAATAATGCTTTCTTATCGCTAAAAGCGATATCAACTGATTCTTTACCTTCTAATAAATGATTAATTTCATTCATCATCTTGGCAGGAACGTTAGCAACAAATTCGATATCTAAAGGAATATTAAGAGTTTTTCTTGCCATACGAGCAGAGTCTGTTGCAATAGCGGTCAATATACCATTACTAGCTTCAAGATTTAACGCTGTAAGAATTGGACGTTGTTCTTTTAAAGATGCTGCAAATGTTGTTTGGCTAACCAAGATATCAAAATCAACGCGTGAAAGAGTTAATTGTGTACCATTGGCTTCTAAGTCAAGGTCTGGATATTCATCAACCTTAACGCAGTTTAAACGGTATTCTGAACGATTGTTACTAATTGTGGCGATTGTAGAATCGATAACATCTAATGTGATTTCATCAGAATCCATCTTTCTAACAATTTCCACAATAAGTCTAGCTTTGATTAAAATAGCACCTTCTTTATAGTTTCTGATGATATCTTCTTCACCTAACTTGTAAGGAACTTGAGTTTTAATAGTGATATTTTCATCAGTACCTGTAATGAATAATCCTCTTTCATTTAATTCAAGTTTAAAATTTTCTAATACTGCTTTTGCGTTTTTGCTAGAAATAGCTCTTGCTGCTACATTTAGTCCTTTTAGGAATTCTTCACGCTTAATTGTAAATCTCATATTTATTCCCTTCTATTTTATATATTTATTATATTAATAATAATATTAATGTTTGTGGACATTGTGGATAACTTGATTTTTCTTAATTATTTTCATTATACCACATCACGTGTCCTATTTGAATTTTTTATTTTTAATAAAATCAATTAGACTTTAAGCTGTTTTGCAAAGTATTGATTACCGCTTTTAATGACTCATCGGTTTTCAACATGTTTTCCACTTTTTCTATACCGTTCATCACAGTGGTGTGATCTCTGCCACCGAAGGCATTACCAATTTTAGTAAGTGGAACATCTATATTAATTCTTATTAAATACATAGCGATGTGTCTAGCTAAGGCGATTTGTCCTGTTCTCACCTTACCCACTAACTGCGTTGGCGCTAGATTGTAGTAGTCTGCAACAACGTTAATAATCTTTTGTTCTGATAACTGCGTTGCAGCACTTTTGATACCGGTAATACTTTGAACTGCTTCAATCGCGGTATCTAAATCTACATGCTTAGTTTGTTCGAAATCACTGATATGAAAAATTAACCTATGGAACGCACCTTCTAACTCTCTAACATTACTGCTGAATTTTTCAGCGTAGAAGTATAGAACTGCGGGGTCAAAATCTTCAACATTTAAGCCTTCATTGATAATTTGTTTTTCAAGAATCTTAACACATGTATTTTGGTCTGGATCATTGATTTTTACGGTCAAACCCTGGCTGAATCTTGTTACAAGGCGATCTTCTAAGCCTTTTAATTCGTTAGGTTGTCTATCTGATGTAATGACGATTTGTTTGTCACTATTGACCATCTTCTGATAGATGTAGAAAAACATCTCTTCGGTTTTAACCTTATTTTCAAGGAATTGAACATCATCAAATAAGAGGACATCAACTGTGGAAAAATAGTCTTTTAATGTCTCTGATTCTCCACCTTTAACGAACTTAATATATTCATCCACAAAGTCATTAGCATTGATGTATAAAACCTTTGCACCAGGTTTACTTGTGTTCTTGATGTAGTTACCGATAGCGTGCAATAAGTGAGTTTTACCTAAACCAGAATTTGAATAGATAAATAATGGGTTGAAAACTTTTCCTGGTCTTTTAGCGATCATTGTTGCCGCTTTATATGCTTCTTTATTGAATTCACCTTCAACAAATGAATCAAAAGTTAAATTGCTTTTTAATTCAGCGTCTTTAAAAAATGAGAATTGGTCTTCAACTTTACCTTTATTTGTGTTTTGCGCCGAGACAGTTTTTTGTGCATCTTCTACAAGAATGAACTTAAAACCACAATTTTCTTCAGTGACATCGTAAAAAGTCTCTTTGATTAAATCTATATATTTAGAGGAGAGCAATCTTTGTGATGTGAGATCCTTCACCACCACTACAACGTTATCTCCATTTATTTCGTGAATATAAGTGTTAGCGAAAAAACTATCAAAGATTTGCCTCTCATTTAGTCTTTCGTCTAGTAAGTTGAGTGTTTGTTGCCACACTCTGGCCATCTCTGATACTGATTTATTCATAACGTCACCTGATTTCGTGTCAACCATTATAGAATAATTCACATCCGTTTTGTATGCGTAATTTATAGAAAAATAGTTTTCCACATTTGTTAGTTTGAATAATTACACTATAGGGAGTTTTCCACATTTCCACATCTTTATTTTTGTGGATAAGTTTTCCACTTTTCCCCAGCCTGTGGATTTGTGGAAATAACAAAAATATTCCACCATCTAAAAATATAAAAAATCATAAAAAACTGATTTTGTTTGACATTTATTTATAAATGCTATTAAACTTAACTCGCTATGTAAGGAGGTTTCTTTTATGAAAAGAACATATCAACCAAGTAAAATTAAACATCAACACAAGGCTGGATTCCGTGCTCGTATGAAATCCGC
>CACYSA010000039.1:0-5987 GCA_902777015.1 uncultured Erysipelotrichaceae bacterium | reverse complement strand
AGGCAGAAAAAAATTAGCTGACTAATCAGAGGAAGATTATGAAAGTTATTAATCGTATTAAAGCAAGTGATGACTTTGCTCTAGCGATTAAAAAAGGCAAAGCTCAGCGTAACCAATCGTTTGTCATCCACTATCGCCCAAATGAATTTACTTATACACGAGTGGGCATTTCTGTTTCTTCTAAATTAGGTAACGCTGTGGTTCGCAATCAAGTCAAAAGACAAATTCGATCAATGTGTGATTCATTGATTGAATACAATTCTCAATCATTCGATATTGTTATCATCGCTAAATCAAATTTCCTAAATCGTTCGTTTGATGATAACAAACAATCATTGCAAGAATTATTAAATTTTAGATAGGACTTATTAAATGAAAAAAAGAACAAAACTTACTGTAGGAGCAATGACAGTTCTTGCTGGTGTGCTTCTTTTATCTAGTTGTACTGCTTCATTTTGTTCAAATCTTGATAAAGCTCATATTCTTTATGCTTTTGATTATGGTGTTTCCGACTACTATGAAACTCAAGAAGAAGGAACATTACAAGTCTTTGAAGGAAATACAAACGTATTCTATAAGGCTGTAATGCCAAGCGCTAATAACAGTGGTATCGGTAAAGCAAATGCTGATGCTGCTAAAGCTGGTATTCAAACACCAAGCACTAATTACTATGTCCAAATGGATAAATTAGTGTTAACCAATGCTCTTAAAAAGAGCAAAGGTGATTCGGTTGACTTCACAAAAGTCACTTATGCAGAAGTTATTGATGCTTTAGATGATTATGGTTATCTCAAATTCTATGTTGAAGAAGGCGATAAACCAAAATTATGGAATAACTGGACAAAATTAAACGATGAGCTTAGAGCCCAAACCGCTGTTGCTGGTAGTGGTATTGTGATGGATGATTTACCAAGCAATGACTATCTCGCTATTTATCAAAAAGATATGAATGCTTTAATTGCATCATATCGTTCATGCTTAGCTATTGATAAAGCGGATTATGGCTACTACGGTTACGCTAAAGGTGCCCATTATCGTGAGAACAAAACTGCAGTAGAAATCCAAGCCAAAGACTGGGGATATGCCTGGAAAAAAGGTTTCTTAGAAGGCTTATTAATCTTCCCAATCGGCTGGTTAACAGAAACATTTGTTAAAACATTTAAAAACGGTGGTGTTGCTGGTGGTGTAGCACAGCTACTCGCCATTTTCCTCATCACATTCATCGTTAGATCTTTAATGCTTGTTGTCACTATTAAACAAACAACAGGTAATGCAAAAATGCAGGCCCTACAACCTGAAATTGCAAAAATTCAAAACAAATATCCTAATGCCAACACCAATAACTATGAAAAACAACAAATGGCTGCGGAAATGCAAAAGTTATATAAGAAGAACAAGATTAATCCTCTTAGTACACTTCTAGTAATGATTGTTCAATTCCCAGTATTCATCTGTGTTTGGGGTGCTTTGCAAGGATCCGCAAGCTTATCTTCAGATAGCTTGTTCAATTTACATCTTTCTGACTCAATTAATACCGTCTTATTTAACGGTGCTAACTGGGCTAATGGTAGTGCAGTAACTGCATTAATCCTCTTCTTGTTGATGGCGGCAGCTCAAGTAATGTCTATGTTACTTCCACAATTCATTCAAAAAGCAAAACGTAAAAACATTACAAAATTAGGTAAGAATCCTGCTCAAAGTCAACAAGCAAACAATATGAAAATGTTCACCTATATCATGATGGCAATGATTATCTTTATGGGTTTCACATTACCAAGTGCGATGGGTGTTTATTGGTTCGTCGGTGCCTTATTCTCAATCATTCAAACATTAATTGTTGAATGGGTTACTCAAAAAAGAACCAAAAAGAAAGGAAGATAATTAGTATGAAAGCATATACTGGAAAAACAGTTGAAGAAGCTTTACAAGCCGCTTCTAGCGAAACTGGTATTGAAGTAGATGAACTTATCTATATCGTTTCCGATAAGAAAAAAGGTTTATTCACTAAGAAAATCGTCGTCGAAGTCTATGACTTAGCCGATGTTATCAGATTTGCTGAAGATTACATCTTAAGTGTTGTTGATGCATTAGAAATCGAAAGCACAGTCAACACAAAATTAGATGACCAAGTTATCAGAATTACTATTGATTCAACACATAATCCAATCTTAATTGGTAGAAATGGTAAAACATTACAAGCTCTTAACGAATTAGTTAAGTTAGCAGTTAGCAACCATTTCCACAAGAGATTCAGAATCTTGTTAGACATCAATGGTTATAAAGATAACAAATATTCACGTTTAGTTCGTATGGCTAGAAGATTAGGCCATGATGTGCAAAAAACCAAAACAACTTACACATTTGATCCAATGCCAGCGGATGAAAGAAGAGCTATTCATAATGCCCTTAACAATATGCCAAACGTTCGTACAGAATCAATTGGTGAAGGCGCAAATAGACAAGTTCAAATCATTTACGTTGAATAATTAAAAATAACACCCTTTAGGGTGTTTTTAATAGAGATATATGTTCGAAACAATTGTTGCACTTGCTACCGCACCTATTAAAGCCGCTTTAAGCATCATTAGACTATCTGGTGATGATGTTTTAGATGTGGTTAGCAAATGTTGCAGCAAAGATTTACGCAATATTAAAGAACGTACAATTCTTTACGCCTCTATCGTTAATAAAGATGAAAAAATCGATGATGTTGTCCTCTTAGTTTATAAGGGACCTAAATCATTTACTGGTGAAGATTCTGTGGAAATTATTTGCCACGGGTCACCATTAATCTCAAAACAAATAGTGGAGACGTGCATCGCTAATGGGGCAAGAATGGCCACGAATGGTGAGTTTTCTAGCCGTGCTTTTATGCACAATAAAATTGACCTTGTGCAAGCAGAAGCGATTAACGATGTGATTAACGCCACCACAAAAGAAGCAAAGAATTTAAATTTATTATCTTTAGATGGTAAAACCAGTGAGCTTATTAGACCAGTTAAAACCAAATTAGCGGATATTCTATCTTTGATAGAAGTTAATATCGATTATCCAGAATATGAAGATATTGAAGTCGCTAATAAAGATATGATTATTAAAGTTTCTGATGAACTTATTAATCAAATCGATACTTTAATTGATGATGGTGAAAAAGCCCAAATCATTAATGAAGGTGTTAAAGTTGCAATCGTTGGTAAGCCAAATGTTGGTAAATCTTCTTTATTAAATGCATTCCTAGGAGAAGATAGAGCGATTGTTACTGATATTGCAGGTACCACTAGAGATGTTATCGAAGGACATGCGAATATCGATGGTATAGTATTACATTTATTTGATACCGCAGGTATTCATGAATCAAACGATAAAATTGAATCAATTGGTATTGAAAGAAGTAAGAAAACAATTAAAGATGCTGATGTTGTCATTGTTGTTTTAGATGGTTCTAAAGAATTAGAAGTAGAAGATAAGGATATCTTAGAATTCACTAAAGAATTCAATCCAATTGTTGTTTACAACAAAGCGGATATTAATTTTAACAAAGATAAACTATCAATTTCCGCGTTAAACGGCGATATAAAGCCTTTAATTAATAAGATAAAAGAAGTAATCGGTTTAGATGAAAAATCGTTCTCTAAACCCGCTTTAAATAATACACGTCAAATTGGTTTATTAAAGAAAGCAAAAGAATCTTTAATTACCGCGAAAAAAGATGCTGAAAATGATTTAACAATTGATCTAGTTTCTGCATCTATATTTGAAGCTTATCAATCAATATTAGAAATATTAG
Organism: uncultured Erysipelotrichaceae bacterium; assembly: GCA_902777015.1. Taxonomy (GTDB): domain Bacteria; phylum Bacillota_I; class Bacilli_A; order RFN20; family CAG-826; genus RUG14515. The sequence continues at coordinate 2,200 of CACYSA010000039.1, read as the reverse complement.
GCGAAGCTAATCAAATAGACTTATCAAAAGAGATTTTTGCACGTTTCTGCGTAGGTAAATAATGAAGTTAATTGATACTCATTGTCATTTAAATGATGAACAACTATACCAAAGCTTGGATGAAGTAATTGCTCACGCTCAACAAGTTGGTGTAGAAAAGATGATTGTTATCGGCTGGGATAAAGCAAGTAGCGAACTCGCGATTAAAATAGCTGAACAATATCCTTTTATTTATGCGTGTGTGGGATTTCACCCAGAAAACTTAGAAGGTGTAGATGAAAAACAATTAAATGAAGTTTTAGCGTTATCATCTCATCCAAAAGTCGTGGGTATTGGCGAAATCGGTCTTGATTATCACTGGGAAAAAGACCCTCAAAAACGTGAAATTCAAAAACAATTCTTTATTAAACAAATTGAATACGCGAATAAAGTTGGATTGCCAATTTCAATCCATTCTAGAGAAGCTTTCCAAGACACAATTGAAATATTAAAACAACATAAACCAACTCACAGTGGAGTCCTTCATTGTTACTCTGGAAGCGTGGAAGGATTACAAGATGTTTTTAACCTAAATTTGTATATTGGACTAGATGGACCAGTTACCTTTAGAAACGCTAAAACACCTAAAGAAGTAGCTATTGAAGTTCCACTTGAAAGATTAGTGTTAGAAACCGACTCTCCATACCTATCTCCTCACCCATTAAGAGGAACAGTAAATGAACCCGCTAACATTATCTTGGTCGCAGATGAAATTGCTAATTTAAGAGAGATGTCTAAAAAGCATTTACTTGAAGTTGTTTATGACAATTCTTGTAAATTATTTAATTTATGAAAAAGTATCTAAATAGTATTCTTGTTGTGGAAGGAAAAGAAGATGCTTCTTACCTTTCAAATTATATCGATTCTGAAATTGTTACTGTCCAAGGATACGAGATTCCAGAAGCCACTATTAATTATTTAAAGAATAAGAAAGTTATTATTTTTACTGATCCCGATGAAGCTGGTAAAAAAATCAGAGAAAGACTAAATAGCAGCATACGGGATGCAGTTAATATTGAAATTGATATTAAAAAATGCACACGTGGTAGTAAAAACGGCGTTGCAGAGTGTGAAATCGATGAAATTCTTGCAAAATTAGAGCCCTATTTTATTGAAAAACCCTGCAAAACTCCAATATATAGCGTTTATGATCTCTATAATTTAGGGGTAATTGATAATAAAGACTTAAGAGCGTATTTATGCGAAACACTATCACTTGGTAGCTGTAATAATAAACAATTACTTAAACGTCTTAATGCATCTAATGTACAATTAGAAGTAGTTAAAAAAATCATCGAAGAATATCAACATGGAAATTAATCGTTCTAACATTAATGAGATAGTTACTAAAGCCTCACTTAGACCTGATAAAGACTATGGGCAAAACTTTTTAGTGGAACCAGTTATCTGTCAAAAAATAGTGGATGCTTTAAATATTCAAGAAGGCGATTTAGTGCTTGAAGTTGGTCCAGGATTAGGATCATTAACTCATTTTATTAGTGAGAAAAAAGTTCAATATGACGCTGTCGATATTGATATTAGAATGGTTAACTTTTTACGTGTTGTTTATCAAGATTATTCTAATGTTAAAATCATTGAAAATGACATCAGGAAACATGATGTTTCTAAATATAATAAAATAATTGGTAATTTACCCTACAACATTACAACTGAAACAATTCAATATTTTTTAACAAATGCGATTAACGCTGATCGCTTAGTGTTCATGATTCAAAGTGAAACATTAGCCCATTTCTATGATGTTTCTGGTAAGGAATATGGACCAGTTTCTGTTTTGTTACATTTGTTAGGAAATATAGAAAAACTATTTACCGTTAAAGCGGGTTCATTCTATCCCGCTCCAAAATGTAGTTCTGTAGTTTTTGCGATTAATATTGATAAACAAAAAGATAAACAAGAAGCTATTGGAACATTTATTTTAGTTAAAAAATTATTCCTTAACCGTCGTAAGACTATCCAAAACAATTTATTGAACGCCTTAAAAGATAAAGAATTAGTTATTAAACTTTGTAATGACTTATCAATTAATCCTCTCGTCAGACCTGAAGATTTATCTCCAAATACATATCTAGAGATATATCGTTACTTACAAAAATAACAAACAAAACTACTAATAATAACCATTATGAGTTATTATAAG
>CACYSA010000038.1 GCA_902777015.1 uncultured Erysipelotrichaceae bacterium | reverse complement strand
ATGAAAAAAAGATACGCAGTTATTTTCCCTTTATTAGCAGCGCTTTTTCTTTCAGCCTGTAAACCAACCATGTATAAAGTGACCTTTAACACCGATGGTGGTACTTCCATTGATGAAGTAGAAATTAAAAAAGGTCAATTAATAGATAAACCATCTAATCCTAGTAAAGTTGGTTATGACTTTATTAACTGGACAAATGATGGTGAAGAATGGAACTTCAACGAAAACAAAGTCACAAGTGATGTCACTCTTACAGCGAACTATACGTTACACAATTATAAAGTGACTTTTAAAAACGTTGATGATTCGATTATTCTAAGCAAAGATAATTACCATTATGGTGATTTAATTATTAAACCAAGTGATCCAACACATCCCGTTAAACCTGGTTATGATTTTACTAATTGGACATTTAACGAAAAAGTTTGGAACTTTGATGAAGATAAGATTGCTAGAGATGTCACTTTAGTGGCTAATTATGAATTACATAAATATACCGCCATATTTAAAAATATTGATGGAACAGAGTTAGATAAACAAGAAAACCTCTATTATGGTGACCCTATAACATATAAAGGAGTAACACCTACATACCCTAATCCAGAAATATATAACACCTATACATTTAAAGGATGGAATAAAGAACTTGTAGTTAGTGGTGATATGGAATTTTTAGCGGCATATGATGTGAGAGAAAAATATTACCATGTCTCATATTTAGATTATGATGGTTCGATTCTATTTGACTTATATACCGATAGTGAAGAAGAAGCTAATCAAGAATATCCTAATGACTTACCAGAAGATTTTGTTAAAGAAGGTATTCATTATCATTTCCTCAATTGGTATCCTCGAACAGGTGATGATGGGGCAAAAATATATGACGCTATATATGACCGTTATTCAGTTGATTTAATATTCGACATGAATACAGTCAGCAAATATAAAGGCACATATCCATATGTTGTTATTCCTAGCTATTATAACGGCTTTAAGATTGACACTATTGGGGTTGAATGCTTTAAAGGTTGTAACTTCTTAACTGAAGTAGAAATACCTAACACGATTAATGATGTTTTATTTGAAGCATTTAGAGATTGCACATCTTTAAAATCTATAAAATTTGAAGGAGCGTTAAACTTCATTGAATCAAATGCATTTAAAGGATGTATATCTTTAGAAACTGTTATCGTTCCTAATGAAATGGTGGGTATTGTTGCTAATGCTTTTGAAGATTGCCCATCTTTAAAATATAACGAGTATCAAAACGGTTTATATTTAGGCAATGAAGAAAACCCATATGTTGTCTTATTTAAAGTTAAAGATAATACAGTGACATCGTTTGATATTAATCCAAACTGTTCTTTAATTGGGGCATTTGTCTTTGAAGATTGTAAAGATTTAAGAAATTTAAACATCCCTGATAGTGTGAAGCTATTAGGTCAATCACCATTCCCTACAGATGGAAAATTGCAGTATAACACTTATAAAGATTGCTTCTATCTTGGTAATGATGAAAATCCTTATCTCCTTTTAGTGGGTGCTTCGATAAAAACATCAATGAGTTATGATGTCCATAAGGACTGCCGTATGATTGATGATTTTGCTTTTGAAATGTGCAACGCGATGCTTGAAATCTCATTACCAGAATATATGACATTTATTGGCACTGATGCATTTGCTTATTGCCAAGCATTAACATCATTTACTGTCCCTGATGGGATTAAATCTCTCTCGCCTTGGGCATTCGCTGAGTGTAAGGAATTAGAAAGTATTACATTACCTGACAGTTTAATTTATATCGAATATGAAGCATTTAGAAACTGTAAGAAACTTAATAACGTTGTCATTCCTAATTCCGTTATCTTTATGGCGGAAAAAGTTTTCAATACTTGTTCTTCTTTAACTAATATTACTTTGTCTACAGGTATGGATAAGATCCGTCAAGACACATTTATGAACTGCTCCGCTTTAGAAAGTATCACTATCCCTGAAGGAATATTTAATATTGAAAAAGTAGCGTTTGAATATTGCAATAAACTTACAACTATTAATATTCCTCATTCAATGAGAGTGTTTTCCGCTAATGCGTTTTATAAATGTCCTGCGTTAGCGACAATCAACTATAACGGCACAAAAGAGGAATGGGAACAAATTTTTAAATGTGATGGTTGGATGCCTAGTACCACTCAATATGTTGTTAATTATCTCATTCCCAGTGATGGAACTAACTAATAACAACTAATAACAAAACACTTTGCCTCTATCAGTATGTGATAGGGGCTTTTTAAATGATTAAGATACTTTTTATAGACTTTTTAGTAAAAATATAGATTATAACTATTTATTATTTTAGAATTACATTAGCAAATAAGTGTGAGGATTTATATTATGAAGAGGACTTTTAGAAATTGCTTATCATTATTATCAGCGTTATTACTTGTAGCGTGCTCTTCTACACAAATAGGAAGTAGTGGCTCTTCTAATGTAATAAATGGTTCATCTTCTCATGCTTCTATGAATCCATCATCTAATAAACAAAGTAGCTCAACTGTTGTTCCTTCTTCTATGCCTGTTCACGAACATACTTTTGCTAGTAAATGGTCTTATGATGAAGTTTATCATTATCATGCTTCGACATGTGGACACGATGTCACTAAGGATAAGGCGGAACATGACTTTGGCGAAGAAACTTATGAATATGTAGGACCTTACTATGATAGTTATGCTTCTAAAAGAATATGTAAAGTGTGTGGTTATGTTTTAAAGGGCGAGAATAAACCACAAGATGCTGTTTTTACCTTTATCCCAATAAATGATGGTGAAGAATACTCTATTTCAATTAATGATTTGTATTTTCACCCTAAACAAGTAACAATTCCTTCTTCATATAACAACAAACCAATTACTCGTATCGAATCATATGGTTTCTATTTTTCAGGAATTGAATCTATTACATTACCTAACACAATTAAAACCATTGGCGAACATGCTTTTAGTTCCTCTAACATTAAATCTATTGTCTTGCCGGACGGAATGATCAGCATCGAGAAACAAGCTTTTGCCGAATGCAGAAGTTTGACCTCCATTTCAATGCCAAATTCTTTAGAGAGCATTGGTATGCAAGCATTTATAAACTGTTACGAATTAAAGAATGTCACAATAGGTGATAATGTTTCTTTCGTTGGCGAACAAGCATTTCTTTACTGCGATAAGATTGTTACAAACAAGAAGAATGGATGCGGATATTTAGGAAATAAAGAAAACCCATATTTAATATTGTTGAATACGTACGATAAGAGTATGACCGCTAGCGAAATTGAAGATACCTGTCGCATTGTCTGTGTTGATGCATTCCATAACTGTCATTATTTATACAAAATCGTTATCCCTGATAACACAGTTCAATTGTGTGGTGGTTGTCTTATTCCTTCTTTGATTTCTTTAACTATCGGAAAGAATGTAAAAACACTTCCCTCAACGCAAATTTTTGATGCGTGTAAAGTGTTTGAACTCATTAATAAGTCATCCATTCCTTTAACATTTGGAAAACAAGAATTTCGTATGCTCGTGGGACAAGCGAAAATGATTATTAGTGACCCTTCCGAATCATTAATCACAATAGAACAAGAAAGCTTTGTTGTTTATGAAGAAAATAACGAAAAGGCCCTTTTAGGCTATATCGGAAATAGTAAAAATGTTTTAATTCCGAACAACATAACAAATATTGGAGACTATGCTTTTACTGGTAATAAAGAAATTACTTCTATAGTTATTCCTGAAGGCGTGACAAATATTGGGTATAGAGCTTTTTCAGAATGTGATTCTTTAAAAGAAATAACTATTCCTAATAGCATTAGACATATCGGAGAGGATATAACGTTTTTCTGCCCTGCTATAGAAAGAATAAATACTCCAGATAACATGGACGATGTCGAATATACATATTTAGAAAATAGAGAAACTTTTAAAGAAACAACTTACGGTGGTAGTACCTATCTTGGCAATGATGAAAATCCTTACATTATTTTAAAAACCGGTTCTATTCAAACAATTAACGACCACTCTATCCACGAAAGATGCAGAGTAATTGATGAGGATGCTTTTTATGCTATACGTGGCAGAATAACCACAAACGAGATTGTTATACCTGATGGAGTTGTAAAAATCTCTAACTTCGCTTTTTATATGGCGAGCTGGGCGACAGAACCACAATCCTTATCACTAAGATTACCAAAAAGTGTGAGATATTTAGACTCTTCTGCTTTTTCTTTCTATAACTTAAAAAGCATTTACATTCCTGATAGTAATGTTGATTTAAATAATATGCCTTTTAATAATTGCTTTAATGCTCACATTGAAATATCTCAAGATAATCCTAATTACACAGCAATAGATGATGTAATCTATAGCAAAGATCAAAAAGAACTAGTCTTCTGTATGACTTCCAAAAATGGGACATATATCATGCCTGATAGCGTTACATCATTAGCGGCAGGTAGCTTTACTTATTCTCGTCTAAATAACATTGTTTTCTCGAAAAATCTACAAAAAATAGGTTCTGTAGCTTTTCAAAACATGAATCAATTAGAGAATGTTACTCTCCCAAATAGCTTGAATTACATTGGCGATGGGGCATTCTTCCAGTGTCAAAAATTAAAAAGTGTTACTCTTCCACAAAGTAACTGCTACATCGGCGCTAGTTTGTTCCATTTATGTCATGCTTTGACCGATGTTACTCTTCCTGATGGCATCGAATACTTACCAAACTCTTTATTTCATCATTGCACATCGCTTGAGCACTTAGTAATTCCAGACTCTGTGAAAGAACTTTCATCTGTTGTTTTGTTTGCTTGCACATCACTTAAAAGCGTTCACATTGGCAAAAATGTCGAGATAATTGGAGAACATAATTTCAATGATTGTGAAAATTTAGAATCAATTACAGTAGACCCAGATAATAAATATTTTGCTATAAAGGATGGAATCTTATACGATAAGACTTTTGAAACGCTTATTAAGTGTCCGCCAATTTATGAACGAGATATATTTACTGTGCCAGAGACTGTGAAAACAATTGCGGAAGGAGCTTTTGAGCGAAACTCATCATTAAAGCAAATAAAACTCCCATCCTCAATTAGTGTTATTCCTGAAAGATGCTTTGCTCTTTGTAATAATCTAACAAGTATTGAAATACCTGATTCGGTTGTGATGATCAAGAGATTATCATTTATCAATTGTCAAAATCTATCTTCTGTTAAAATTAGCAATAGAATAATAGCCATTGAGAGTGAAAGCTTTAGAGAGTGCGCTTCTATTAAGAGTTTGATTGTTCCTTTTTCAATCAAATATTTCCGTGTTTCAGCATTGCCTGCTAATAAAGAAACAATATTGTTTTATGAAGGATATAATTCTAATGTGCTTGATTATTCCTTCCAAGAGAATTTCACCGTTTTGTACATGGTTACTAATCTAAAGTATGTGAGTGATAGAGAAAACTACTGGCATTACGTTGATGGAATTCCAACACGTTGGTAAATTCTTATACCATTGATCCAAACATCTATGCCTCTTTCAGTGCATGATAGTGGCTTTTTTATCTTTAAAAAATGTTGCAAATATGGTGTATATACCATAATATTCAATTAGATTAAATATCTCGTAAGGAGGCTTATCTATATGCATCTTAGAGCACTGAAAGTAGAATTCTTAAAAGATGTTGTTGTACAAGTAACATATCAAGATGGAAAAATGATTAGATATGATATGTCTCAAATGTTTGAGAAGTATCCTCAATTAGAAGAATTACGCAGAAACCGTAAATTATTTGAAAGTGGCCATCTCGATCTAACTGGTTTTGCGGTTATATGGAATGATGAATTAGATTTTGACGCTACTAGTATCTATGATGATGGTGAAGTAGTGGGTATTGTTGAGACAACATTAAATCAACAAGTAGGTTTCCTTTTAGTGAGCGCGACGGCCTAATTGACCATCTCTAGCGGCGAATTTGACCAGTCTTAGCGGACTATTTGACCACCTACCCTTGACACATAAATCCAAA
>CACYSA010000037.1 GCA_902777015.1 uncultured Erysipelotrichaceae bacterium | reverse complement strand
AATAGTAAGACTTTAAAACTATCAACAAGTGAAGAAGAAAAGAGTAGAGTGTTTATTAAATCAATTAAGTTCGTTTATTAATTTAAGCGATACGGGTATAGAAAAAGCACTGATTCTGACTTCAGTGCTTTTTGCTTGTTTAGCGATTAATTATTTATTACCCGCCATTAAGCCTTGGATGTATTCCACTTCCACAGCGGCATCTAATCTTGGGAATAATTGATCTTTCTTTTCGACTTTGAGACCACCGACAACACCATATTTATAGACATTGTCATAGTTGAGTAAATCACCAGTAACACCTAATTGATCAAATAGTTTATCTGAAGCAGTAACTAATACTGGTTTCATGAGCATGCCAGCAACATATAATGAGTTAGCTAAGTGAACCATAACTGATTCTAAGTTAGCTCTCTTTTCTGGATCTTTAGCTAAAGCCCATGGCTCTGTTTCATCGATATATTTATTAGCGCGATTAACTAATTCGTTAACTTGTGCGATAGCGTCAGTAATCTTTAAGTCATCCATTAATCTTTCATAAGATTCAATAGTTAACTTTGTTAAATCTTCTAAATTACCATCGACATCGTTAATTCTGCCTTTATAAGCAGGAATAACACCATCGAAGTATTTATTGATCATAGAAACTGTTCTATTCAATAAGTTACCTAATGCATTAGCGAGGTCGTTATTAATTCTTTCAACGAATAATTCAGGGGCAAAGCTACCATCACTACCGAAATTAATTTCTCTTGTTAAATAATATCTAACTGCATCAACACCATAGCGTTCCACGAGTGGATATGGATCAACGACATTACCTTTGGATTTAGACATCTTAGAATCTTTCATCATTAATAAACCATGAACGAATTCTCTATCTGGTTTTCTTAAACCTAATGATTCTAAGAACATTGGCCAATAGATTGCATGGAATCTAGTAATATCTGCGCCTAAAATGTGAATAGTTTCACATTCAGGATCTTGCCAGAACTTGTTGAATAATTCTGGGTGGTCACTATCATAACCTAAAGCGGTTATGTAGTTGGTTAAGGCATCTAACCAAACATAGATAACGTGCTTTGGATTCTCTCTAATTGGAATACCCCAAGAGAATGATGTTCTTGAAACACATAAGTCATCTAATCCTGGTTTGATAAATGTATTAATCATTTCGTTCTTACGAGATTCTGGAATTAAGAATTTTGGATTCTCGTCAAAGAACTTCATTAAGCTATCAACATATTTACTTGTTTTGAAGAAATAAGCTTCTTCTTCCGCCATTTGGACTGGTCTACCACAGTCAGGGCAAAGATGATCTGGTCCAGCTTGTGTATCTGTCCAGAACGCTTCGCATTCTTTACAATACCAACCTTTATATTTACCTAAATAGATATCATCATTAGCGAGCATCTTGGAGAAGATGTCTTGCACTACTTTGGTATGTCTTTCTTGAGTTGTTCTAATGAAGTCATCGTTAGAGATGTGTAATAAGTCCCATAGTTTATAGAAACCTTCTACAATACCATCAACGAATTCTTGTGGAGTTTTACCCGCAGCGGCAGCATTCTTTTCAATCTTCATGCCGTGTTCATCAGCGCCAGTAAGGAAATAGCATTCAAATCCCCTTAAGCGTTTATAACGTGCAAAAACATCGGTTAAGGTTGTGCAGTATGCATGACCGATGTGAAGCTTAGCGCTTGGGTAGTAAATTGGAGTTGTGATATAAAATCTTTTTTTCATGGCAAATGAGCCTCCTTGTTATTAATATAACACTTTTATTTAGTTTTTCCAAAATGTGCTACAGTGTGGCACGAATTAAGTTTGAGTCACGTTAAGTTGTTAATAAGAGTCGAAGAAAAGAATGAAAGAGATTTTTATACCAAAGAGGCGATAAATGGGAATTGGAGTGTTAGACAAAGATGTATAACTATTCTTTCATAGTGGCTAACATGACCGCTTTAATAGTGTGTAATCTATTTTCCGCTTCATCAAAGACCACCGATTGTTTGCCTTCAAATATTTCTTCGGTAACTTCTAAACCATTTAATCCGAACTTTTCATAAACTTCCATACCAATTTTAGTTTCTAAGTTATGGAAAGATGGTAAACAGTGAATGAAGATAGCTTTAGAATTGGCTAAAGACATGACACGGGCATTTACTTGGTATGGTTTTAATAAGTTAATACGTTCCGCCCAAACTGAATCAGCTTCACCCATAGAAACCCAAACATCAGTAGCGATAACATAGCAGTCTTTAACACCTTCATCAACATTTTCAGTGAATGTTAATTTAGCGCCTGTACTCTTAGCGATTTCTAAACATCTATTTCTTAATGCTTCATTTGGCCATAATTCTTTCGGTCCAACCATGCGGTAATCTAAGCCCATTTTAGCAGCGCCCACTAAGTAGGAATTACCCATGTTGTATCTGCCATCACCTAAATAGGCCATCTTAATACCTTTAAGTTTGCCTTTTTGTTCAATGATGGTCATAAAATCTGCGAGGATTTGTGTTGGATGATAATCTTCAGTTAAGCCGTTCCATGTTGGGACATTAGAATATTTGGCTAAATCTTCAACAGTCTTTTGCTTAAAACCTCTATATTCAATGCCATCAAACATCCTGCCTAACACTCTAGCGGTATCAGCGATAGATTCTTTTTTACCCATTTGAGAACCACTGCTACCAATGTAAACAGCGTTCATGCCGAGGTCAGAAGCCGCTACTTCAAAAGCACATCTTGTTCTTGTGCTATCTTTTTCGAAAAGAAGAACAATATTTTTTCCTCTTAAAACATCATGGGCCACACCATTATGTTTTTTCTTCTTTAAATCAATTGATAAATCTAATAAGTATTGGATTTCTTCTGGTGTGAAATCTAATAATGTTAATAAGTTTCTTTTATATAAGTTCATAACTATTTAAGTTCCTCTCTTTCTAATGGCATGCACATACATCTTGGTCCACCTCTACCTCTAGATAATTCGCTAGATGGAATAATATGGACTTTAATACCCGCTTTGATTAAGGCGGCGTTAGTGATGTCATTTCTTTCATAAGCGATGACTTCACCAGGAGCGATAGCCACAAAGTTACTACCATCAGACCATTGTTCACGGTCCGCACTAATTGTGTCGCCACCACCACAAGGTATCAATGTCACTGGTAAACCAATGTATGATTCTAAAACTTCTTCTAGTTTTTGATCTAATTCAATAATCTTTACTTTCTTTTCACGATTCATATCTCTAGTGATTCTAAAGATCTTTAATTTGTCATAACAACCTTTATGAATAGCGAATTTGTCTTTATCAACTTGGGTAAAGACTGTATCTAAATGCATAAATGTTCTCGCTTGAGGAATAGTAAAGGCTAAAACAGTATCAAAGTCAGTTTCATGATTAAAGAAGATATTCTTCGCTAATCTTTCCGCTGCTTCAGGACATGTTCTTTGACTGATACCAATAATGAGAACATGTTCATTTAAAACCATGATATCGCCACCTTCAATATTCATCTCTTCATCACGTGAATAATATAAAGGTGTAGTTTTATATTCTGGATGATATTTAAAAATGTATTCACCGAATATTGTTTCTCTACCTCTAGTGACTGAATACATCTTATTTAAAGAAACACCATTACCAATAGAGGCAAATGGGTCACGAGTAAAATATAAATTAGGCATTGGATCACTAACAAAAGGATAACTATCAATGCGATCCGCTAAGGAGCGGGCTTCAAAATTTGGTAATTCGCTCTTTTTAATGCCAGCAATTGTTTTTAAAACGAGTTCTTTATTGTCTTCAATAGACTTTAAATATTCAATAGCAAGTTCTCTAACTACACCATTACGAATATGGGCTTCTTTAACAAATTGTTCAATGAATTGATTTCTAATATCAGTGGATAAATCAAGCACGTCTTTCATTAAATCAGTAAGATAAACAACTTTCACTCCAGCATCTTTAAATGTTTTAGCGAAAGCTTGATGTTCCTTTTTTGCTAATGGAAGCCATGGAATATCATCAAATAATAAGTCATCTAATTTAGAAGGCGTTAAATTATGTAATTCATCACCTGGTTCGTGAAGAAGAACTACTTTTAAACGACCGATTTCAGACTTGACTTGAATCTTCTTCATGTGTCAATTCCTCCTGCTTGTCTTTATGTCTAATTGGACTCTCTTTAACATAATCGAATAATGCAGAAACCGCAATTGATAAGAGAATAATTAATCCACCAATTAATAAATTATATGTGTAGGCTTCTAAACCAACAGCAATTGATAAGACACTGCAGATAACTGCGGATAAAGGCACTAAAACAGAAACTGTAATCGCACTGATATATTTCATCGCCCACGCTCTAGCGGCCCAGCACATTGCTGTGCAGACGACACCAAGGAAGATCACTTGTAATACATCAAGTGGCTTAAATGAAATAGCTAATTCATTAAAGATTGCGCCTTCACAAATAAATGAATAGGCAAATGACACAATAGTTAAAATAACTAGTTGTAAGAAGACATAAATTAATGGATCTTTATCTTTGCAAAATACTTTAGTAAAAGCGATATCTAAGCCAAAGAATAAACCACCAATCGCAGATAAACCATCACCAAGGAGATTGCCACTTTCAAAGAAGTGTGTGAAATTTAAACCATTGCCCACTAGGAACAAAGAACCAATGACACAAATAATTGCAGAAATAATTGTGCCCCATGTTGGTTTCTCTCTCACAAATAAGAACATAAATAATGGGATAGTAATACATGAAATATTTTCTAAGAAAGCATTTTTAGAAGGAACGGTATATTTTAATCCCACAAATTGGAAAATATAAGCCGCTGATAAGATTAATCCAGCGGGAATACAAATAAGATATGATTTATTAATTTTCTTAAAGTTTTTGTTAATTAATATAGCCATAGCGATAATGGCAAAAAGACCACGCAACGCAATCAACATTCCTGGAGAATAGATTGGTGGCTCAGCATCGAAGATTGATTTAGAGATGACAGGTGCGACACCCCATAAAACAACGATGATCACTAATGTAATGAAGGCAATAACTTTAATCTTTTTCATAGCGCCGGCAAATATAATAGCATTTTAAAATTTTCCGACAACCCCCTTCTTTTAACATATTTTAGCAAAAAGTCCCCCACATCAATTTGATGGCTACCTCTATAGGTGGGGATGAATTACATCTCTTTATTCGTATATAAACAATTAGTAATTATAAAATCTTTTTAAGAAAAATGTTGTGTTTATATCAATAAATTGATATACTAATAGTAGGATGTTGGGATATAGGAATGGATTAAAAAACCATTTCTGTATCCCTTTATTTATCTAAAATCTATGAAAAGAAAAGCTTATAAGTATCGTATCTATCCTAACACTGAGCAAAAAGAGTTCTTTGCTAAATGTTTTGGCTGTGTGCGTTTCTTTTATAATAAGTCTCTTACTGATATGAATGAGATATATAAAAGCACTGGTAAATTTAAAGATATAACTCCTGCCTCTTACAAAGAAGATTATCCGTTTTTAAAAGAAGTAGATTCGCTTGCTTTAAGTAACGCTCAACTTAATAGAAACACTGCTTTTAAAGCTTTCTTTTCCCATAGATCAGGTTTTCCTAAGTTTAAAAGTAAAAGAAACAATCAAAGCTATACGACAAATAATCAAGGAAGCGTCAAATTCTCTTCTAACAATAGATATATTTCTATTCCTAAATGTCCTCGTATCAGAATTAAAAAGCATCGAGACTTTGTAGGCACTATTAAGTCAATCACTGTTTCTATGACTACTGATAACAAATACTATATTTCTTTATTAGTTGAAACCGAAATTGCACCATTAAAAGAATCTAATACCTCTATTGGGTTAGATTTGGGATTAAAAACAATAATCGTTGATAGTAATGGTAAGAAATATAAAAACCATAAGTATCTAACTAAATCTCAAAAGAAACTTGCTAAAGAACAGAGAAAACTCTCTAAGATGATTAAAGGTAGTAGTAATAGAAATAAACAACGAATTAAAGTCGCTAGGTTACATAAACACATCCAAAATCAAAGAAACGATTATCTCCATAAACTTTCAAAGAAGATCATTGATGAAAACCAAATCATTTGTATCGAAGATTTGAAAGTAAAGGACATGATGAGTGATTCTAAATTAGCAAGAAACATA
>CACYSA010000036.1:7536-19675 GCA_902777015.1 uncultured Erysipelotrichaceae bacterium | reverse complement strand
ACCATCGGTGTTAAAGGTCACTTTATACATGGTTGGTTTACAGGCTGAAAGAAAAAGCGCTGCTAATAAAGGGAAAATAACTGCGTATCTTTTTTTCATGTTCTTCAACTCCTTTGCTAGTTATTTTATAGATTTATATAGATGAGAACAAGAAAATTTTGAATTATTATAAAATATGCCCAATGTTTCTTTAAATATTATTTAATATTAATGTTTCATTATAGTTATTTACATAATACGTAGTTATCACTTGAGTGTATAAAAAATCCCCATATAGGGGATTGATTTGAATGATTAGAAATTAGAATAATAGACGACATTGTCGACTTTATAATTACCAACCATTCCATTATTGGCTTTAATGGTTTCAAAAACATTGAATGGTTTTCTATCACAGTCGAAAATATACTTCAAACTGACATAGCGGCCATCTTTAAGTGTTCTAAGAAGTGATCTATAAGCGCTTACTTCTGTAGGAATATCAACATAGACAAGTGTGACATTGTAGCCACGATTCTTAAGCATAGATACTCTTTCTTCAACACTACTCATCTTGTAACCAACACAAGATAAAATAACGTTTTCACCTTTATCAATGACAGTTGAAACGACTTTATTCATTGCAACGTCAACAATGCCTCTCACTGATTCAGAACCTTTGCCGCCTTTATAGAAAGACGCTAAGCATTCACATTTCTTCATTTCATCAGCATCAAGAACAGCAGCGGATTCTTTGGAAAGTATCTTATTGACGTATGTGCTTTTACCACAAGCTGGTAAGCCCATTAATACCCAAGCTTTCTTCTCTTTATTATTATCCTTATTATTTAATAATATAGTGCTTAAATATTCTTTATATAAATCATCGACAAGAAATGGATAATCTTCTTCACTGATTTTCTTTGTATCATGGACATTCTTTTCCATAAGTTTAACAAATGGTAACTTCATATAATCCTTAAATGAATGAGGATTCTCTAAACCATACATTGAAATGAGGGTATAGTCTCTAATTGTTAATTCGTTCTTGTAAACCCATTTAGACCAAGAAGGCATAAATGGCATACTTTCTATAGAAGCGATTGTGTTAAAAAGAACATTATTGTAGTAATTTTGTGTAGCGGTTAATGACATAATTGTTTACCTCCGGTGACTCGGGGCCACCATTACATAAAGAGAAAACCGCTATATTAAAAACTTGCTCTACTATTTGTTAAAATGTAGAATTTTAAATGCACATAGATGTTTATAAAAAGCAAACGTTTTGGTTTTAATATTGAGAGGCAATCGTTATGGCAAAGAATAGACGCTTAAAATACCGTATTTATAGATTAGACTTATCCAAAATGATTTATCATTTCTTTGTCAGCAACAAAGATAGAAAAAATGGCTTTGTTTTAGGTAAAATGGCCTTTGCACATTCTAAAACAAGCGGTTTAGAAGACGATCATTTACAAGATGATTGTGCTTTGTTTTATCAAGTACTACTAGAAAAGAACAACGCTAATGGCGAAGAAGACGCAAATAAGATTGTTAAAAAGATATATGAAGATGCTATTGAAAAAGATGGCGTTATTGAAGATTTGTCGCATTCTCTTGTTTACGTCAATTTCGGTGAAATGCTAAATAAAATCGATTCATCCGGTAATGCTTACTATAAAAAAATAGTTGAAACATTACTTGATCCAGTTAATGGCGGTTTTTCTATCGAGTTTGAAAATGGTGAAACAGTTCATTTTGTTTCTTTCTTTAAATCGAACAGTATGTCCAAAAAGAAAGTTCTCTCTTTCGTGGATAAACAATACCGTGACAAGTTAATTGAAAGAAGTTTATTAGGATTAAAGGTAAAAGAAAAGAAATTATCTCTTTCTCGATATTACGCTTACACAGGTTTATCAATGTCAGGTGGTATCCGCTTAGATATCGAAAAAGAATTTAAAGGATTAGGTCGTTTAGAACTTAATGAAAACCGTGTCCTTGTAGTTAAGGATTATAAAAAGGATCCTAGCAAAACGTTCATTAGGCCATTAATTACAATGGCGTCCAAAAAAATCATTAATGACGTCATCAAAAATATTTTATATATCAGGACTTTCTTATTACTAAATGATGGTCATGAATTAAAAGACGAAGAAATACTAATTATTTTTAATGAAAAATTCCGTAAAAAATGTAAGGAAATACGTGGCTGGATTAATCCGAAAGCTAGGAGCAAAGAAAGATATGAATCGTATTTAGATTTTTACAATAATTATCAATTAGAAGATATCAAAAATTTACTTATCGCTTTTGGCGTTAAAGAATTACCAGATTCACTACCACTAGAAAAAGATAATCTTGATAAGTTCATTAGTCAGTATATCAACGATAACTACTTATCAATATTCACTATTAAAAACGGTGGCTATGAAGATTTAGGTAAATACGCTGAGCGTTTAATATCACTTTTATGTGGAAATATTGTTATCGAAAGCAATCAAGTTAAAAGTGTATTATTACTTACTTCTATTAATCAATCTTCTGATCAATTCGATGGTGAAGGTTTACTCTCGCCTCGTTATAGCGAAATTATTAATCGTCTTTATACAGATCCAAAACATTTAAAGAACGGTGAAAAACACACCTCATTCCAAATACGTTTGCCATTAATTAAGGGCATGTTACATACCGTTGACTTTAAATCATTCTATGAAGAAGAATGCATGCAAAGATATTTTAAAGATATTAATAATGAAAACATCGAATGCGATAAAGGACTGTATTATGAAATAGCGCCTGATAAAAAAGGTGTTAGAGTGCTTTTAAACGCTATCATCATAGATGGAAGCAAATATTTGTTAGATGAATTAAGCAAGAAATATCGTAAGTTAGAAGATATTGAAATTATCTTAACAACTGGTCAAGTTAAAAATGAGAAAATAACCACTAAAACAGAAGAATATGAAAAAGACTTTATGAAGGCTTATTTTGATGCCTTTAATAAGTACCATCATTCGTTATATATCACTGGTTCTGATTCAATTGAGCATAAAAAAGAAAAAGAAACAGAACTCAACTATCAATTCCTTTCCACTGCTGGTTTAGGTAGAAAAGAAGCGGAAGTTATCACTAATAAGCAGAAAGAAAGAATTGAAAAATTATATGCTGGTGATTATGAAACCATTAAGGACCTTTTTGAATTAAATAAAGGCGAAGAGATGGTTGATTTTGATGTTCCAGAATTGCTTAGAAGCCTCATAAGCGAAGAAGAGGATGAGGAACTCAATAGCCAAATCTATGAAGGAAGAAAATATCCCGCTCTTAAATATAACGAGAATTTAAAATACACTAATGCGGTAAGATCAGAAATAAGCGATCTGATTTTTAAAGAAATAAAACAAATATCAATTGGTCATATTAAATTACAAGGCGAATTAAGATATCTCTCCGGAGACTTATTAGTGCTCCTATACACTATTGTCGGCGGAAAAGATGATGATCTTGATCCGAAAGAAAAATTACAAAAATATTCTTTCTACGCTCCAAAAGGTAATTTCTATCAAAACGATAACAGTCCAATGGAATGCGTGTTATTGAGAAACCCACATATTTCAAAAAACGAAAACACAGTTGCTAAACCTTGGGTTCCTTTTGATGGTTCTTTGAGAGAAAAATATTTCAAAGATTTAGATTTCGTTTGCATGATTGATGGCACCTCTTTAATTCAAGAAAGACTTGGAGGTGCTGATTATGATGGCGATGAAGTAAGAATTATTAGTGATTCACTATTTGTTAACGCTGTAAAGCAAGACAAAAATAGCGATAAAGCTAATTTTGAAGAAAGAAAACACTTAGGTATTGTTCCAATTCAGTATGAAACCGCTATTGTACCATCTATTGATTCGTCAAATCCAAACGGAGAAAGCATTAATGATGGAAAGGCTATATATTTCAGTTTATATAACACCTTTGGTAGCAAAGTAGGATTATACTCAAACGATGGTTTTAAAGCAGCATGCGTTGCATATTCAGATGAACACATTGGTGATTTTGAACACGAACGTAAAGTTGTTGAATATTATTTAACAGTTGGTTTAGAGGTTGATAGCGCTAAAAGCGGTACAAAACCACAAAAACCAAAACAGCTTATCGCGGTGAACGATCCTGTATTTGCATCGGCAGATAGATTCTTACGTATTAAAGACGCATTAACAAGTGACGCAAAAGATGGAAATAAAGAAATAAGCAATCATCTATCACACGACTCTAATGCCGTTTTAGTATTAGATGAAATAGGCGCCAATCTAATTAAAAACAATAAGATTTATAGCAAAGACGAAGAAAAGCTTAAATCCGTAATGGCTCTGCCAGAAGAAGATAGCAATCTTACAAATAAAATTAAAGGATTTGTATCCTATTACAATTTCATGACTTCTTCATTTAATAGAAAGAGCTGTTGTGACAGCCAATCAATTACTGATTTATTGAATCTAATAATTAAACAAAATTATTATCCAGTTGATTCAGGAGAAATAATGCAAGAGTTATATTACTTTATCGCTGATTATAGTTATAGACTCGATGATGAAAAAATTGATTTTGCTAAAATCGCTATATTAACAGATAGAGAAGCACGAGAAGAAATTAAAAGATTATTTAAATTAGATGACGATGAGGCTTTAGCGTGCATTTCCCCTATCGAAACTTTATCTAAACATCAAAACGGGATGTCTAAAGTGTTCTCGCTAGTATATTTCTTATATAGCACTACTAAAAAGTTAGAAGAAGAGCACAAAGAGAACAATGATAAAGAAAAAGAAATTGATGATGAGGATGTTAAAGAATTCGCAGTTGAACTTAATGACACCATTACCAAACAATATAAGAGAGGCGTCTACACAAGAAGAGAAAATAAAGACTCTATACTGAAACTAGGTGTTTTGAAAAAGCACATCGCTAAATTGTTTGATAATAATGATTTAGAAGCTTTAAGATACATCTTCATGCTTGATACAAAATACGCAAACAAGATACCGTCTTGGTTATTATGGGATCTATATAGTAAAGAATTAAGCGAAATTGCAAAGAGGGGGAAATAACAATGATTGATGAAATTAAAGAATATCAAGAATTATTAGTGGACCGTATTGCAAAAGGCAACTATTGCTCCTCTTCAAAAGATTCTTACATTATCAAAATCAAAGCAAACGACAAAAGAGTTAATCCTCCAAGCAATTCGTTGCTTATATTAAGGCACTTTCTATTTGATGGGATAAATGATTGGTCAGATATCACATTAGAAGAAAGAAAAAGTCGAATTGAAAAAGCAAAGATTGCTTTATTATGCTGGCTAGGAGATAAAAAATCATATAAGACTGGTAACGAATTATTAAAAGAAGAATTCAAAACACTCGTTAAAGAAAATGAGGGCGCTTATGAAATGCTTTGCAGCACTTATAAGGGCGCCGTTAAATTAAAAGAAAATAGACTACGTGTTATTGATGGTTTGAAAACTAGAAGAGATTTCTTTAACAAACTATATATTCCAATTGTTAAGAATAAAAAACCATCATTTAAAGATTATACATTTGATACTTTGATTTATGACGCTATCGCTTTAGGACCTTTAAAACGCAACATTATTGCTTTTAAGAAAAGCGAAATCAAAGAAATGTTCGATACAATTATTCAATATCACTATGTTTGTAATTGTTCCTTAGATGTTAGACGCAATAACTGGTATAAAACTCTTCTATTTACTTGCTATCTTGTAGCTTATCAAACTAATCATAATGATGGCGACATAAGCGCTTTTGTTGATGTTGATAATGTTAGTATTGTAACTTTGTTGCAAAGCGATAAATGCTTGAAAATGAATGGTAAAAAGGATTTACGTTACAACATCAAATTATTAGCGGCTCAGCCAACCGATTCTGACAAAAGAAATAAAGATAGTATGGCTGACTATGCCTTTGGCTTTTATGAAAATCAAGAAGATGGTTTAAACAATCTCTGGAGACCAAATCCTAATATCGCTAGATTCATAGAAATCTATGACGATGAAAAAGATATAAACGAGGAAGAGTATATCTATTTTACTAATATGACTGGCCCAGATTTTCTAGATTCTTTTAAAGAGAAATTAGATACATATATTGAATAAAAGCTACTATTTTGAGCATATTGACAAACTTTATATCTATTCTAAAATATAGTTAATCCCACTTTTAAGTTGGACGGATCGAGTTATCGGTTAAGATACTAGTGTTGAGACATTGATTCGCCTCTTGTTGTATCCAAAAGGGTTCCGACAGTTGAAGTGTGATATTCGGGTCGCTATTTAGTGGCGACTTTTTTAGCTCTATCGTATATCTCCTCCATTATATGTAAGTTTCTTTCTTTAAATCCTTTCAAAACTTAATCAAACTTGCTGCATCAAGTAACAAAGCACCACCATTGCGTGGTGTTTTTTTATTCATAGTGGTTATAATAAAATTACTAATTGATTTAAAAATGGTTATAACGCTAGGTAATTTAATCTTTAATACAAGTCATAATGGAAATACCCCAATTAATTTCACTGGTAAAAATGTATTAGATGAAGTCAGGGGTTATTTAATATTTGTTAATCAGAATTGGGTTTTTGTCGGTCCATCTCAAATAAATGCTTACAGGAAAAAAGCAATTAGAAAATTGTTATTAGTATTAGAATCACCTCATAAAAATGAATTTGATCAATATAATAATCCTTTACGTCCAGCGAATGGTAAAACTGGTAACGCCATTAATAGCAAATTGTCCAACAGGCCGTGGGTAAATAAAAATCTAAATAGCAACTATTATTATGAAATCTATATAATGAATCCAGTACAGTATCAGGCATCCTGCTATTGCGTTTTAGGTAATAATTGTAGTAGAAACAATACTAACCAAGTCTTTAGAAAACTGTTTTCAAAGCATTTTTTCAATTTAAGAAATGATTTTATAAATAGGATAAATGCATATATGCCAGATATGATAATCAATTGCTGTTCTTCGTGCGGGAGTCTAAAGAAAACTGTCGAAGTTGCAATAAAAGAGAGCTCTTTTTATAGCAATAATCATTACGTTATTGATTATCATCCTAGTAAGTGGTAATTTCGCTAATAAAAAGTTCTATGGGGGAATACTGTAGTATGACGATAGAAATAGAAAAACAAATTAAGGTACTAAACGATAGAATAAATCAAGGCGATACAAGTGCTTATTTAGAACTTGCAAATTTGTACTATAACCAAGAACTGCACAAAAAAGCGGAAGAATGCTACCTTAAAGCAGTCGAATGTGAGCCAAACAATTATAAAACTCTTTTTGCTGCTGGCGCATTTTACTTATTCCAAGGCAAAAATAAAAAGGCGGAAGAATATTTTCTTAAAGCAATTGAATTAAATCAAGACGATTTAGATACTTTACATAATCTTGGAATCCTATACTATAACCAAGGCAAAAATAAAAAGGCGGAAGAATGCTTCTTAAGAGTTTTAAAAATTAATCCGTGTTATAAATGCGGTAATTATGAATATGATGTGTTAGGAAAATTATATTTTAAAACCGATCAGCTTAGAAAGGCGGAAGAATGCTTTACTAAAGCAATCGAGATTGATTCAAAAAATCCTAAATTATATTACAATTTGGGTGTCGTTTATCATAATCAAGCAAATTATAGCAAAGCGGAAGAGTGTTATCTAAGGGCTATAAGGTTAAGCTATAAAGGAACTGGAGCATATAGTAATTTAGGCCTTATATACACAGATTTAAATAAATTCAGCGAAGCGGAAGAATGCTTTCTTAAAGCAATTGAGATTGATTCAAAAAATCCTAAATTATATTACAATTTGGGTGTCGTTTATCATAATCAGGCAAATTATAGCAAGGCTGAAGAGTGTTATTTAAGGGCCATTAGAATCAATCCAAAAGACGATGGTGCTTATTTTAATTTGGGTGTCATATATAGCGATTTAGGAAAAAGTAACGAAGAAGAAAAATACTATTTAAAGGCAGTTAAAATCAATCCAAAAAATGCAAGCTCATACAATAATCTAGGGACCATTTATTCAAAACAAGGTAAAGAAAAGAAAGCTGAAAAATACTATTTGAAAGCAGTTGAATTAGAACCAAAAGAAGTCATCCATTTGAGTAATTTGGGAAAAACATATTTCAAACTGAGAGATTATAAAAAAGCTGAAGAGTATCTTATTGCGGCGTTAAAGCTAAATAAAAATAATGATAATGTTTATTATGATCTCGGCACCTTATTTAAAGTACAGAATAAATATAATCAAGCTGAAAAATACTATTTGAAAGCAATACAAGCAAACCCAGCAATGGAACGCGCATTTTTTCAGCTAGGTTTAATTTATAGTTTAAACAAAGGATTTTCAAAGAAAAAAGGCTATCATTATGTTCTAAAGGCTGCTGACTTAGGAAGCGCTGATGGTTGCCTTTATGCTGCGTCGTTTTACTATGATTATGATATTGATGTATCATTCGAACAAGCTGTTGGCCTATTAAAAAAGGCTATTGAGTTAAACAACAAAGATGCATATTTAGAGTTAGGCAACTTATATAACTATAAGTACAACGAAGAAAAATGTTTAGAATTCAAGAAAAAGGCTTTAGACTGTTATGAGTCAGCAAAAGAATGTGGCTTTGATTGTGATTATGAGATCAAACAGCTACAAAACGGTGAGGAAAACACTTTTAAAGATCAACTTGTTAAATTCGTACTATCAAACTCGATAAATAAAGAAACCGTTACTACTTTTTGCCATTCTTTGATTGGTGATTCCTTTAATAAGCTCGAAGACAAATCAAGAAGTATGATTGTTAGATGTATAGTAGAATACATAACAGAATCACAATATGGATATGATGAAGCAGATTACTCATCCGCTATACTAAATTTGGCTAAAGCTTTAGAAAACGAAATCGATAAATATCTTGGAAGAAATCTTGTTAGATATATCAAGGATAATGGCCTTGAAAAGCAATACCAAGATATCGTTTCGAGAAAAAAATCAAGAACACTAGGTGAATATCAACAAGAATATAAAAAAGAAGTCAGAATCTTTGATGATGCTCATTTAGAATCATTAAGAAAGTGTTTTAAAAGTGATTTATTTGATGTTCTTAATGGTGATATTCATCTAACTAATTACATAACTAATCTAGTTAAAGAAGTAAAGAAATTCTCAGAGACTAGAAACGCTGCCGCTCATAAAGGCACAATCAGTAAAGAAAAATGCTAAGTTTTTCACTTTTATGAATAGGTGGCCCCGAACATTATTCGAGGGCTTTTCCTTATTGTCCTTATAGAGATGCAGCTCTATCGTATATCTCCTCCACTATATGTAAGTTTCTTTCTTTAAACCCTTTCAAAACTAATCACGCTTGCTGCATCAAGTAACAAAGCACCACCATCGCGTGGTGTTTTTTTATTCGCGCATGTAAAGAAGTGAGTGCTATAATTTACTAGATGAAAAAAGAGATAAATAACAAAATTAAAGAATTGAAAAATAGAATTAACGAAGGTGACACCACTGCTTATCTAGAGCTTGGAAATCTTTATTATGAACAAGAGAAATATAAGAATGCAGAAGAATGTTATGCGTTTCATCTAAAAGAAAATCCAAACGATTTTGTGATTTGGAAACAATTAGGAAACTGCCGCTATCTTTTGAAACAATATAAAAAAGCTAAAGAATACTACTTTAAGGCAATTGAAATTAATTCACGATATGCGAAGGCATACAACAATTTGGGAAATGTGTATCATGATTTAAATAGAGATGATGAAGCAGAGAAGTGTTATCTCAAGGCTATCGAAACTGATCCGGATGATGCAAACACTTACAACAATTTGGGAATTCTGTATTCTGATTCAAATAGAGATGATGAGGCAGAGAAGTGTTATCTCAAGGCTATCGAAATTGATCCGGATGATGCAGACATATACAACAATTTGGGAATTTTATATTTTTATTCAAATAGAGATGATGAAGAGGAAGAATGTTATCTAAAGGCTATAGAAATTGACTCTCATTATGCAAAAGCGTACTACAATTTAGGAAATTTATACAAAAAACAAGGTAAGAGTAAAGAAGCAGAAGAATGTTATCTAAAAGCTATTGAAATTGACTCTCATTATGCAAAAGCGTACTACAATTTAGGATGTTTATATAATGAGTTAGGGAGAAACGAAGAAGCGGAGAAGTACTGTTTGAAGGTTACTGAATTAAAGCCAAATGATGCTAATGCATACGACAATTTGGGAATTCTATACACAAAACAAGGTAAGAGTAAAGAAGCGGAAGAATGTTATTTAAAAGCTATTGAATTAGATCCAAATGATGCAAACACTTACAACAATTTAGGAAATGTGTATCATGATTTAAATAGAGATGATGAAGCGGAAGAATGTTATTTAAAAGCTATTGAAATTGACTCTCATTATGCAAGTGCGTACTACAATTTGGGAATTCTATACACAAAACAAGGTAAGAACAAAGAAGCGGAAGAATGTTATTTAAAAACTATTGAATTAGATCCAAATGATGCTAATGCATACGACAATTTGGGAATTCTATATTCTGATTCAAATAGAGATGATGCGGCAGAGAAGTGTTATCTAAAAGCTATTGAATTAGATCCAAATGATGCAAACGCTTACAACAATTTGGGAGTTCTGTACAGAAACCAAGGCAAGAAAGACGAGGCGGAGGAATACTACTTTAAAGCTATTGAATTAGATCCAAATGATGCAAACACTTACAACAATTTGGGAGTTCTATACACAAAACAAGGTAAGAGTAAAGAAGCAGAAGAATGTTATTTAAAAGCTCTCGAGATAGATGCTAAAGATTTTGATGCTCAATACAACTTAGGAAGCTTGTATATAAAGCAAAAGAAATATGACAAAGCAGAAGATTGTTTTCGTAAACTTGTTGAAATATACCAAGAAGTCGTCGGAGCGTATAACTGCCTAGGTCTTATTTATTGTGAAACAGGAAAATATGAGTTAGCGGAGGAATACTACCTTAAGGCTATTGAAGTCGACCCAAATTATGCTTACATATATAATAATTTAGGTGTTTTGTATTGGAAAAATGGAGATGAAAAGAAGGCGGAGGAATACTACCTTAAGGCTATTGAAGTCGACCCAAATTGCAATGTAGCTTACTACAATATTGGCGATTTGTATAATATGCAAGGAAGAAACAAAGAAAAAGCATTTCATTTTATTGAAAAAGCTGCTCAAAATGGAAACGAAGAAGCATGTATAAGCTTCGCATCTTACTATTACGATGGAATTATTACACTAGAAAAGGCCGTTTCATATTTAGAAAAAGCGCTAAAACTTAAAAATAATGAGGCATATTTAGAGTTAGGCAATTTATATAGTCATAAATATAACGAAGAGAAAGATTTTAAATACAAAGAAAAGGCTTTGGAGTACTATGAGTTAGCAAAAGATAATGGCTTTGATTGTGATTATGAAATTAAGCAGCTACAAAACGGTGAAGAAAACACTTTTAAAGATCAGTTTGCTGAATTCGTATCATCAAATTCTATAAAGAAAGATGATATTATGGCCTTTTGTCATTCTTTGATTGGCGATTCCTTTAATAAGCTCGAAGACAAATCAAAAAACATGATTACTAGGTGCATCGTAGAATACACAACAGAAACACAATTTGGATATGATGAGGCAGATTACTCATCCGCCATACTCAATTTAGCTAAAGCTTTAGAAAACGAAATCGATAAATATCTTGGAAGAAACCTTGTTAAATATATCAAGGATAATGGTCTTGAAAAGCAATACCAAGATATCGTTTCGAGAAAAAAATCAAGAACACTAGGTGAATATCAACAAGAGTATAAAAAAGAAACTAGAATGTTCGATGAAGCTCATTTAGAAGCTTTGAAAAAATGCTTTAAAAATGACCTATTTGATGGAATTAATGGTGAAATTCATTTAACTAACTATATTACTCAGCTAATAAAGGAAGTTAAAAAGTTTTCAGAGACTAGAAACGCTGCCGCTCATAAAGGCACAATCAGTAAAGAAAAATGCGAAAAGTGGATTGATAAGATGATTGGAAGTGGTCATATGCTTCAA
>CACYSA010000036.1:0-7521 GCA_902777015.1 uncultured Erysipelotrichaceae bacterium | reverse complement strand
GCTCTATCGTATATCTCCTCCATTATATGTAAGTTTCTTTCTTTAAATCCTTTCAAAACTTAATCAAACTTGCTGCATCAAGTAACAAAGCACCACCATCGCGTGGTGTTTTTTATTTGAGGTGGTAACCCCAAGCTTTAGAAAGGAGTAAAAAATGCGAGTTAAAAAGTTTGGCTACCAATTAGATTACAATATCGAATTTGTTGGATGTGGGTTTCAAGAACACTATTTCACCACTTTTAAAAATGGTTATAGCGCTTCAATAATCAGAGGGTATTACACGTATGGAGGTGAGAAAAATCTATATGAAGTAGCGGCATTAGATGAAGATGGAGAAATTGTGTATGACAAATTTGGTAGTGATGATGTATTAGGTTTCCTAAGTGAAAAAGAAGTTAAAAAAGCATTATCAATAATCGAGAATCTTTAAAAGTCCTATTTTGGACTTTTTTTATTCTTTATGAATAGGTGGCCCCGTAGTCACCTAATAAGCCCCAATCGGGAGAAAGGCACATTTTATGAATTTGGTTGTTTTAGGCGTTTATGGAATTGTAACACTCTTCTTTTCAATGCTAACGTTCTTTCTATTCGCAGTAGATAAAACTAATGCAGCAGAACGAGGATATTACTTCCGTATTCCAGAAAGGACACTGTTGTTCTTTTCAATGCTTGGAGGTTGTTTTGGTAGTCTTCTTGCTATGGTGACATTAAGACACAAAAGCAACGCTTTAAGAAAAAACTATTTTAGAATTGCCATCTACATCTCGCTTAGTTTATGGGTCGTTACAGCAATCGTCTTGTTATTTCTATAGGAGCTTTAATTATGAACAAAAAGTTTAGAAGAAAAAAATGTCAAAAGAATCTTCAATTTAAGAAAAAGAATCATATCGATCCTATGAAATCAATCATGTGTACAGTTCTTGCTGTATTGTTCACCATTGCTAATACATGCATGTGGATAGGCATTAAAGGATCTTTCGTCTGGTTTATTGTTTTAGGCGCAGTTTCCGTCGCACTATGCATTTTCCTTGCAGTATTCAAATGTATAAAAGCATTCTGCGGTTTTCAAAAAGTATCTCGTAGAAAGGAGTTTTATTAACTATGAGTGTAGTCGTTGCTATTAAAGCCGATAACAAAGTTTATATCGGCAGTGATTCACAAGTCACAAAGGGTGGAACCAGAACCACCCTCAAAAATGAAAATAACTATAAAATCTGGAAAGTACTAAACGTTGATCATTGTTTAATGGGACAAGTTGGCTATGTAAGAGATGGTAATGTTGTCAGACTTATTGACGATTTAGTCACAGGGTATGACGTTTATAACGACGCTGTTAACTATAGTTTTGTTGTAAAACGTATCACCCCTTACATCATAAGCACATTAAAAGAGTATGGCTTTATTAAAGATGAAAAGTACTTTGATTTTATGGAATCTAGCTTCTTCTTTGCGTACAAAGATCATCTATATGTCATTGGTACCGATGCAAGCGTCATCGAAATCGAAGACTGCGCTGCTATAGGAAGCGGAAGCGATCAAGCCATTGGTTCTTTACTTTCAACAGTAGGCGAAGATCCTGAAACACGTATCATTAAGGCCATTAAGGCCAGTGCGGCTAGCGATATTTATGTCGACTATCCAATCATCATTTCTAATACAGAAGACACAACTTTC
Organism: uncultured Erysipelotrichaceae bacterium; assembly: GCA_902777015.1. GTDB lineage: Bacteria > Bacillota_I > Bacilli_A > RFN20 > CAG-826 > RUG14515. Next base: position 5,847 of record CACYSA010000036.1, on the reverse strand, counting down.
AAAATCATTAACGAAGTAGACGTTAAATAAAGGAGAAATTAATCATGAAAACAAAATTATTTACTACAACTTTATTAGCACTCAGTGCATGTGCGCTCAGTGCTTGTTCATTATTTAAAGGTAATGACAACAACAATCAATTTGGCGAATTTGCCTATAAAGACCACTGTTTAAAAGAATATGCCATTAAAGAGATTACCGCTACTAGAGCTAAATCACTTATTAACATTAGCCTAAAACCAAAGATTAGAGGACTTTTCAATGCAGAGGCTACCCATGTAAATAGAAACACAGTTCTATATAACTATGCTAGCTTAACAGCCACTGTCAAATACTACGAAGATGATAAAGAAGCCCAACAAGTTCGTAATGAACTTTATCAAGGTACAGAATTTGCTAATCTTCTTGATCGAAACTACTATGAACCATTTGGCCAAATGAATGTCCGCTATTTATATGTGGACGATACATTCATTGACCATATGGAAGAAGAGAACACCACATTTATCGAATCTGGTAAAAACTATGTCTCTCCATTTAAGAGTAGATATACATATCACGAAGACGAACATCAACAACTCATCATTCAAATCCATGACTTTGCTGAACTTCCTGCCAGTGTAGGTGGCGGTATCGGTGCGTCATTTAGACAAGACAGTGAGCTTGTATTTGATAGTGAAGGCAAGATTTCTATTTGGCAGTCTTCTCTAGGCTTATATACCACCACTCCAACAGGCACTGTACGTCAAGGTTATATCTTTGAAGCAGAGTTCTCTTGGACTGAAAAGGAGTAAAACGATATGAAAACGTTTTTGCTTATTCTTTTGGGCGGTGCACTAGTCGTAGTCACCGCTTTAGCGGTAAAGCTAGGTTGGATGAATGAAGCAATTAAATTTATAGGAGGTTTATTCTAATGCGTCTTAATAAAAATGATACTTTCACCGTAGACGGTGTGACTTATAAGGTGATTAATACCTTAGGTGAAGGTGGACAAGGTGAAGTCTACTTAGTAAGTGATGGCGGTAATACATACGCTTTCAAATACTATAAAGAGATTCCTGGTTCTGATTTTAAGTTCAATTTAAAGAACAATATCAATAAGGGTTCACCTGCTTCCACCTTTATTTGGCCTAAAAAGTACGTTGAGTTTGATGATGAATCATGCGGTTACTTAATGGACGTAAGATCATCGGATTACGTCTCTTTCATCTCATATTTAACAGGCAAAAATCCATTTAAAGATTTAAAGACTAAACTTACATGGTGTATTGAACTAGTTGAAAGTTTTAAGTTACTCCATGAAAAAGGTTTCTCTTATCAAGATTTGAACGATGGATCGTTCTTCTTAAATCCTAATAATGGCAAATTGCTCATATGTGATAATGACAATGTTTCAGCAGATAAAACAAACCTTGGTATATTAGGTAAAATGCGCTATATGGCGCCAGAAATTGTGCGCGGCGATAAAGATAGGATGACTGGTGAAAGACAAATGCCAGATACCCATTCTGACCGTTTTTCTCTTGCAATCATTTTGTTCTTAACACTTTGCCTTGGAAATCCTTTTGAAGGTGAAAGACTTAAGAATCACGTTATTGTAGATGAAAAAGCGGAGTATGAGATGTTTGGTAAAAATCCTATCTACATCTATAGTGAACATGATAAATCAAATAGACCAATTAATGGCTATCACACCGCTGTATTAAAGTACTATCCTATGCTTCCTTCATATATTAAAGAAGCGTTCCATAAGACATTTACTGATGGCTTAAAAGATCGTGAGAATAGTCGTACAACCGAGATTGAATGGTTAAGACTATTATCACAATATCGCGATGAACTTATTACATGTCCTCACTGTGGTAAGGAATATATCTACGGATATAACGAAAAGAAAGTAAATAGTACTTGCCCACATTGCCATAACAAAACAAAGGAAATGTGCTTACTAACTATCGGTAGAAAGCGCATTTTACTCGAACCAGGTAAATACTTATATACGGTTCATCTTAATAAGTACTCTAGCGAATATAATCACGCTATTGGAAAAGTAATACAAAACAAAAATAACCCAAGTTTATGGGGTATCAAATTAAGAGTTGATAACGATATTACAGTTCAAGATAGGAACGGCAATACAAAGGTTATCGCTAAAGACGGTGTTATTCCAATTATTAATAAGTTATCAATTCAATTTGATAGTCAAACCAAAGGCGAAATAGACAAGCAATAGTCTATGTCGCATGTTTTAGTTCTTTATAAAAGGAGTTTTAAATTATGAATAATACTGATGGAATTAAGAAACAAAAATTAAACCTTGTCTTCGTTATTGATAACAGTGGCTCAATGGAAGGCGAAAAGATTGGCGCTGTTAATAACGCTATTAGAGATGTGATGAGTATCATGCCAGAAATCCAAGACGACACAAGTGATGCCGAAATCGCTATCTCTGCTTTAACATTCTCTGAAGAAGCTAAATGGGTCTATAGTGAACCAAAAAGCGTTCAAGACTTTATTTGGAAAGATATTGGTACAGATGGCGGAACAAACTATTCTGAAGCCTATGACTGCTTAACCAAGTTCTTCTCCAAGAAAGAAAATGGCGGTCAAATGCCTGACTTTGGTGGAGTGGCACCTGTTGTCATCTTAATGAGTGATGGCATGCCAACTTCATATGACTGGGAAGAACATCTTGATAAGCTAAAGAAGAAAGGCTGGTTTAAAGCTGCTCTTAAATATGCTTTGGCTATTCAAATCGATACCAAAGAAGCAATGGATGTTTTAACTAAATTTACTGGTAATTCAGAAACAGTTTTAAAAGTCTATACTGCAGAAGCCTTAAGAAAAGTCATTAAGGTTATCGCTGTCACCACTACTAAGATTGGTTCTAGTGGCGATTTAGTAAAAGATGGCAACGCTATTCCTAAAAACGAGATGATGCAAGCCGAAGTAAATAAAGACTTATCTGATGTCGATGACGTGGAGTGGTAATCGTATGAATGACCGAATTGCCAAAGAAAAACTAAACGTCATACTTGTCGTTGATACTTCTAAATCAATGGCGGGTGAGCGTATTTCTCAAGTCAACCAAGCAATTCGTGACATCAAGGATTACTTGGTAAATCTACAAGTGGAGAACTCAAATGTGGACTTCTATCTCTCCATCATTCAGTTCTCCACTGAATCTTCATTCATTAACGATAATCGCGAAGTTAATGTCGATAAGTTCAAATTTGATAATCTCAAATGCTGTGGCTGGTCTAATCTACACTGCGGTTATCAAAAACTAGAAGAGATTCTTAAGAAACAAAGCCATGGAGGTGTTATGCCAGATTTTGGTGGAACATCCCCTATCATTCTCTTATTAACAGATGGTCATCCAACCACGACTGAATATAAAGATGAGCTCGTTAATCTTAATAACTCTCCGTGGTTTAAAGCGGCTATTCGCTATGGCATAGCAATCGAACTGCACGATAAAAGAACCATGGGTGTTTTAAAAGACTTTGTTGGCGATAATGGCGATGTCATAGATTGCTATTCTTCCAGCATGCTTAAGAACATCATCAAGATTATTGTTCTAACTGCCTCTAAGGTGAAATCAAGCAGCGCTACCGTGGGGAATGGTCAAGTAATTAATCAAAACCAATTAGTGCGACAAGAAATCAACGAAGCATTAGCAGATGTTGATCAATGGGGGTGGTAAGTATGTATGTATTCAATTTTAGTAATATTGGTTTCCGTCATATCAATGGCAGGACCGTATTACAAGACTATAGTGCTTCATATATCGATAATGAACGCACTATTATCACATGCGCGGATGGACATGGAGGCAAAATGTATATCCGTAGTAACTTAGGATCAAAATTTGCCTCAGAGGCCACTATCAATGTCTTAAAAAGAATTAATAAGGAAGCTATTAGCAAAAAGAAAAGAGAGATAACTGCCACCTCAATCCGTCTTTCTATTCTTTGCGAATGGAATTCTTTAGTGGAACAACATCTTAACAATCACAAGATTAGAAAAAAAGAAATTGCTAATCTAGATGATTGCCAAAAATTTGAACTTAGTAAAAGGCCACGATCTGCATATGGAACAACTTTAACTGGCGCTATGGCAATCGGTGATAAATTGATTGTTGTGTCAATCGGTGATTCAGAATGTCTCGGTATTAAGAAAGGTGAAATAGTCACTATATTTAATAACGATGATGAGCCAGTTGGAAATGTAACATATTCAATGTGCCAAGAAGATGCTTTTAATCATTTAAAAGTGAGCATAATGAACATTAAAGAATTAGATGGTGTCTTATTATGCACTGATGGATTATCCACTCCATATCAATCATATGACAATTTAAATGAGTCTTTTATCAAACCCACAGTAAGTAGACTTAAATTGGATAATGATTATTCCAAGATAAGGAAAAAGATTAAATCCATAGCTGAAAAAGAAGGGACAGGTGATGATGTAACACTATCATTTATGTTGTTCGATCATTTAAAAGTTAAATATTATAGGAGGAATTAGCCGTGAAATATGAAGAAGCTATTATAAACATAATCAATAGACATGGACGCGAAGTTCTAAAAGATAATTTTAAAACACGTGCGATTCTTTCTGATTTAGTTGGTAGTAGTATTTATGATTCTCATTTAGTCAGCTGTTTTTGTTGGCTAAATGAGAACATCAATTTATCAAAACTCTATGATGGAAATGACATCAAACAATATAGAGCCACTATCGTAGCGTTCTATAAAAAAGAAAAAACTAACTATAGCAAAGAAGATATTCAAGCAACCGTTAATCCTTTAACATCGTTGCTATGCAAAGAAGAAGTTCAAAAACCAATTATAAATAGTACAAATGAAAATACAAAAGCAACAAGGCTGTATGATGTAAAACTAAATGGAATTAAGAAGTTAACTATTAAATGTGGTAAAGATAAAACTAATATAGGTATTTCTTACAATAATTCCCTCAATGTTGTAAGCGGATACAATAAGATTAATTTGTCTAAGAAAGTGCTTACTAACAAAGAAACCATGATTATCGATTTAAAATCAGTTAAGGGAGAAGTAACAGTTAATCTTCCTAAAAATAAAATAATCCCAATTTTAAATATTGAAGCAGGTTCTTCATTGTTGCTTTGTCATGATGAAATTACAACTAAAGAAACCATTATTAAAAGCAAAACTTTTGTTGCGTGGTATGGAGCGTGCGAAAAGCTAACTATCAAATCAAAAGACGAGGTACATGTAATTTGTTCTAGAATGCATAACGTCAATATTCGTTCTGAAAACGATATTACATATTATTTGTATACCGAAGAAAAAGAACTAAATCTCTCTTGCTATTCAAGTCATGGAACAATTAGAGGCTCTTTCATAAATGGAAAAACATATCCACGTGTTGTTCCTTGGTTTAGGAAAGTTAATCGAGTCAACACCACTTCTATGGTTAAAAGAACACACGTAAATTATGATCTCTATGCACCAAACGGAAAAATAAAAGTGAAATAATACTTTATGCCTGTTATAACTCAAACTGACTATAGTTTGTTATATCAGGTTTTTTATTCGGTCGATAAAAAAGTTCCCGCTAACGAGTAACGGGAACACCTTCATGTTCACTAGGAAGCAACAAGCCTAGTGATGCAGTTACTATAAAATAATCAATATATTTGCATGTTTTTCGATAGTTAAATAATTATACGGTGCATGTTTTTCAACATTTTTTAATTATGTGAGTATGTTTCTTTTTGTATCATTGAAATAACTCCTTTTTGTCATCGTTAAGATTATTAAGTAAGTTTTTATAGGCGTTTCTTCTTTTCGCATAAGC
>CACYSA010000035.1 GCA_902777015.1 uncultured Erysipelotrichaceae bacterium | reverse complement strand
GGCCATATAAAAAGCCCGGAAAATGATATTCCGAGCTATTTACTACCCCCTTTAAGTTTGGAGGATTCTCATTTAGTCCCCCCTAAAATTTGGGGCGCCGAATAAATAAGTGTTATTTGTAGCTTTTTAAATTGATGACCGATGATCTATCGGAGTTACCAGTAACAAAACTATCTTGCTTAGTTATTTCTCCGGTGTTAAGGTCTAAGATTCCAACACTCATGCTAGCAGTAGACTTGCCAGGAGGGCAATTGATTTCACTATCGCTATTCCAGTAGAAGACGACACCTTTTTTGTTATTTAAATATCTTGTGCCATCATTATATTCTACGTAGTATTTAGCTTGACTCAATTCCATATTCTTAGTGGTATCGATTTTATTAATCACAAAGTTGTTACCATCTTTCCCACCGATGTAAATACAATCTTCATCACAATCGACACTGCTATGTGCGTAGCCATCTTTGCTTATAACAGGATTGCTTGACGCATCAAGTCTTGATATATCATCTACGGTAAAAACAAGTGGCTCTTCTAATGCATTATCGCCATATAATTGATGCAAAATGAATTCATATTTAGGACCAGTTGTATAACCATAGATTTGTTGTGTTTTGTCGATGTAAAGAATCTTCATAGAAAGTAGATTAGCATCTTGTAACTGTGGGTATGATCTAACAAGTGTTGCATCTACTTGATTTGTGTCTTTGTTATAAGAAAGCTTTTCGATATTTCCCGCTCTATACGCATATATTTCGCCATCATATCCGGTCCAAACAGCCATTCGAGAATCAATTGGGAGTTCTTTCTTATCGGTTGTAACGTATCTCCAACTGCTACCAGTTCCAAGCGCGCCACGATAAGCGACGTTACCGTCTTTATCCACTGCGAATTCGTTGAATGGGCAATTGGTGTCACTGTTTAAACGAACTTCAGGAAGAGTACCTATGTTTTCAACTTTAACTTTCTTATCAGTAACGGTAAATTTTGCCAGTACATACGATTGAATCTTGCGGTCATAAGCGCGAGTGTAATAGCTACCATTACCGTCTTTTGCAAAATCTCTCATTGGATTTGTTGAATCAAGCCAATAATCATATGCAAAATTGACGTAATCACCATCTAGTTTGTACGCTTGTCCAGTTTTCTTATTAACAAAGCAATTATTTATATAACGATTACTTGGACTACATCCTAGTTCGGCTAAGAAATATTCATCTGATACTTCTTTTAAATCTGCAAATAGGAAATCTTCATAAAAGTAAGGATCGTCATCGGATTTCTTTGTTTTAACAGAAACCCTACTTGTGACACCTTTTTCATCCACTTTATAAAGAGCGAACGAAGTTTCTCTTCCCTCAGTAGTGCAATTACCATTAAAAAGAGCGATAGCGTTGCTTAAATCAAGGCTTATCACTACCGGTGGTTTTGGATCACTATTACACGCTGTAACAAAAGCGGAAACCGCTAATAAACATAATATTTTTGAGGCTTTTTTCATAAGGGAGCACCTCCAGTCGATTTTATTCTAGTCCTGAATTTTAAATAAATAAAGAAATAATCGTGAAAAATTAAAACCCCACACCGATTAAATCCGATATGGGGTAATAAACTTGAATAATACAATTATTCCTATTTGATGCCGTCGCCTTCGTAACGGGTAACTTCTTTACCACGTAAGAAGGTAGCGATGATACCTGGGCCACATGATGTACCAACGATTGGTCCAATTGGAATAATTTCACATTTAACTTTGAGTTCTTCTTCAATTCTCTTCTTGAGAAGTTCCGCACGATCCATACAGTCACCTTGACCAACATAAATCGCATCAGTATCTTGTGTCATTGCATTCTTAGCGCCTTCAAAGATAGCATTTAATGAAGCTTTTGTGCCTTTAACTTTTTCGATTGTTAAGTTGTTACCATCTCTAGCAGAAATGAAGATTGGTTTAACACCGATGATGTTACCAAAGAATGCGGCGGTACCTTTAATACGACCAGCAGCCTTTAAGTAAGTTAAGGTATCAACTGTAGCGAAGAAGTTGTAGAAATAACGTTTTTCTAAAGCCCATTTTTCTAATTCTTCGATGGATAATCCTTCTTGTTGTTTTTTAGCGGCGTCCATTGCGAAGATACCTAAAGCAAAGCTGGATGTTAAAGTTTCAACACCAATCATTTTGCGTTCTGGGAATTCTTCTAATAATTGTTCTCTAGCAAGTAAGAAGAGGTTCATAGAACCTGTTAATTTACAAGAACAAGCAAAGTAGATAACATCAATGCCTTTTTCGAAGCATGGACGAACCTTATTTAAGACTTCTTCTAAGGAAACTTGTGTTGTTTTAACTTTCTTTCCTTCTTTTAACCAACCATAGAATTGGTCAACAGAATAGTCTTTCCAGTCTAAGTCAGCACGGTATTCAACACCATCAACGACTAAGCCAAAATAGAAGTATTGTAAGTTGTATTTTTGTCTAAGCTCTGGAGTTAAATCAGAACTTGAATCGGTAAATATTTGATAATTAGCCATATTTCTCCCTCCGATAGTTGTATTTTTGCAAATTAAAAAGGCAAAAACTAGTATTAAGTGATTGCCTTATAATTACAATGGGTTACAGTTGTAACATTTCCGTTTTAAGCACCATCGATATTCGTATCACAAATATTCTTGTGGCTATCGCGTTTTCTTTCTCTTTCACGTTCTCGAAGCATATCAATGTCTTCGCCAGTGAAATATCTATTTCTTCTTTTACGTCTTGTTGGTTTATAGTCCATAATTACATTCTTTGCTCGACGAATTCTTTAAATTCTTCGACTTCTTTAAGATTATTTAACTTCGCCATAAAGAAACGATCACCCATCGCACCACTTAAGACATATGGATAATAGCCTTCCGCGGATAATTGGTCACGATATTTCATTAGGATTTCACTATCGCTATGTGCATACCATATGCCATTACGTCTTGAAGCACATGCAGCATAGTACTTTGTCATAGTTAAGTCTTGTCTATTCTCATCAAAAGCCATAACATCCGCCCAAATTTGATAACAGTTAACAGATTGTGAAAAGTTAATCAAATCAGGTGTAAAGCCACCAGCGGGTCTCATATTTGTTTCAAGGGCAACAATGTCGCCTTTTTTACCAACGTTTTTAACTGCTTTATTTAACCTAAAAAATTCTAAATGGAAAAATCTCTTTTTCACATCGAAAGCTTTGACGACTTTTTGACCAATTTCTTTTAGATCTTCTGGCACATATTGAAGTGTGTAATAAAATAAGTCTTTTCCTTCTTTAACCACATCCGCGACTGATGGAGGAAAATAGTTAGAAGCACAGAAAACAACGTTGCTATTGCTATCACATATGCCATCAAACGAGATGATGTCGCCATCAATGAATTGTTCACAAATGTAAGTAATCCATGATTCTTTTTTATTGAAGAAATTATCAACATCCTCTTCATTGGTGATTTTAAAATCGCCTGCCGCACCAACGCCAATGTCTGGTTTAATGAAAACAGGATAACCTACCTTATCTATGAACTTTAATAAAGATTCTTTATCAGATACTAAGATATAGTCCGCAACTAAAGCACCTGCTTCTTTATAGTGTTGTTTCATTAATGACTTGTGTTGCCAGAATTTTAATTCATCTGGTCTAACACCATTAGGAATATTAAAAATTTGTCTAAGTTCAGCGTCCTTAGCTAGCCAATATTCATTATTACTTTCCAGATAATCTATTGGACCATATTTGTCGCAGAAGTATTGCACTGCTCTGATTTCGTTGTCGAGGTTATCCATGTCGTAGCAGCAATAGTACTCATCAAGATTATTTCTTAATTCCCAACTTAAATTCTCATACGGACAGTCTCCAATTCCTAGCACACGGAAGCCATTACGCTTCAAAGATTCAGCAAACAAGTAGTAATTTTCAGGGAAATGCGGGGAGATGAGAATAAAGTTTTGCATTTTTGTTACCTCTTAAATAGTTTATTTATCAATCTATTCAGAGGATTTAATCTTGGATAAATTTTCAAGTAAACCTCTCGATAGATTTGGTTGTACCTCTTGTGGTTTTCCATATTTGGTTTGAAAACTTTTGAGATTTTAGTCATTGAATTAACTGCATCATGGATTGTTGGGAACTCACCAATTGCAGTGAACGTAGCAATAGCAGCGCCTAAAGAGGTGGATTCAATGGTTTGTACTCTTGCGATTTCTAAACCAAAGATATCAGCGGTGATTTGACATATTTCTTCACTAAGTGAACCACCACCAGATATTCTTAATGATTTAACTTTGTGTTTTTGTGATTTTTCTATGCTTTCTAAGCCTTCGCGTAAGGCAAATGCGATGCCTTCCACGATAGCGCGGTAGATGTGTTTACGTGTATGGACACTTGAGAATCCAATTATCGCACCTTTCGCTAATGGTCTAGCAAGACCTGGACCCCAATATGGTTGAAGTATTAAACCATCAGAACCAATAGGAACATCATTAATCCATTGGTCTAAAATAGCTTCAATTGGTAAGCCTTTTTCTTTTGCTTCCTTTTCTAATTCATTGGCGAATTCAGAAGCAAACCATTTAAGCATCCAGTAACCACGATATATTTGAACATCTAAATTGTATAAACCTGGAACTGCAGCGGCATAAGCTGGTAAGAATGGTTCTGGTTCATGATATTTAGGATTGCTAACTTCAATTGTGCACGCTGTGCCATATGATAAGGCACCGATATCAGGAGTTAAACAACCTAAGCCAATTGTTTCACAACCTTTATCACTACCCGTGGATATTAATTTAATGCCTTTTGGTAAGCCGCATTCTTTAGCGATTTCATCAGATAAGTGACCGATAATTTCGCCTGGCTTAACAACTTTAGGAAGCATGCTATTAGGAATACCAAAGATTCTTCCCTTCATTGCGCCTTCTTTATACCATTCAGACTTTTTGTAATTTAAAGGATAATGACCAGTTAAGCCACCTGGAGAATCTGCGAGTTCACCAGTTAAACGATAATTGATATATGTTGAAATATTGACGTACTTTTTAGTTTTAGCCCAGATTTCTGGTTCGTTTTCTTTAATCCAATGAGCAGCGGTACGAGTGCGGTTCATATCGATTGCATCTTTCATACCAACTAGTTTGAATAAGAAACGATGGATTGCAGGAAGTTTTTCTTCCGCTTTTGCAAGACGTTGATCCATCCATAAGATAATTGGTCTTAATGGTTTGTTATTTTCATCTAATAAAACTGCGGAATCTCTAAATGTTGTCACTGTCATCGCGGTGATATCGTTGAGATTTTCTAAGCTTTCTTTGCTTAATTTTTTCAAGCATTCAACAAGATTATCCCAATAGAAATCCGCGAACTGCTCGGCATAGCCAGTCTTAACAGCAAATGAAACAGGTTTATATGCTTTTTTCGATAAATAAACAATCTCACCAGATTTGTTAATAAGGGCAGTACGGACAGATTGTGTACCAAAATCTAGTGTTAATACTAATGGATTATCATTCATAGTCGTCAATCTCCCTTAGCCGATAGCACTACTATGTAAATAGTTTATACGAAATTGTTTAGAATTAAACTTTTTTTAGAAAAAAGTACTCATGTTCGTGTATGTATGATAATATTTAAGCGCTGTGAGGTACACTCACAAAGGCCTGCAGGAGGAATATTATGGCAGAAAAGAAATATGTCTACCCTTTCGATGAAGCCTATGGTTTAGGAAAAGAACTATTAGGTGGTAAGGGTGCCGGTTTAGCGGAAATGAGCCACATTGGTGTCCCAGTTCCAGAAGGTTTCACAATCACAACCGAAGCTTGCACACTCTATTACGAAAGCGGTAAAGAAATTCCAGCGTTTGTCGTCGATCAAATTTTCGAAGCCGTCAAAGGTATTGAAAAGAAGACAGGTAAAACATTCGGTGGAAGCAAGAACCCATTATTAGTTTCTGTGCGTTCTGGCGCTCGTGTCAGTATGCCAGGTATGATGGATACCATCTTAAATTTAGGTTTAAACGAAACAACATGCGCTGCTATTGCTAAAGAAACAAATAACGAAAGATTTGCAATGGATAGCTATCGTCGTTTCATTCTTATGTTCACAAACATTGCCAAAGGTCACCCACGTGATGACATGGACAAAATGTTAGATGACTTAAAGAAAAAGAACGGCTACAAATTAGATACTGAAGTCACTGCTGAACAATTAAAAGAATTAGTGGCTAAATACAAAGAATACTACAAGAAGACATTTGGTGAAGAATTCCCAACTGATCCAAAAGTTCAATTAATGGAAGCTGTTGCCGCTGTTTTCAGAAGCTGGGACAACCCAAGAGCGAACGTTTATCGTATGATGAACAACATCCCATATTCATGGGGCACTGCTGTTAACGTTCAATCCATGGCTTTCGGTAACAAAGGTGAAACATCAGGTACAGGTGTTGCGTTCTCACGTAACCCAGGTACAGGTGAGAAAGTTATCTCTGCTGAATACTTACCAAACGCTCAAGGTGAAGACGTCGTCGCAGGTATCCGTACACCTCTCCACATCGATGAATTAAAAGCTCGTATGCCAGAAGTTTACGAACAATTCGTCAAGACCATTAAATTAATGGAAAACCACTACCGTGATATGCAAGATATGGAATTCACCGTTGAAGATGGTAAATTATATTTCTTACAAACACGTAATGGTAAGAGAACACCAGCCGCCGCTTTAAAAATCGCTTGCGATTTAGTCGACGAAGGTTTAATCGACGAAAAAGAAGCTGTCTTAAGAATTGATCCAGTCAGCTTTGATAAATTATTATTACCAGGCTTTGATAAAGACGACTTAGCCAAGAAAACACCAATCGCCTCTGGTTTACCAGCTGGCCCAGGTGCAGGCACAGGCAAAATCGCTTTCACTGCTGAAGAAGCTCAAGCCAGAAAGAACGCTGGTGAAAAAGTTATCTTAGCCAGAGCCGAAACATCTCCAGAAGATATCGTCGGTATGGTTGCCGCTCAAGGTATCTTAACAATGCGTGGTGGTATGACATCACACGCCGCTGTCGTTGCCCGTGGTATGGGTAAATGCTGCGTCTGTGGTTGCGCTGCCGCTGTTATTGATGAAGAAAAACGTACACTCACCATTGGTGATAAAGTGTACACCGATAAAGACACCATCTCCTTAGATGGTAGTACAGGTAAAATCTACGAAGGTGAAATCAAGACAGTTGAACCAGATTTAACTGCTGGTTACTTCGGTAGATTAATGGGTTGGGTTGATCAATATAGAGCCCTCAAAGTTAGAACAAATGCTGATACACCAAGAGATGCTAAACAAGCCAAGATCTTCGGTGCTGAAGGTATTGGTCTCTGCCGTACTGAACACATGTTCTTCGCTAAGGACAGAATCTTCTCCATGAGAAAGATGATTCTTGCTGACAAAGTCGAAGATCGTGAAGCTGCTTTAGCAGAAATTGAACCATATGAAACAATGTTACCATTCAACGTTAACGTTCGTTTATTAGACCCACCACTACATGAATTCTTACCACAAGAAGAAGAACTCATTAAAGAATTAGCCAAAGCTCTCAAGATTAGCGTTAACGACGTCAAAGACAGAATTGACGAACTCCACGAAGCTAACCCAATGATGGGTCACCGTGGTTGCCGTTTAGCGGTCACATATCCAGAAATTTGCCGTATGCAAACAACTGCTATTATTAAAGCCGCTATTAACGTTAGTAAGAAGACAGGCACATTAGTGAAACCAGAAATCATGGTTCCATTAGTACTCGAAGAAAAAGAATTAGCCTTCGTTAAGAAGATTATCTGCGAAACCGCTGATAAGCTCATTAAAGATTCCGGCTTAGCAATGCAATATCACGTTGGTACCATGATTGAAATCCCACGTGCAGCATTACTCGCTGATGAAATCGCTAAAGATGCTGAATTCTTCTCATTTGGTACAAACGACTTAACACAAATGACATTTGGTTTCTCACGTGATGACGCCGGTAAATTCTTACCAGCTTATTACGAAACAAAGATCTTTGAAGAAGATCCATTCAAGACCTTAGACCAAAACGGTGTTGGCAAATTAGTCCAATTAGCCGTTAAGTTAGGCCGTGGCACCCGCCCAGACCTCCACGTTGGTGTCTGTGGTGAAACAGGTGGCGATGCAAAATCTATCGAA
>CACYSA010000034.1 GCA_902777015.1 uncultured Erysipelotrichaceae bacterium | reverse complement strand
TACCAAGAGCAAATACGAAAATATGCTCCGCAATGTCGTCACTGACTTAATCATCCGTGGTTCTGTCAAAGTGACCGCTGCCACTGCAAAAGACGTCATCAAAGAAGCTGACCGTTTAGTGACATTAACAAAGAAAGAAGATGTCATGAACGCCAAACGTCAAGCTGCTGCTTTCGTCCGTAACATCGTTGCCGATGAAAAAACAGGCGTCAATGCTTTAGATAAATTATTTGCCGAAATCGGTCCAAAGATGAAGGATCGCAATGGTGGTTACACCAAGCAATATAAGCTTGAAAACCGCCGTGGTGATAACGCACCTGTCGTCTTAGTGACCTGGGTTGATTAATTATCAACATATTTAGATTAAGAGATGTCCGATTGGGCATCTCTTTTTATACAAAATAAAACCCTTCAAGTAGAAGGGCTTATTGAATTATTGATTGATATTAGGCTACGGTTTCGCGGTAAACGCCAAGACAACCCCAGTAGTTTTCCGCGCCGCTTTTACTCTTATCAGCGTAGACTTTATAAGCAGCATCGCCAACGGTATACATTTCTTCACCCCAAATAACTGAATCATATTGCAAGTTACTTTCAGGATTACCTTCCACTAAGTCGAAGTGCATCATCCAACCTTCACCCATTTCGATAAAACCGATATAGCAATAGAAGAAGACATCATTACCTTCGATTTTCCAGAATCTATTTTCGTCTGTATGCGCCACAGTGGTGTAGTCACCGATAACGCGTTGGAAATTGCCAGCGATATGTCCGGCTTCATGCCAAGAGTTAATTGTTTCCATAGTGAGGTTTTTAGTGTTAACGCCACCAAACTTTAAATATGGACCAGGATTAGTGATGCCTTCTGGTAAATCAGTTTGTTTTAAATCGACAACAGATGCTTTAGTGAATGAAATTGGCTGAATAGAGTCGTACACTAACGAATTGTTCTTATCGTTACGTAAATAATATCTTCTTGTCGCGTCATTCGCGCCATAGTTATTACTTTGGAATTCAATGTCATCGTAAGATTCTGGCGTACCGCCATAAATGCGGTAAAAAACGCCTGATTTTAAGGTTTGAACGTTAGTGAGGCAATATCTTACGGTAAATGAATTATTGTTGCTTATTCGGGCTGTTTTGAAGTCTTCTGCTTCAGGTTTTTCTTTACCATCATGGAATTCTCCAGTCGATTGATCTTTTAAACCCCATGCCCATTTAAAATCTTCAGAAGTGTAATTAGTTACTTTACCAGTAACAGTAATATAGGCTTTATTATCTTGGTTAGATAATGTGATATTTGAAATATCGACTTTCTTTTCTGTTTCTGGATCAACACTAATAGGAGTTGAAGACTCTTGACCTTTTGATTCATCTCCAGAAGGAGTGGAATTACAAGCGGATAGACCCATAGTCATCAATAAAGCCGCCACTCCAAAAATAATACGTTTTTTCATATGAATCTCCTTTTATGATATTTGATATGTACAAATAAATAATCACACATTTGTAATGAAATTACAAGTTACCAAGGCAACAAAAAGGAGCGCTTATGCGCCCCTAATTAAGTATTTGAATACTTTGTTATGCTTATTTAGCAGTAACGATGAAGCCTAAGTTGCCCCAGAAGTCAGCTTGTTCTGTTGCGCCTGGAATGGCGACGACGTTAACGTTGAGTGCAACACCATTAGCGTTTGTCATTTCGTAGTTAGCGTTGATTGCGGCATCCATCTTACAGTCAGCTTGAGAATCAGTTGTGACGTTCAAGTGAGTATTGTAGTTGGCGTCAGCGGCGAAGAAGGAAATGTCAGCATAGACATAAGCTTTTGTGCCTTCTAACTTCCAATAGAATTCGTCCTTTTCAACGACGAGTTGTGTTGGATCACCACCAGATTGACCTGGGATTTCGTATGTGCCAGCTTTACGTCTTCTTGTACTTGTCCAGCTACCACCGACTTGTTGGAATTGGACGAATGAATTGTAGCCATCTAAGACTGTTTGTGTGATAGCGGCAGAGGCTGCGCCACCGATCTTAGCATAAGCAACGCCTTCAATCATGACGACACTAGCTTCTGTGAGTTCAACTGGTGGGAGTTCGTCAACAGCGATTGTATTCTTGTTGCCGACATCAGCTCTCATATAGTATCTGTTTTTGCCGTCTTTGACTGCTTGGCCAGCGGTTGTGGCGCCAACGTCGAGGTTGCCTTCGACGCCTTTAACGGCAATGTGGATTGTGAATAAACCTGGTTCCATTTTGGCAATGTCAGAAAGGTTGTATTCGAAGACGAATGTGCCATCGTTATTGAGTGTGGCATCAAGTTTGTAATCTCCATCAACGAATTCGGCTGATTCACCTAAGATGAATGTGTCTTTGGCATCACCGGCACCGGCGTTAGCAGCGTGTTGTAATGCTAAAGCCCATTTGAATTCAGCAGCGGTATAACCTTCGGCTGTACCATTAATTTGAACATAAGCCTTATTGTTCTTTAAAACGACACCGACTGTAGAAATTTCGGCTGCTTTTGCGACGGCTGCTGCGCTACTGGAAGCAGGCGTGCTTGCTGGAGTACTCGCTGGAGTACTTGCTGGAGTACTTGCAGGTTTTGAAGCAGGTGTGCTAGCTGGTGTGCTTGCTGGAGTAGAAGCTGGTTGGCTAGCTGGTGTGCTTGCTGGTGTAGATGCAGGTTTGGATTCTTGTTTTGGTCCATTACATGCAACTAAACCCATTGCTAAAATGGTAGACATCATAGCAAAAAGCTTTGTTTTTTTCATTATGAAATGCTCCTTTCAAAATTTGTATGATTTCTTCATGAAAAGCTATCTGGATACATATTACAATACTTTTTTATTTGTGACAAGAAGTAAACATTCATGTTTTTTAAAAAATGAGGAATATATAAATATATTCCTCTCTATGAATATTTTCAAAAAGTTGAATATTTGTATCAAAAAGTTGAAAAAGAAAGTAAACATAGTTTATAAGGATTTATTATGGTATGGTAATATTGTTTAAGGTGAGATTATGAAACGTATTGGTATATTAGGCGCGGGCACATGGGGTACCGCATTAGCAAACTTATTAGCGAGCAGTGGGCATGAAGTCATGCTCTGGAGTAGATTCGCAGAAGAAGTTAACACAATTATGAAAACACGTAGACACAAGAATCTTCCTGGCGTCGAAATTAATAAGAATATTTTATATTCATGTAGTGTTGAAGAAGCAGTAGAAGACAAAGATGTTGTCGTCATCGCTGTTCCTTCTATTTATGTGCGTGACACGACTGCGCTTGCGAAACCTTATTTGAAACCTAATCAAATAATTGTTACCGTCGCTAAAGGTGTAGAAAAAGGTACATTAATGACCACTAGTGAGATTATCCATGATGTTTTAAAAGAAAAAGATCTACCTGTCGTGGCGTTAAGTGGTCCAACACATGCTGAAGAAGTAGCAATTGGTTTACCAACCTTAATTGTTTCTGCTTGTGAAAGATTACCAATCGCAGAAGAAATACAAAATATTTTCTATTCCTCTTCTTTAAGAGTTTATACAAACCAAGATATCTTAGGCGTTGAATTATGTGGTGCGCTTAAGAACATTATTGCGTTAGCCGCTGGTATGTCAGATGGCTTAGGTTATGGTGATAACGCTAAAGCAGCTTTAATTACTAGAGGCCTTAGAGAAATTACTAAGATTGGTTTAGCAATGGGTGCTAATGTTAATACATTCTCTGGTTTAACTGGTATTGGTGATATTGTTGTTACCGCTACATCAGTGCATTCAAGAAACCATAAAGCTGGTTATTTATTAGGACAAGGTTACTCTTTAGAAGAAACATTAGAAAAAGTAGGAATGGTAGTGGAAGGCCTTAATTCCTTAGATGCCGCTTTAGAACTTGAAAAGAAATATAATTTACAGCTTCCAATCATTGATACAGTCGCAGCGATTATCGACGGCAAAGTCAACGTTAAAGAAGCAGTTAATAAATTATTTGCGCGTAAAAAACAAAACGAAATCGCGTATCTATAAGTTAGAATATTCTCTTGTAATCGAAACAAATTGTGATATATTGGTCTAAAGGATTAATTATGAATATCAAAAAACCTTTAGCCACAGTCATTACAATACTTGCAGGTATTGCTACAATTCTAGCGATTGCCTATTTCATTGTGGAAATTAATAACCTTAAAGGCTTTGCCTTTTTACCATATTTTCCTATTATCTTATTTTTGGCAGTATTATTTGCCTTGATCGGCAACGTAGCGGTTAGAGAATTAATCATTTTTATAAACGCTCGTAGACTTAAAAAAACTAAAAATAAAACAGAAATAACTGAGTAAAGGATTATAGATTATGAATAGATGGTTTTATGCTTTTTACTCAATTGGTGATGTCATTAAATACACAATTGGCTTAGTTATATTACATGTTTTATTGATCCCTTATCTAATGTTAGGAATCAGTGGTTTACAAGTGGGTTCAATTACATTCATCTTTGCCTACATATTTATAGCGAGTGTTAATACTGGGTATTATTTATTCGCCCTTATCAAATATATTGTTCTAAAGTCCACTCATAGATTATTTAGACCAAAGAAATCATTAACTTTGGTAGAGAAATTCATGATTCCAAAGGACTATTTCTAATATATTCGTTATTTATTTGCCATCAAGTAGAGGGTTTTTTATTGCTAGCAATAAAGTATATTGCATAAAATGACATCGGTAAAAAATTATTGAATTAGTGCTGAAAAAGGTATATAAATAGATTGGTAAAAAAATACCGAACTACACTATGAGCCCAAAAGTTTCATTAAAACAAATCGAAAGATATCCAGTCTACTTGAACGTTCTATTGTCTTTAAGGAATAGTGGAATTGACAAAGTGACATCCCATCTTTTAGCGGATGCTTTAGGTGTATCTGAAGAACAAGTGAGAAAAGATTTACAAATCGTTTCCCCAAATAGTTCTAAACCAGGTTGTCCTAGAGATGTTGATACTCTAATTAATCATTTAAAAGATTATCTAGGATATAACTCTACAAATAAAGCTATCTTGGTGGGTGTCGGTCATCTTGGTAGTGCATTATTATCATTTAAAGGTTTTGATGATTATGGCTTAGATATTGTCGCTGGTTTTGATATTGATCCATCATTAACTGGCGAACTAATTAACGATAAGCCAATTTATTCTATTTTTAATTTAGATAACAAGATTAAAGAATTAGGTGTTGAAGTCGCTATTGTGGCAACACCAAAAGAAGTTACCCAAGAAATAGTTAATAAATTAATTAATAGTGGTATTAAAGCAATATGGAACTTTGTTCCAATTCATTTAGAACATCCAAAAGATGTCGTCGTGGAAAATATGGATTTAGCCCGTTCTTTAGCGGTCTTCTTCCATCGTATAAATAACAAAAGGGAGGCTTAAATTATGCCTGAAGAAAAAGTTATCGCTCCAGAAGTTACTAAAGAGATTAATGATTTAGTGGCTAAAGGTGTTAAGGCACTTGAACAATTCGAATACCTTAACCAAGAGCAAATTGATTACATCGTCGCTAAATGTTGTGTCGCTGGTCTTGACCATCACGGCACATTAGCAAAAGCCGCAATTGAAGAAACACATCGTGGTGTCTTTGAAGACAAAGCTACAAAGAACCTATTCGCTTGCGAATATGTGCAAAACAATATGCGCTCATTAAAGACAGTTGGTGTCATTAGTAATAACCCAGTTACTGGTATTACTGAAATCGCTGAACCAGTTGGTGTTATCTGTGGTATCACCCCAGTTACCAACCCAACAAGTACAGTTATCTTTAAATCATTAATTTGTTTAAAGACCAGAAACCCAATTATCTTTGCTTTCCATCCATCCGCTCAACAAAGTAGTAAACAAGCAGCGGTCTTAATGAAAGAAGTCGCAGAAGCCGCTGGTGCACCAAAGAACTGCATTCAATGGATTGAACATCCAAGTATGGATGCCACTCACGCATTAATGAATCACCCAGATGTGGCCACAATCTTGGCTACTGGTGGTAACGCCATGGTTAAAGCAGCCTACAGCTGTGGTAAACCAGCTATGGGTGTCGGTGCGGGTAATGTTCCTGCTTATATGAATAAATCATGTGACGTTGAACAAGCAGTCAATGATATCGTCTTGTCCAAGTCATTTGATAACGGCATGATCTGTGCTTCTGAACAAGCAGTGATTATTGACCAAGATATTTGGGATGAATCGATTGAATTATTCAAACGTTTCAAAGTCTATTTCGTCAATAAAGAAGAAAAAATCAAATTATCTAGATACATGTTCGGTTACGCTGAAGGCGATAAAGACGCTGAACTTGGAAAACTTAATCCAGACATCGTTGGTCAATCCGCTCACTGGATTGCAAAACAAGCAGGATTTGATGTTCCAGAAGACACATCTATCCTTGGTGTTTTCTGCAAACAAGTTGGACCAAAAGAACCAATTTCCAGAGAAAAACTATCACCCGTCCTCGCTTATTTCTGCGTGAAAGATGAAAAAGAAGGCTTTGAAAAAGCTAAAGAAATGGTGGAATTTAACGGCTTAGGTCATAGTGCTGCGATCCACTGTAAAGAACAAAAAATGGCCGATGATTTCGGTGAAATGGTCAAAGCCATTCGTATTATTTGGAATTCTCCATCCACATTCGGTGGTATCGGTAATGTCTATAACTCATTCCTACCATCATTAACCCTAGGTTGTGGTTCTTATGGCCATAACTCCATTGGTGGTAACATCAGTGCGGTTAACTTACTAAACATCAAACAAGTTGGTAAAAGGAGAAATACTATGCAATGGTTTAAAGTCCCTGCAAAGATTTATTTCGAACGCAACTCCATTCAATATTTAAGAGATTGCAAAGAAATGCACAAAGTCTTTATTGTTACAGATAAATCAATGGTTGAATTAGGCTTCTTAAGCAAGATTGAAGAAATGCTCAATCAAAGAAGTGTGAAACCAATCATGCAATTATGTACTGGTGTCGAACCAGATCCAGATATTTCCAGCGTGAGAAAAGGCGCTGAAATGATGAAGCAATTCGAACCTGATACAATCATCGCTTTAGGTGGTGGTTCCGTTATGGACGCTGCTAAAGGTATGTGGTTGTTCTATGAACACCCAGAAGTTAACTTCGATGATTTAAAACAAAAATTCATGGATATCAGGAAGAGAGCCTTCAAATATCCAGAATTAGGCAAGAAATCACGTTTAATCTGTATCCCAACTACATCAGGTACAGGTAGTGAAGTTACTCCATTCGCTGTTATTTCTGATAAAGCAAATAACAAGAAATATCCTTTAACTGACTACTCATTAACACCAACAATCGCTATTGTTGATCCAGAGTTCACAACCCATTTACCAAAAGCCGCAACGGCGATGACTGGTCTTGATGTTTTGACTCACGCTATTGAAGCTTATGTCTCCGTTATGGCTAACGATTTCACTGATGGTTTATGCTTGAAAGCTATCCAATTAGTGTTCGAATACTTACCACGTGCTACGAAAAACGGTCCAAATGACTTAGAAGCAAGAGAGAAAATGCATAATGCTGCAACCATCGCTGGTATGGCATTTGCTAACGCCTTCTTAGGCATGACACACTCACTCGCTCATAAGGTAGGCGCGGAATTCCATGTCGTCCATGGTTATGCTTGCGCTATCCTCTTACCACACGTTATTCGCTATAACGGTAAAGTACCAACCAAATTAAGTGTCTGGCCAAAATATAACCATTACTGCGCTGATAAGAAATATCAAGAAATCGCTAACTTATTAGGTCTCAAAGCTAAGACGCCAGAAGAAGGCGTTGAATCCTTAGCGGCAGCAGTTAATAAACTCATTAGAGATGTCGGCTTAGATCCAAACTTCCAAGCCTGTGGTATTGATGAAAAAGATTGGACGGCTAAACTTGATGAAGTCGCTACACTTGCTTATGAAGATCAATGCTCACCAGCCAACCCACGTATGCCAATCGTCGAAGATATGAAGAAAATCTTGGTCGATGCTTACAAAGGCAACTAATATTCAACTTTAATAAAGTTAGGCTAATTGATGACAAAAATAGGTCATTAGTAAAGCCTAACTTTTTAATTTGGAAATAAGTGCGATTTTCTTATTGTTTATTCCCGCACATATGCGTAAAATAATATCGCTGAATTACTTTATGTAATCATTAGGAGGCTATTATGGCAAAATTACAACCACAAGCTGTAAAACAAATTACCGAAATAG
>CACYSA010000033.1 GCA_902777015.1 uncultured Erysipelotrichaceae bacterium | reverse complement strand
AGAAGCTTTACGTTCCGGCAGTTTCTACATCACCAACCGTTGGTTAGGTGGTACATTAACAAACTTCAAGACCATCCAATCCAGAATTAGATACTTGAAAGAACTCGAAAGAAGAGAAGAAGAAGGCGAACTCGATTTATTAAGCAAAGTTGAAGCCGCTCAACTCCGTAGAGAAAAAGAAAAATTATCCAAGAACTTAGATGGTATTAAGGAAATGAGAAAAATTCCTAACGCCATGTTCGTTATTGACCCACGCATTGAACACAACGCTGTTGCAGAAGCTAGAAAATTAGGCATCCCAGTGTTCGCTATTGTTGACACAAATAGTGATCCAGATGTCGTTGACTATGTCATTCCTGCAAACGATGATGCCGTTCGTTCATTCAGCTTAATCTTAGCCGTCATCGCTGACGCTATCGTTGAATCTAAGAATGGTGTCCCAGTTGTGGCCTATACAAAAGATGAAGGTGAAGCCGTGACCATGAAAGAAGTCATTCGCCAAACCGAAAAAGAAAACGCTGAAAAATTAGCGAAGATCAGAGCTGAAAGACAAGCACGTCAAGAAGCTTATGAAAAAGAACAAGCTGAAAGAGAAGCTCGTCGTAATGCTGATAAAGCCAAAAGAGCCGCTAAACCAAAAGCTCCAAAAGCCGAAGGTGAAGAAGCTCCAGCCGCTGAAGCTAAAGAAGAAGCTCCAAAAGCCGAAGGAGAAAACAAATAATGGCCTTAATTGATTTAATCAAACAATTACGTGATAGAACCGGTGCTGGTCTTATGGACTGCAAAGCCGCTTTATTAAACAACGGTGAAGATTTAGACAAAGCCACAGACTGGTTAAGAGAAAAAGGCTTAGCCAAAGCCGCCAAGAAAGCTGACCGTATCGCTGCTGAAGGTTTAGCCTTAACAAAGACATGCGAAAAATGCGGTAGAACAGTCGTTTTAGAAATCAACTGTGAAACAGACTTCGTTGCTAAGGGTGATGCTTTCCGTGAATTAGTGGAAAAATCCGCTGATGTCATTTTAGAAAAACAACCAAAAGATGTTGAAGAAGCTAAAGCTTTAACAACAGATTTATTCACCGATGCCACAGTTAAAATGGGTGAAAAATTCGACTTACGTAGATTTGCCTTAATCGACAAAGCTGAAGGTCAATTCGTTTACACATACATCCACATGGGTGGTAAAATTGCTGTCATCGTTGTCTTAGATCAAGAAAATCCTGAATTAGGCAAAGGTCTTGCTATGCACATCGCTGCTAACAACCCAGCCTATTTAGATACCAACGCTATCGGTAGCGATGCTATCGAACACGAAACCAAGATTCAACTTGAAGCTGCTAAACAAGATCCAAAACTTGCTGGCAAACCAGAAGAAATGCTCAAGAAAATCATTGGTGGCAAAGTTAACAAATACTTCGCTGAAATGGTTCTTGTTGAACAACCATACTTACTCGATACCGAATCTGGTAAGAAAGTTGGTCAAGTCCTTCAAGAAAATAAAACAAACATTCTCAAATATGTTCGTTACCAAGTTGGTGAAGGTATTGAAAAACGTAAAGATGATTTCGCTAGCGAAGTCATGAGCCAAATGAAGTAATTTTTAAAACTTAAAAGAAGCACCTTTGGTGTTTCTTTTTTTAGGAGGAAAATCCCATGGCATATAAAAGAGTTTTGCTCAAATTATCAGGTGAAGCATTAAAGGAAAATAGCGATGCTATTCTTTCCGCTGAAGCCTTAGACAACATGGCTAAAATGGTCAAACAAATCCATGATAGTGGAGTTCAAGTTTGTATCGTTATCGGTGCTGGTAACATTTGGCGTGGTAAAATCGCTAAAGATGCTGGTATGGATCAATACGAAGCTGACTTCATGGGTATGATGGGCACAGTTATTAACGCTGTTGCTTTAGCTGCCAAATTAAAAGTCTTAGGTGTTGAATCACTTGTCACAACTGCAATTGGTCCAGTCCCAGAAGTTAATGTTGCTTATTCTCCAGAAATTGCGGATAAAGCAATGAACGAAGGTAAGGTTGTCTTCCTTTCTGGTGGTACAGGTAAGCCATATTGCACAACTGATACTGCTGCCGCCTTAAGAGCGGTGCAACTTAATGTCGACGCTATCTTAATGGGTAAAAACGGTGTTGAGGGTGTTTATGATAAAGATCCAAGACAAAATGCTGATGCAAAATTCTTCCCAGTCATCACTTATGAAGAAATGTTAAAACTTAATCTTCAAATTATGGATACTTCTGCGATAGAATTAATAAAGGAAAAAGATATTCAAATTCGTGTCTTCAGAATGTCCGCTGATAATTTTATCGCTGCGGCGCAAGGAAGGACCGTTGGTAGTATCTGCAAAAAAGGAGAATAATCATATGGATGAACTCGTATTAGATATGCAAGAGAAGATGAATAAATCCGTCGAATCTTTAAGACAATCATTAACCTCTTTAAGAACAGGAAAAGCCACACCAAGCATGTTAAATGGTATCGAAGTCGATTATTATGGCACAATGACACCAATTAACCAAATGAGCTCAGTTTCTGTTCCAGAACCAAGACAATTACTCATTAAGCCTTACGACAAAAACGACGCTAAAGCCATTATCGCTGCTATCAATAAGAGCGATTTAGGAATTAACCCTATTAATGAAGGTACACAAATCAGATTAACAATTCCTCCATTAACTGAAGAAAGAAGAAGAGAAGTTGTTAAACAAGCTAAGAAATATGGTGAAGAATTCAAAGTCGCCATCCGTAATATTCGTCGTGACTACATCGAACTTGCTAAAGACGATGATGCTTATACCGAAGATTACCAAAAGAAAATGTTAGAAGACCTTGAAAAAGTAACTTCTGATTCCATTAAATTAGTGGATCAAGTGGTCGCTGATAAAGAAAAAGAATTAATGTCTCTCTAGTCTTTTGAAAAAATATTAATAAAATAGCGGTTATTTATTACAAATACCGCTTTTTATGTATATAATAATTTCATTAGGTGATTTTATGGGCGAACATAGACCAATATTTCAACCAAACGAATTAAGTAACGATACAGCAGCATCAATGAAAACAAGAATTATCGCTGGTCTCACAGCGATTGCTATTATCTTGCCTTTCGTGATGTTTGGCGACTGGCCATTTTTTGGTTTCATGATTTTAGTATTAGTTTTCGCTATTATCGAAATCATTAGATGTGCGAAAACAAAATATTCTAAAGTTTTATATATTGTTGCTTTCTTATTAGCGTTCCTTATTTTATTCTGGAACTTCTTCCAAGATATACCACACATGTTTAAAAATACTGATCAATGGTCAGGTATCTATGATAGCTATAACCGTATATCGGTAAGTATTACCATTATGTTTATCGGTATTTGCTTATCTTCTTTAACTATGTTAGTGGATAAAAACTTCACGATTATGGATGCTTGTTTCATCTTTACTACAGTCGTTCTTATCGCTCTTGGCTTAGAAAGCATTCTTTTTATTCGTTATTTCCCTGTTTATGAATATCATCAATCTCTTAAATTAGCAGGTGAAACAGTCCCATATATCAATGGTTATGATAACTGTGAATCGTTCCTATTCCTCTTATACATGGCATTAGGCGCTTGCTTAAATGATGCTTTTGCATATTTCGTTGGTGTCTTCTTTGGTAAACACAAAATGAATCCAAGAGTCTCTCCTAAGAAAACTTGGGAAGGTTTCTTTGGTGGCGTCATCTTAACTAGCGCTTTCATCAGTGGCTTTGCCTTCATCATGAGCGCTGTTGGTCACCCAGTATTAAATGGTTTATTAGATATCAAACATTGGTATCATATCGTTATCCTTTCAACATTAATTCCATTAGTGTCTGTCCTTGGTGATTTAGTCTTCTCATCTATTAAGAGACATTATCAAATCAAAGACTTCTCTAATTTAATTCCAGGTCATGGTGGTATCCTTGATCGTTTAGATTCAATTATTTTCGCGGCGATTACTGTCGCTATTTATACATCAATCTTCTGTGATGTACCGGGAGGCTTTATTCTCCCATGATGACCATTTGCCTCTTAGGGGCATCTGGTTCAATCGGTACTCAAACAATTGATGTGATGCTCAAAAATCCTCAAGATTTCAATCTCCTCGCTTTTTCTGTTGGTCATCAAACTAGAAAAATTAGAGGAATTTTAAATCATTTCCCAAATGTTAAACATATTTGTATTCAAGATAAAAAGAAACTTTCTTATTTTAGAAAAGCCTATCCAAATATCACTTTCTATCATGGTGATGAAGGATTAAACCAATTAATCGTTAATAGCAACGCTCAAATGGTTGTTAATGCTTTAGTGGGTTTTGTTGGTTTAAAGCCAACGATTACAGCCTTAGAAAATAATAAGATTGTAGCCTTATCAAATAAGGAGTCGTTAGTAGTGGGTGGCGAATACATCAATAAACTATTAGCGAAAGGCAAAGGCAAAATCGTTCCTATCGATAGTGAACACGTCGCTATCGCTAAATGTTTAATGGTGGACGATAAAGATATCGATAAAGTTATTATTACCGCTTCTGGTGGTGCTTTTAGAAATCTCACCAGAGATCAATTAGTTAACGTCACTCCAGAACAAGCACTTAACCATCCAAACTGGAAGATGGGCAAAAAGATTACCATCGATAGCGCAACTATGGTCAATAAATGCTTCGAAATCATTGAAGCGCATTATCTATTTGACCTACCTGTCGAAAAAATTTCGACAATTTTGAATTTAAACTCCTACGTTCACTCGCTTGTGCGTTATAATGATGGCACTTATCGCATGGAAGTGGGTAAGCCTGATATGCGTAAACCAATTAAGTTTGCATTATATGAAGGCTTAATTGACTATCAAACAGTCGTTAGTGATGACCTTGATAACATTAAAAATACGACATTTGCCCCATTTGATGAAAAGCGTTACCCAATTGTCGCTTTAGCAAGAAAAGTCATCAAAGAAAAAGGCACATTAGGCGCAGTATTTAACGCTGCTAACGAAGAAGCAGTTTATGCCTTCTTAGATCACAAAATCCCATTCCTTGCTATTGAAGAAATCATTAACAAGTGTATTAATGAACACACTAACATTGCTCATCCAAATTATGAAACGATGCGCAAAGTTGATTTATTAACTAGACAAAAAGTCAAACAAATCGTGGAAGGAGGAAATAGATAATGCAAGTATTAAGTAACATTCTCTATATCTTGTTATTTCTTGTTTTCCTTTCAGTTTTAATCATTATTCATGAATTAGGTCACTTAGCGATGGCTAAAGCCTTTAATGTCTATTGTTTAGAATATTCCATCGGTATGGGACCACTCATCTTTAAAAAGAAGAGAAAAAACGGCGAGACACAATTCTCATTAAGAGCTATCCCGTTCGGTGGTTATGTCTCAATGTACGGGGAAGGTGTGGAATTACCTGATGGTGTAGAAATACCTGAATCACGTTCTTTAAATGGCATTAAGTGGTGGAAGCGCGCGATTATCTTACTCGCTGGTGTTACCATGAATGCTTTACTTGCTTTAGTGTTCTTCTTTGCAAGTAATTGCTTCCCACAAGAATCTTTATATCGTGACGCAGTTAATGTTTCTTCTTATTCACTTGCTTATGAAGCGGGTATGAGAGATGGCGATATCTTTAAATTAGGTGACGCTCTTGTTTATCATGATGATGTTTCTAATGTTGATAAAGCATTTTATCTTTTGGATAATCAAACAACATTAGATGAAGATCCAGATACTTATTATGCGACATGTTTAAATTTCGCTAGTGTCACTAACTTCAAGCAACGTGAATTCGCTGATGTGATATTCATCTACGAGCTTAAAGATGACGGTGTTCCTAACTTTGATCAATTCGTTGACCCAAGTACATATACTACCGCTCATGTTAATTTCTCAATCTTACAAAAGGGTATCAAAGAAGAAATAGTGGACCACGTGGTCACTGTTTCTATCAAAACTAAAGATAAAGCTATCGAGCCATTCGGCTTACAAATCTATTATGAAAAGCACATGAATAGCTTTGGTACAATCGTTATGAATACCTTCATTGATTTTGGTAATAGTTCTACAGAATTAGTTAAAGGTATTGGTAATTTATTATTCAAACCACAATCATGGAAAGATGTCGGTGGTATTATCGCTGTTGGCTTTGAAACCACGAGTGTTTTACAAAACTTTGGCTTTGGACGTTTCTTATATGTTTGGGGCTTTATCTCTGTTAACTTAGCAATATTTAATCTATTACCATTCCCAGGTTTAGATGGTTGGCAGTTACTTGTGCTCATCATTGAAACCACAACAAGAAAGAAGATTCCTGAAAAAGTTAAGAATATCGTCTCATTAATCGGTGTGGGCTTATTACTCCTCTTAATGGGTGTAATCGTTGTTAAAGACCTCTTATTCTATGTCTTCAAGGTGTAAGTTATGACCGATAAGATGATATCTTTCTTAAACCATATCCATATTGAAAATATCGATGCTTTTGATATTGATTTTGAAATGGTTGGCCGTAACCGTTTTAAAAGAGAACAAGTCGATATGGTGATTGTCAAACAAACACCTTGGAAATATCAACTTCTTAGAGAATTCCAAGATGGCTTAAACACATTAACTTATCCATATTTATTAAGATTCTCATATGTTGTTAGACCAATCGCTGAAGATGTCATATCTTTATTTGATGAATGGTATCAAACACTATACCGTATCCCTCATAATTTACTTTTAGAAGGACAAAATGAATCCGTTATTAAAGTAACTTACGCTAATGAAGCGGAAAAAGAACAATATAAAAGTAGCATTAATGACTTTAGAGATTTTTTAGATTTCTTAAATTACGAATTCTCAATCATTGAAGAAGTAGCGCCTCAAGAAGAAACAATCAATGTTTCTAAAAGTGAAATGCGTAAAATTGTACAAAAAGCCACAAAAGAAGCAGTAGAAACAGTGGAAGAAGAAAGCGCAACTCGACAAATCAATGACCGCAGTGAAGTTGAAGAAATGATTGCTCAAGAAAAAGCGCAATTAAACGAAGAAACTGAAGATCAATTATTAAAACTTGCTCGTCAAAACGCTAGAGAAATGGCGAGGGATAGAGAAAGAGCAAGATTAAATAGACGTGGTAACTATGAACCTCTTGAAGGCATCGATGATATCGTTAGAACAAGCGACCATGTCGACTTTTCCGCTAAAACATTCTCCGTTGAAATTAATGAATACGGTGATAAAAAGAAACTTAACATTGGCTTATTTGATGATAAAGGTGGCGCCATTTACGCTAACATGTATCAAAATGCCTCTTTAAGTGATGAAACAATTGAAGAAATTAAGAAGTGGGGTACTAATGTTCGTGTACGTGGTGCTGCTTACTATGATGAATATAATAAATCAATGGCGGTCAAAGCCCATTATGTCGACTTATTACCACCAGATGAAATAGAAAAAGAAAAATGTGAAGGCAAGCGTGTTGAATTACACCTTCACTCTAATATGTCCACGATGGATGGCATCAGTCATATGATTGACTATGCTAAATACGCTAAAGCATTAGGCCATACCGCAATGGCGATTACTGACCATGCTGTTGTTCAAGGCTATCCAGATGCTCAAGAAGCTGGTAAGAAAACCGGCATTAAGATGCTTTATGGTGTGGAATTCTATATGGTTGATGATGAACTTAAATACATCAAAAACCCATCACCTGTCGAATTAAATAAGTCTAAATACGTTGTTCTTGACTTAGAAACAACTGGTTTAAATTGCTACTATGACCGTATTATCGAATTCGGTGCGGTTAAGGTTGAACACGGTATTGTGACTGAATCAATGGATATCTTAATTGATCCTGAAAGACCATTACCAAAACGTATCGTCGAAATTACTAATATCACCGATAAAATGCTTGAGGGTCAACCAAAGATTACAGAAGCTTTGCCTAAGATTCTTAATTTTATTGGGGATGCAATTCTTGTTACACATAACGCATCCTTCGACTTTTCATTCTTACAACACGCTTTGATGAGATGCAATATGCCTATTATGAATAATGCGGTAATCGATACCCTTCCTTTATCACGTTATTTATTCCCAGAATCTAGAAGTCATACTTTAGGTAGTTTATGTCGTAATATGGATGTTGTTTATGATGAAGATAGCGCCCATAGAGCGGACTACGATGCTAAGGTTTTAAATGATGTGTGGCAACCTATGCTCGTTCTTTTAACTAAGAAGAACCATCATTTAACACACGCTGAATTAGCGAAATTAGAAACACCTAAATCATTACTTAAGCACATTAGACCAACACATGTTATTGCTTTAGCAAAGAACAAGGAAGGTCTTAAATCACTCTATAAATTAGTGTCTTATTCTCATATTGATTATCTTGCAGAAGTACCAAAGATTCCTCGTCATGAAATTGAGAAATTGAGAGAGAACTTAATTATTGGTTCTGCTTGCTTTAATGGTGAAGTATTTAGAAACGCCCAATATTATGGTGACGATGTCTTAAAAGAGACGATCGCTTGGTATGACTATATTGAAATCCAACCATTAGAAAACTATTCGTTCCTTATCAATATGGGCGATATGAGTGAAGAAGAACTTGTAACACATATTAAAGATATCGTTAGATGCGCTGATGAAATGGGCAAGCCAGTATGTGCAACTGGTGATGTTCACTATGTGACTAAAAAGCATAAAGTCTTTAGAGATGTCTACATTTCCGCTAAAGGTATCGGTGGTGTTAATCACCCACTTAATCCATATAAACGTAGTCGTATGGCGCCTTTTGAAAACCCAGATCAACATTATCGTTCCACAGACGAAATGCTTGAATGCATGAAATTCTTAGGTGAAGAAAAAGCTTATGAAGTGACTGTTACTAATACAAATGCTATCGCAGACATGATTGAACCAATTATGCCTGTTCCTAACGATCACTTATATACCCCAACCATTGAAAACTGTGAAGAGAATTTAAAGAACATGTGCTTTAATAAAGCCCATGAATTGTATGGTGACCCTCTTCCAGAATATATCCAAAATCGTTTAGATAAAGAATTAAACGGTATTATTTCCAATGGTTATTCTGTTATTTATTACATCGCTCACTTATTAATTAAAAAAGCCAATGAAGATGGTTATATCGTTGGTAGTCGTGGATCTGTTGGTTCGTCATTTGTCGCTACAATGTCTAACATTACCGAAGTTAATCCATTACCACCGCATTATCGCTGTCCAAAATGTAAACATTTAGAATGGACTAAAGAAACGATGCCACAATATCGTTCTGGTTATGACTTACCAGATAAGGTCTGCCCAGAATGTGGTACTCCTATGGTCCATGATGGCCAAGATATTCCATTTGAAACATTCTTAGGATTTAACGCTGATAAGACACCTGATATTGACTTAAACTTCCCAGGCGATTATCAAGCCAAAGCCCATGACTACACTAAAGTGTTGTTAGGTGAAAATAATGTCTTTAGAGCGGGCACTATTGAAACAGTCGCGGATAAGACTGCTTTCGGTTTTGCGCGTGGCTATATCGAAAGAAAAGGCTTAGACCTTGAAACATATCCAAAAGTTAAAATCGCTTATTTAGCGTCAGGCTGTATAGACGTTAAACGTACTACAGGCCAACACCCAGGTGGTTCCATTCTATTCACGATACAATTCTTAAACTTGACCTTTTAGGTCACGTTGACCCAATGGCCTTAAAGATGATGTCTGACTTAACAGGCGTGAAGATTCAAGATATCCCAATGAATGATAAAAAAGTTCTTTCATTGTTCTCTAGCGCTGAAGCGTTAGGCATGAGCCATGACTACACAAACGCTAAAACAGGTGCTTTATTACTTCCAGAATTCGGTACTGAATTCGTTAGAGGCGTTTTGGAAGAAACAAATCCAAAAACATTCTCTGATTTAGTTATTATTTCTGGTCTAACCCATGGTACAGGTGTCTGGCAAGGTAACTCAGATGAACTCGTTAAAGCGGGTACTGCGACATTACAAGAAGTTATTGGATGTCGTGATGATATTATGGTCTATCTCATTGGTAAAGGCATTCCTAACAATATTGCTTTCGCTATTATGGAAGATGTCCGTAAAGGTCGTGGTTTAAAAGAGCAATATGAAGAAATCATGAAGGCTAATAACGTTCCTGAATGGTATATCGAATCTTGTAAAAAGATTAAATACATGTTCCCTAAAGGTCACGCTGTTGCTTACGTTACTATGGCGGTTAGAGTGGGCTACTTTAAGATTTATTATCCACTTGAGTTCTACGCCACATTCTTCTCTGTAAGAAGTAAGCAATACGATATTAAGACCATGATTAAAGGTAAAGATGCAATTATTAGTAAGATTGAAGAATTACGTACTCAACAACGTGTTTCTAATGTCAAACTTTCACCAAAAGAAGCAGAGCAATTAAAGACATTAATTAACGCTCTTGAAATGGTTCAAAGAGGATATTCTTTCTCTAATATTGATTTATATAGAAGTGATGCTTCTAATTTCGTTGTGGATTATGAAACTAAGTCACTTATCCCTCCATTTATTACCATTGATGGTTTAGGTGAAAACAACGCCATCACAGTCGTGGAAGAAAGAAAGAACGGCGAATTCTTCTCTAAAGAAGACTTATTAAGAAGAACTAAATTAACATCCACCAATGTCCAAGATCTCGCGGATATGGGTGTTTTAGACGGTTTAAACGAAAGCGACCAACTTTCATTGTTTGATTTCTAAAGTCGGGAAGTAGCACAGCTTGGTAGTGCGCTCGCTTCGGGAGCGAGAGGTCGTGGGTTCGAATCCCATCTTTCCGACCAAACTTTAAAAAATGTAAAAATGATAGTGATAAAAACTGCCATTTTTTCTTTTTCCGTAAGAAAAGGGACTCCGGACAAAAAGTGCAATTTGAATAAAAAAATAATTCCAAAAAAGTGCAATTTGAAGTTAATAAAAACATCTAAAATGTGCAAAACATCTCAAAAGAATAATCACAATTACTGGTTCCATATAAGAATTAGGTCAATTCGTTGGTGTCATTTATTTGCAGCCAAATGTAATTTTTCGTTTGAATCTGTGCAAAAATGTTGAAATTCAAACGAAAATCTTTTAATATTTTCATATGGAAAATATAATACGAAGCAAATATATCGAAAGAATTAGACCTTATTACGAGTCCGATTTAATTAAGGTTATCACCGGTGTTAGGAGGTGTGGGAAATCTGTAATTTTATCGCAAATAATTGGTGAAATTCAGAATAAAGTCGATTCTGCCCATATAATTAAAATTGATTTGGAAAGCGTTGAAGGCAGAAAAATTAACACTTGTGAAAAATTAGAAAGTAAAATTTCGAATCTAATAGTAGATAACAATAAATACTATGTTTTTATAGATGAAATTCAAAACATTAAAAATTTTGAGGTCTCGTTAGCGGCTATTAGAGTCAGTTTTAACTGTTCTATTTTTGTCACTGGAAGTAATTCGAAGCTCTTAAGCGGAAAATTGCAAGACAAACTAACCGGTAGAGCGAAGGAATTTGAAGTATTACCATTTACATTTTCTGAATATATAGAATTTAAACAAATTAACCGTTTGCCTATCGATTATGATGAGGATTTCAAAGACTATTTAAAACTTGGTGGCATGCCTCAAAGATTTAACGAGAGTAATGAAATGGAAGTCAGAAGATATCTTAGAGGTATATTTGACTCCATTATTGAAAAAGATGTGTTTAGCGCGCATAAGAAAATAAATAAAAATGAATTTAAACGTGTGGCTAATTACGTTTTGTCAGAATCTGGAAAACTATTCTCATCAATGTCGGCCGCCAAAGCTTTGGAAAAGGGCATTGACAATGAAAAAGCAAGATCAAAGTCGATTACTATAAATAACTATTTGGAATTTTTAATTGAATGCTATTTAATCACTGAATGTGAACCCCATTATCAAAAGGGAAAAGAAAGATTGAACGGAACAAAAAAATATTATCCTGTCGATACTGGAATGAAAAATTCTTTGGGATTAAATGCTGGCATAGATGAGACGTTTTCTTTAGAAGGGGTCATCTACAACGAGTTGGTGTCAAGGGGCTATGAAGTTTTTTATGAAAAATTAAGAGATGGCGAAATAGACTTCACTGTCGTAAACGGAAATAAAAAATGTTTTGTTCAAGTCTCATATTATATGGAAAATGAATCCACATTAAATCGAGAATATGGTGCTTTTGATAAGATTAGAGACAATTCGCCAAAATATGTGTTCTCTTTGGATAAAAAAGATACTTCTAGAAATGGCGTCACCCATATAAATATTATCGACTTTTTAATGAATAAAGTTGATTTAATGTTTTCATAGTTTTCGTTTGAACTTTAACAAAAAAACAAAAATTCAAATGATGAATATGCATTTGGTCTATCGCTTAGGGACGTTCTTAATGTACAGCATAAATGCCCACCCAAAACGGGCATTTTTGTTACTTAAAAGCCCTAAATTCATATATTAAAATAGACCATTTGGATATTGAAAGTGAAAGTAATTTTGTGGCACTTTTTTGCCATATTTTAATTGCGTTTAAACTATCATTCATAATGATTTTATTTTATAATATGGCTAGTTATGAATGATATTTCTGCTTTTGACCTTAGTAAAAAGAATATTTTGTTGAACAAAGAAACACTTCATTTTGCTATTTAGGAGTGGTTTAAAATATGACAAAAAAGAAAAAAATTGTTTTGTTTTCGATTATTGGCATTGGAGTTATTACGGCAATTGCGTTTTGGCCGTTTTATTCCCCACGAGTTATATTTCTTCTTCTTCAGGGGGAAGTTGTTATCAGAGGAATTGAAAGATATTCTTCAACTAATTCCGATTTTGATTTGTGTTGTTATTTAACAGTTCGTGACGAACAAGAACATGGAAGTGACTATAAGAAGAATTATTTTTATAACAAATATCCTTACGAAGAAGCTTTTTATCAGTGCGTTAAAACAACAAAAAAATATACGACACACGAGACAGTTGTAATGGCATTGTCGTACGACAACAATAATTACCAAAGCGCTTATTCAGATATTACAAGCCAAAAAGGATTCTCCAAAGATATAACTTTTGATTATAAATCATTCTCTTTTTTCTTAAATAACACCGAGCGTCTTTTAAAACAAGATAGATGCAATACTGATTATTGTTTGGATGGCATTGCTCCATATATAAAGTGGATTAATCTTGTGGGGTTTAATGAAGAAACTAAAACAATTGCTTTTGTGGGCTTTTATCATTGTGAACAAAGTGGCTATTCTCTAGAAATACGAACCCCTTACCCATTTAATAATTGGGAAATACTCTTCTCTGAAAATTATGCATATTATGATTTTTGTTGATTTTATCTTCATTTATGATAATACTGGAAATTAAGACTAGGTGTAGATGGATATGAAACAACATGGCGGCAAATTATTAACAAAAAATTACTCACATTATTATCGTTTTTTGACTATAACTTTCACGTTTGTATCGTGTCTGATTCTATCTTCTTGTGGCTACAAAGAAAAGATGTTGAAGGTTTATAATAATGACGAGAGTTATTGTAGATATTATGGGGCTATTTCTTTTTTTGAGGAAGAAACACATGATAATGGTAATTTTCTAAATTTTTCAAGCGTTACAAAAATAGACGATAACAATAACGAAGTTGAAGTTGATATGAGGAACGAATTCCACGGAAACAATTTTTTGATATATTCCAAAAATTCCAAAAAAGTCTGGGATGATTTAAACCCTTATATTGGTCAGGAAATCTCGTTTGTATCGTGTCCTGTTATTTTTCATCATGGATACTTTCCGCCTATTGTACAAATAACATTTAATGAGGTTGACGTGTTAGTATTTAGCGATGGAAAAGAAGCTCTTTTAGAATCTGTTAATAAAATGTAAACAATAAGATAAGAGGAAGGTTATATAAAAATACGCATTTAAGGCGTACATTGAGTTCATTTTTGTTGCGTTTCTCTTTATATATTTATTCCTTATATATATAATTGCAGCATGAAAACAATTTATTTAGCAGGTGGATGCTTCTGGGGAGTGGAACATTACTTCCAATTAGCAAAAGGAATTATTGAAACTGAAGTTGGCTACGCTAACGGAACAAAAGATAATCCAAAATACGAAGACTTAAAGCATGGACTAGATGACGCTAGTGAAACTGTCAGAATTGTCTATGATGAAAATGTCATTTCTTTAGAAAAGATATTAGAGTTATACCTTCGTGTTGTGGATCCTTATTCAGTCAATAAACAAGGCGAAGATGAAGGCGTTCAATATCGTACAGGAATATACTATATTGATGAAAATAACAAAGACGTGATATTAAATTACTTCGCTAAAGTATTAAATAAGGACTATAAAATAGAAGTTAAAAAACTCAATAAATTCTTTAAAGCGGAAGAATATCATCAAGATTATTTAAACAAAAATCCTCAAGGATATTGCCACATCAATATGGCAAAACTCAAACCAGAAGAAAGAAAATAGAACATTCACAATAACAAGATAGTCATTTGAAAAAATGACTTTTTTGTTGAATAATGAATTGAACAAAAGAGGTACTTTTATGAAAAATACAAAACTCGTGATCTTTTCTTTGTCTATGGTTGCTTTATTAGCGGCTTGTCAAAACACACCAAAGAAAGTTTATAACATTAGATTGAATAGTGTGGAAAATACCACAATGGTAACTTCTAACGTCAAACAATATATTGACGATATGAAAAAACAAGAAGTCCAATATAAAGCCGAAGGTGGAGACATTTATAAAATCTGGGATTTATATGGTGAAGATGGTGTTGATATTGATGAAGGTAGTAAGAAAGACGCTGATAGAGTCTATCTAGATACTGGTGATGTTAACGGTAAAAACGCTACTGTGAGAGGTAAAACTCCAGATAGAAGTGATAAGAACACTGGTGTTGATTTAGTTTTTAATGTCGTGGAAGGTCACGAAGCGGAAGAATACAAAGTATTAGTTAGTCAAAATGAAAACTTTGAAAACGCTAAAGTGTATACCACAAAAGAAACATCAGTTAACGTTAAAAACCTTTTTGTTAATACACAATATTATTGGAAAGTAGAAGCCAATAATGAAGAATCTGAAATTGGCACATTTACCACAGGTGATTATGTCCGTTGGATTAGTGCTCGTCCATTATTCAATGTTCGTGATAATGGTGGATTCATGACTGATTCTGGTAAAAGAGTGAAACAAGGTCTTGTTTATAGAGGTGGTGAAATCACTATTAAAACATGGGGTGATCACGCCTTAACTGCGACTGAAGAAAGTAAACAAATCTTTAGAGAAGATATGGGCATGGTCGGTGGCATTGAAATCGACTTAAGAGGAACTGGTGATATCGGTGATGGCTATAAAGCCAATGCCTTCGCAGAAGATGGTGATATCGCTTATGAAATGCTCGCTATTAAATCTTATAACGAAACATTTAGTAAGAACGGTTCAGGTGCGACTAACCCAACACAAGCCAGACAAACAGTTGCCAAAATCTTTGAACATTTAAAAGAAGCAGATAAGAAGCCAGTTTATTATCACTGCTATGGTGGTGCGGACCGTACTGGCACATTAGGTTTCTTATTAAATGGTTTATTAGGTGTTAGCTATAGTGACTTAGTTATCGACTTTGAATTAACATCTTATAGCTCAATTAATAATGAACACATTAGAAGTCACTTACGTGACCATCAATACGATCATTGGCGTAATCTTATTAACTTTGTTAAAACAGATACCACAAATGGTTATGCGTATAACGAAAACGCTTCATTAAAAGAAAACATCTATAATTTATTAAATGTTGGATGCAATATTCCAAAAGAAACATTAGATACAATCAGAGATATCATGATTGAAAAATAAGTCTTCTAAATGATGCTTATGAACCATCACTGAAAGGTGGTGGTTTTTATTTCTCAATCGTTATTATTGAAAATAAATAACTATTGAATGTATAATATCACCGGTCATATTTAAGGAGAATTAATTAAATGGCAAAAATTACATATGTACACGGCCGTGAAGTCTTAGACTCACGTGGCAATCCAACAGTCGAAGTCGAAGTCCGTTTAGATGACGGTACACGCGCTTCCGCCATTGTCCCATCCGGTGCTTCCACAGGTGAATCCGAAGCTCTCGAATTAAGAGATGGTGACAAAGCAAGATATTTAGGTAAAGGTGTCTTAAAAGCCGTCAAGAACGTTAACGAAGTTATCGCTCCAGCAGTCTTAGGCTTAGAAGCCACACAACAAAACAAATTAGATGCTCTCTTACTCAAGCTAGATGGCACACCATTCAAAAAGAACTTAGGCGCTAACGCTACATTAGGCGTTTCCTTAGCCGTTGCTAGAGCTGCTGCTCAAAGCTTAGGCTTACCATTATATCGTTACATCGGTGGTGCTAATGCTAAAGTCTTACCAACACCATGTATGAACGTTATCAACGGTGGTGCTCACGCTGAATCCACAGTTGACTTCCAAGAATTCTTCATCATCCCAGC
>CACYSA010000032.1 GCA_902777015.1 uncultured Erysipelotrichaceae bacterium | reverse complement strand
ACGTCGGTCGGATTGTATTCACATGCTGCATTACATGCAGTTAATAATATATAGAAATCTGTTAAATCAGTCAACCAAAAAATTATATTTTTAATCCACCTGTGAATTGCAAAACTAAATTCCGTTTTTAGTTTTGCAAGTTACAATTTTTAATCTACCGATAAAAAAGACCTGCTTATAAAGCAAGTTGTCTAACTATTTAATGTGGCAATAGAATAAACAACAAGATTAATAGTCCAATAATGGATGATCCAAGAGCTGCTGAAACAATGATAAAAGGAATCTTTAATTTCTTTACCCATTTATGCTTAATGCTCTCAACAAGTAAAACAATAAAAGCGATGATAAGTGGTAATAATGCCATTATGCCTATCCATACATATAGAATGATAAAGCCTTCATAAGTTATTGGTGCAATCATATGTTACCTACATGAAGTAAAGTAGAGCGGTTTGAGTGGAACTGCTACTGCTAGTTGCAAAAGATGGATTTGTTATATAAACGACAAGTGCCGCAATTAAAAAGATCGTGATTGCAAGAAGGAACAATATAGAAATTGGGCCAGTAATCACAAGAGGAATTACATTTCTCTTCGGCCACTTATTCTTAACTCCCTTCACTAAATTGATAATGGCGATGATTAAGCATGGAATAAAAATAAAAAGGATTGCTAAAACGATGAGTGCTACTGCAATCCATATAAAGATTCCAAATATGCCTATCAGGATGGTAACAAAGAACGCTCCAATAAATGCCATGCTAATATTCTATTATAATCAATCAATAAAATTAATGATTAATTCGTGAAATATTTTTAAGGTTTTGCAAAATAACCGCTACTGAAGTAGGAGCATTTGGGTCTTTAACTGGTCCTGGATAAGGTACATTAACGAAATAGACAACGGCTAAAACAATAATAGCAGTGGCCACAACGCCTAGTAATGAACCAAATACCGAAGTACCAACAATGTTTCTTCTAAATTTCCAGTGATATCGTTTACCATCTTTGATGTTACTAACAAAGAATGAAATAAAGATGATGATTAAGAATACCGCAGGAACAATCACAAAAAGAATAAATGGTAGATAAAAGATAATGGAATATAAATACGCAAAGAATTCGTTCATAGTTCTTACCTCCTTTTGCCTTCACTAAATAAGACGATTAGAAAGAAGCAATCTGCTAAAAATAAAAAATCCCATTACCTAAGTAGTGGGAGATAAGCTTGAATCATATTGTATGAACTACTCGCGGTGTCTGGATTAGTATCACGCGTCGCAAATAGGATACCTAAATATATAAATAGTAGGATAAATAATAAGACGATTGAACCAGTGATTGCCATCGGGATGACATAGCGTTTTGGCCAACCCCTTTTTGAGGCCTTAACAAGATTAACAATTGATATCACAAGGCAAGGAATAAAAATCGCTAAAATCGCGCCAATGATGATGAGAAACAGGAAGATGCCTGCCATTCCTAAAATGAATACACCGATAAATCCCATAGGAAAACTATATATTTATTTACTATTTATCGCAACATTTTTTATTTTTATATCAAATTACAATGAAAACTCTTTTATATTTATTATAAAAATCGCTACAATAATAGTGTGGCTTTTAGCCATTAGTTTTAAATTATCATTAATGGAGGTTTCCTCATGAATATATTGTTAAGTGTCGGTGAGAAAGTTGGTTTAGGTTTCGCTATCGGTGGTGGCCTAGTCATCTTAGGCGTTTTGTTCTTTCTTTTATATCACTTTGTGATTTCTAGAAATTCCATCAAACATCAAGTGAGAGAATTACAAAAGAAATATTCTTATTTAGATGCTTTACTTATCGGTCAAGATAGCCAATATATTCACCGTTTAGAAATCATTTCTAGAACAAACTTACTCTATGTTGATAAACATGAGAAATTTTCCCGTCGTTTTAAAGAAATATATGAAAACGATGATAAATTCGCTGAATCAATGCTCAAGCAATTGAACGCTTTAATTAGTAACAAACAATTTAAAAACATCAAAACAGTCATTATTGACACTAAGAAAGCGATGAAAGTTTTCGAAGACAAAGTTAATGCTTTAGATAATGACTTATATACATTAATCAAACCAGAAGAAGATTCCCGTCAATCAATTCTAAAACTCAAAGAAAACTATCGACGTGTTAAACAAAACTTCTACGCAAATAGTAATGATCTTGACTTAGTTAGCTCATCCATTAACCAAGTATTTGATAAGCTTGATCAAATGTTCGTGGAATTTGAAACACATATCGAAAGTGCGGAATATGATGACGCTCAAGCATTATTACCAACCATTGGTAAAGTTGTTTCTGCTTTAGAATCCGCTTTAAGTCAATTACCAAATCTTTGTATTTTAGTGAACGCAGTGGTCCCTGAAAAGATTGAAGAATTAAAAAGAGAATATGATGATATGGAAGCCAAAGGCTTACCATTATATAATCTTTCTTTCCCAATGAAATTAGGGGAATGGAATAATGATTTGAACATTATTCGTACACGTTTAACAAAACTTCAAATCGCTAATATCATGGAATCTTTAGATACTTTGCAATCAGAGATTGAAGAAACTAGAGAACTATTAAATAACGAAGAAAAAGATAAGATCTATTTCGAAACAAATAACAAAGAAATCTATCAAAACGTCATCGATTTAGAAAAGACATTCTTAAAGATTTGTTCTTTACTTCCAGAAATCTATAAGACATATGTTGTGACCGCTGATAGAAGTGAAAAAGTCGAACACTTGAAACAAGTGATGAATAATTTAGGTTCCACTAAACAATCACTTGATAACTATATTCATTCTTCAATGAAACAACCATATTCGACATTAAAGAGCAAATTAGATGAATTATCCGCTCAATATGATATCGCTAAAGAAGGTATTGAAGAATTTAAACAATATGTCGAATTCTTAAAGACATCTTCTGAAGAAGCTTACACTCTAGTGTTTGTTTATTATTACCGTCTTAAACAAGTGGAAAGCTTACTTAGAGAAATTGCTATTCCAGAATTCTCTGAACCATATCACGTCCGTATTGAAGATTGCTATGACTTATTAAATGAAATCGATAAAGCGATTAAGGTGCAACCAATCGCTGTTGATGAAATCAACGATAAAGTTTCTAACTTAAAGACAAGCGCGAACGCTTTATTCGATGAAATCGAAAATAAATTCAGAGAAATGCAACTCGCTGAATCCGCTATTGTCTATGCCAATAGAGATAGAAATCATCAAGATGATGTCAATCAACAATTAAGCGCTTTGGAAAAAGAATTCTATCATGGTGAATTCGTGAAAGTTTATCACGAAGCCAATGCGATATTTAAACGCATGCACGTCGAGGATACAGGTACCGCTAATGGATAAAGTCATTTATCTAGATAATGCCGCTACTAGTAAAGTTGATCCTGAAGTCTTAGATTCCTACAATCAAATCACTCTTAAATATTTCGCTAATCCAAGTTCTATTCATGCTTTAGGACAAGAATCATCACGTCTACTTGATAAATCACGTGATTTGATTCTATCAACCTTAAAACTTAATCATCATGAAGTCATCTTCACAAGTGGGGCAACAGAAGCTAATAATCTCGCTATTAAAGGATATTGCTTTGCTAACCGTTCTAGAGGTAATCATATTATCACTTCTATAAGCGAACATCCTTCAGTTTTAAAGACCGTTTTAGACATGAAAGAATTTGGCTTTGAAGTGACAGTTTTACCAGTTAACTCTAAAGGCGTAATAGAGGTTAATAATTTAAAGTCCGCAATCACAGATAAAACAATTCTAGTTTCCTTAATGGCGGTCAATAATGAAGTGGGCGCTATTAACCCAATAAAAGAAGTTGGTGAATTACTTAAAAATTATCCAAAAATTGCTTTCCATGTTGATATGGTTCAAGCCAT
Organism: uncultured Erysipelotrichaceae bacterium; assembly: GCA_902777015.1. Classification (GTDB taxonomy): domain Bacteria; phylum Bacillota_I; class Bacilli_A; order RFN20; family CAG-826; genus RUG14515. Next base: position 8,466 of record CACYSA010000032.1, on the reverse strand, counting down.
TGGTAAGATTAATATCCCACTTGATAATGTCGATATGTTTTCTATCGCTGGTCATAAGATTCACGCTCTTTTAGGAGCGGGACTTCTCATTAAAGAAAAGAAAATTATTTTGAAAGCCGTTAACCAAGGTGGGGGACAAGAAAATGCTTTAAGAAGCGGCACTAATACATTAGCCCTTTCTGCCTCTTTAGCTAAAGCCATTAGATTAATCACATCAAAGCAAGAAGAAAGCTTTAAAAAAGTTAAAATACTTCATGATCGATTAATGAATTATTTAAAAGAAAACACTGATAAATACGTTATAAATTCCTTTTATGATGATAATCCATATATCGTTAATTTCTCACTTAAATCACGTAAAGCAAGTGTTTTAGTGGAAGCGTTATCTAATCGCGGCATTATGGTATCTTCCTTATCAGCGTGCCACTCTAAAAAAGAAAATTATAGTGATGTTGTTTATGCGATGACTAATGATATGGTTTTAGCCCATAACACAGTCCGTATATCGTTTGATAAAGATAACACTATAGAAGAAGTAGAAACACTCATCGCTAATTTAGAAAATATTATGAAGGAGATTAAGCAATGATCACCTATGACCATATCATGATTCGCTTTGGCGAATTATCTACGAAAGGCAAAAACAAAAAAGATTTTATCCGTACTCTCGCTGATAATGTTAAGAACGCTCTTAAAGATTGGCCAGAACTATCTTTTGATGTTAGATATGACCATATCTATGTAGGTTTAAATAATCTCCCATATCAACCAGTCATTGAAAGACTACAAGATGTCTCTGGTATTCACGCTTTATCTTTAGTCTATCGCGCCTCTAAAGACATCGAAGATATCAAAAATAGCGCTTTAGCGTTAATGAAAGAAGAAAACGCTAAGACATTTAAAGTTAAAGTTAAAAGAGGCGATAAGACATATCCTATCATCTCTGATGAGATTACAAGAATTGTTGCTAGCCATGTTTTAAGAAATACACCAGATCTAAAAGTGGATGTCCATAATCCTGAAGTTCTTTTATCAATTGAAGTAAGACAAGAAGCTGCTTATATCTTTACTAAAACAGTTTTAGGCGCTGGTGGATATCCTTTAGGGGTCGGTGGTAAAACAATGCATATGCTTAGTGGTGGTATTGATTCACCAGTGGCCGCTTATCTCATGATGAAAAGAGGCGTCAGCATTGAATGTATCCATTTTGCTTCCCCTCCATATACCCAAATGGGTGTCATCTATAAATTAGAAGATTTATTAAAAGTCTTAAATAGATATCAAAATAGAATTAGATTGCACATCGTGCCATTTACCAAAATCCAAGAAGCAATCTATGATAACGCTCCTGAAAGTTATTGCATCACTTTGATGAGAAGAATGATGTTTAGACTAGCAGATGCTTTGGCCAAACGCAGAAGATGTCCAGTCATCAGTAGTGGTGAATCAATTGGCCAAGTAGCAAGCCAGACACTCCAATCAATGCATGTCATTAACGCTGTGACTAATACACCAGTCATCCGTCCTTTAGCGACGTCAGATAAATTAGAAATTATTAAGATTAGTAAAAAGATTGGAACGTACGACATCTCCATAAGACCATATGAGGATTGCTGCACAATATTCACTCCTAAAGCTCCTAAAACAATGCCTCATCAAGATGAAGTTGAAGCATTTGAAAAGAAATTCGATTATGAATCTTTAATTAAAGAAGCTTTAAACAATATTGAAGTTAAAATAATTTCTCCTAACGCACAAGAAGAAGACTTGCTATAACAAGCAAAAAGGCATCGTCATGATATCTTTTTTTCTTCATTAATTCTTAATAATATTAAAAGCCCTAAAAAAATAATAAATCATGCGTGTGTCATGTGATAGAATTAATATAAGTTTAAAAGGGAGAAACATATCATGAACTTTAAAAAAGCAGGGCTATTATTAGGAATAGTGCCTTTAATGATTTCATGTTCTAAAGACCCATACGCTGGAACATATGTTTTCCAAATGGGCAAGAACAAAGATACCCACCTCGCAGTGTCTCTAGAATTAACCAAAGAACAATACGAATTATCTAATCCTGATAAAGGTAAAAAATTCGAATTAGAATTTGACATGCTCACATCCGAAGTTGATGATACTTTCTCCTCATTAATTCAACAATTAACTCCATTACATGGTTATTACCGTGTTGATAAAAATCAAAAAGTCTATGACGAAACAAGACTTTGTATTGGTCTTAATATCTTAGAAGAATATGAACTACCAGAAGAAGCCGCGGAAATGTTCTTCGTGGCCTCTATTACATCTAATTTTGTTAACTTCTATCTTCCAGTTAGTATTAAAGACTTAAAATACCAATTATATTGGTATGGATATGATTTTTCGCTTGATAATATTTTAGAAGATATGTTCTCAGAAAGCGAAGAAGGTTCAGAAGGTCCTGAACCAAGCGAATCTCCTGATGGTCAACATGATTTAGGCACTCATCCAACTAAAGAACAAATCGATAAAATCAACGAACATTATAAAGACACTCATAACGGAGAAGAATTCCGTGATTTCCACGTGCTCAAATTAGGATTAACAAAGAAATAATGACAGACGAAGTAATTATTAACGTTGAACATCTCACTAAAGACTATGGCTACGGGCGTGGTGTTTTTGATGTCTCAATTAAAGTCCATAAAGGTGAATGCTACGGTTACCTTGGCCCTAATGGTGCGGGTAAAAGCACAACGATTAGACACATCATGGGCTTTTCTAAAACTTCAGTTGGCAAAGTAGAAATATTTGGTGAAGATACTTTCCGTAACACGGAAAAGATATTAGAACACGTTGGCTATTTACCAGGTGAACCCGCTTTACCTTTATATATGAATGGTTGGCAGTTCTTACGCATGATGCAAGAGATGAGAGGCAGCAGAAACGATGAAATGCTTAATCATCTCATTGAAATATTTAAATTAGATCCAGGTCTATCAATTAGAGATATGTCACTCGGTGATAAACGTAAACTCGCTGTGGTGTCCGCTTTTATGAATGACCCTGATGTTTTAATTCTTGATGAACCAACATCAGGATTAGATCCAATTATGCAAAAAGTATTTATCGACTTCATTTTAGAAGAAAAGAAAAGAGGCAAAACAATTTTATTATCTTCTCATATCTTCTCTGAAGTGGATGCCACATGTGACACAATTTCCATTATTAAAGATGGAAAACACGTCTCTACATTTAAAGCTAATGATTTAAAGAACATGGATCAACAAACATATATTCTTTATTTCTTAGATAAAGAAAACATGGATAAATATCTAAATAGTAATAATAAATTCACTGTTAAAGAAACAAATGAAAAATTTTTAACCGCTTCAATTGAATTTAATAAAAAAGATTATAAAGTTTTCTTTGATTCTTTAAGTGGTATCAAGATTAAGCAATTCGTAGAAAAACCATTTACATTACAAGATTACTTTATGTCCTTCTATAAAGAAGAAAAAGAATTCGCTGGTTTGTCAGGCGTTAAGGGGAACACAAAATGAACGAAGAAATTATCATCAGTGTCAAAAACTTAACTAAAGACTATGGCAAAGGTCGTGGTATCTTTGATGTTTCTTTTGATATTCCAAAAGGGGCAACATTTGGATACTGTGGCACTAATGGCAGTGGCAAAACCACAACGATTAGACACATCATGGGCTTTATTAAACCTGATAAAGGCGAAGTGAAAGTCAAAGGCTTAGATGCTTGGAAAAACGCTGAACAAATTAAAAAATGGATTGGTTATGTTCCAGGAGAAATCGCTTTCCCAGATGTCGATAGTGGTTCTACTTTCCTTAAAATTCAAGCGGACCTTCTTGGTATCACTGATATGAGCAAAGCGGAAGAAGTCATTAACGCTTTACAGTTAGATCCAACCGCTAATTTAAAAAGAATGTCTAAAGGTATGAAACAAAAGACAGCCTTAGTCGCGGCCTTCATGCCTCAACCAGATATCTTAATATTAGATGAACCAACGACTGGCTTAGACCCATTAATGCGTAGAGCATTCGTTGATTTAATTAAAGAAGAAAAAGCTAAAGGTACAACGATATTTATGTCTAATCATATGTTTGATGAACTTGAAGAAACATGTGATTATGTCGCCTTTATTAAAGATGGTCACATCATTGATATCGTCAATATGAACGATATCCATAACCGTCAAGAAAGAGAATATGAAATCGCTTTCTTTGAAAAAGATGATTTCTTAAGCGCTGATACATCGCAAGTAGAAATATTAGAGAAAGATGAAAAAGATTTAAAAATAGTCATCCGGTTAAATATTAAAAAGACAGATGGCATGATACGAGAACTGAAAAAACATAACATCAAGTCAATCGTTGAAAGACAGTACACCTTAGAAAAATATTTCTTAGAACATGTGAAAGGAGGAGAAAACAATGGAACAAGTAGCAAATAAGAAAAGAAAAGAATTTATCTCAAAACCTCTTTTCTCCCAGTCCTTAAAATCTCTTCGTCTCATTTGGTTAATTCTTACCGCTGGTGCGGCATTAATCTTCATTATCGTTAACTTAGCCATCGGTTCTAAAAACATCTTCACTAATATTGATATGAATTCCGTATCAACATATGTCAAAGATGAAGAACTTGGTTGGCTAAAGGTATTAGGGCTATTAGAAAGCATGGGATTCTCGCTTGCGAGAATACAAGCGATGTCACAGCTCGATTTAAATAGCATTTTGGCGGAATTAATCTATAAGATTTCTGGTGTTCTTTTACCAATGATCTATGTCATTATTGCCTCTAATAAATTAGTGGTCTCACAAGTTAATGATGGTTCTATGGCTTATGTTTTATCAACACCGACAAACCGTAAAACAGTAGTAAGGACACAGTATTTATTCTTAATACTTTCCGTCATTGTGATGTATGTTGTCATTACTATTTTCTCTATCGGTAGTGAAGGTATATCAACATTAATTGTTAAAGGATCAGGCAAAGAAGTGAAATGGGTACCTGTTAGAACATTATTGTTCTGCGTTGGCTCATTCGCTGCGATGTTCGCTCTTTCTGGTATCTGTTTTGGTGCTTCTTGTTTCTTTAATAAATACAACAATTCCATAGCCGCGGGTGGTGGTATTTCTGTTTTATCATTCATCTGCTGTATCTTAGGCTTATTCGGTAATGAAGCATTCGTCGCTGTCGGTATTGGTGTGAAAACAATGTATATGTTTAATTACTTATCGTTGTTCTATTTAATTGATACTCCAAGTATGTCAACATTCTGTAATGCTGTTTTCTTAAAAAGTACAGATTTAACTCCACTTTGTTTTAACTGGATCTGGGAAATGGCGATATTATTTGTCATCGGTGCAATATTTGCCTATATCGGTGGTAGAAGATTTATTAAGAAAGATTTACCACTATAGTGGTAATAACTAAAATAATCCAAGAGATGAGCTTAAAAATAACGGCTCATCTTTTTTCTAAATTAAATTTTTTAATAAATTTTTAAATTTTTTTACTATTCAAGCACTTTTCAAGCACTAGGCATGAAATAATAATGGCACAATCTTACTTAAATGCTTCCTTGAAGCGCATGAAGGAAAGATTCGCAAACAGATCAATTTGTATTATTGATAAAGGGAGCGGTAATGCAAATTGAAAAAGGACTCAACAAGGCGTAACTGATTGAAGGTTGATGCCTTGTTTTTTTGTATATATTTATTTAAAATAAATCTATTAATAAAATTAATTGTTAGATTATGAAACGCTCCCTCAAACGTATACTTTCTAATATTACTTGCCTATTGCTATTATCCGCAGGCTCACTTTTTACTATCTTCTTTTTCGGTAAGGTAGAGTTAAGTGATGATTTTAAAGTTGGTACCAGATACGTCACATTGTTCGCTGTGATCTTAATGGCGATTATCTTTTTAATTGAATTATCTTCACAATTATTAAATAAAAACGCTTCTAAAACAACGATGTTATTATCGGTTTTAACGCTAGGCTTTATATTATCAAGTCGTGATTCCATTAATATGGTGGCCTATTTTGGCGAAGTTAAATATCCAATAGTGTATGACTTACTACATTCCTTATTCTTCTTTAGTGCGATGTTTGTCATATTGTTTTTCTATTGTCGTGATTATCAAATAGATAGCAAATATTTTCTTTTAATCGGTCTAGTTTCCACTCTTGCGTTATTTACCGCGGATGTCTTTTCAATTATTTTTGATTTCCAGTTCTATACCGCTTTAATTATCATGAGTTTAACTTTAGTTATCTATTTCACTTTCTTCTTTATTTCTTATCAAAAAAGAACAATGGATAACCGCTTTGTCATCATTGGTTTTATCTTCTTTATTTTAACTGGTTCATATATCGCTAGTTCATCTGGCGTTTATTTCACTAATTATCCTTTAGGTTTAGAGTCTTGGGGAGTGATAGTGATCTTTACTTTATTCTTAATGATTTACGCTGATCAAATTGTCAGAATGTTTAAGAAAACATATGCTTCTCAAGAATATGAAAGAAGAATTAAAGAATTACAATCCACAATCCTAATGGAACAAATTAATCCACATTTCATCTTTAATTCCTTAGTGTTAATTAAAAGTATCTATTTAACAGATAGAGAAAAAGGTGATAGGGCAATTGATTTATTATCTAAACACATTAGAGCCAATGTCGATGTTAAAGGTGGTAAATTATTAATCCCCATTGAAGAAGAATTAAAAAACGTCGAATGCTTCGTTGAACTCGCTAATATGCAAAATAACGAACCATTAAATATGGTCTTTAATATTGATGCTTATGATTTTATGGTGCCTATTCTTTCTATCGAACCATTTATTGAAAACGCCATTAAATATTCCCGTATTCAAGGTAAGGAAGACGGCTATATTGAATTATCAACATCAGAAACTGATAATCATTACATCATTAAAGTATCAGACAATGGTGTGGGCTTCTCTAAAGAAGAACTCGCTAAAAGCAATTCTCAAGGTATTAAAAATGCCTTATCTAGATTTGAATTCTTATTAAGAGCCACCACAAGAGTGGTGAGCAGACCAAACAAAGGCACCTCAATAGAAATTAGCATTCCAAAGGCAGGTAGATAATATGCGCATAATAATCGTCGATGATGAAATAAAAGCATTGCAGTTATTCTTAAGTCAAATCGTTGATATTGATTTAGAATACCGTTTCTTTAAAGATGATAAAGCCGCGATTATCGACTTTGCGAAAAAGAACGAACTTTCTGGTGCTTTTTTAGATGTTAATATGCCTAATATAAATGGCATTGAACTTGCTAGAAAACTTGTTCAAATAGATCGCTCCATCAAAATCGTCTTTGTGACGGGCACAAATGTTAAAATGGAGCAATTACCCGAAGAGATCGCTAATAACGTCATAGACATCATTTATAAGCCGTTTTCTACCGATTCTATCGAGAAGGCTTTACGAATCATTAGTAAAAAGAAACCAGTCTTAACCGCAAAGATGTTTGGTTCATTTGATTGTTTTATTAATAATCATATTGTCCAGTTCACATCTTCTAAATCAAAAGAACTATTTGCCTTGCTTTTAGCCTTAAACGGCAAGAGTTTAACGATGAGCCAAGCAATTACATATCTTTGGCCAGATAAAGACGTTGATAAGGCTAAAATCTTGTACCGTGATGCGGTATGGAGACTGAGAAGTGTTTTAGAAGATATCTCATTCAACTGTGTTGATTTCCAAAGAGCCTTATTAGTGTTAGATAAGAGCAATATCAAATGCGATTATTATGATTTCTTAGAAGGTAAGAAGAAGATTGCTGATGAATCATTCTTATCAAGTTATGATTGGTCATTAGATTTTGAAAACGAAATCTATATGCTCACACAACAAAGATAATAAGCATGAAAAAACCGAGAATTTTTTCTCGGTCTTTTTCTTTCTTAAAACTTATTAAGCCTTTTTAGCGGTTTTCACTAAATCAGCGAAAGCCTTTGGATCATTGATGGCTAATTCAGATAACATCTTACGGTTGATGTTGATGTTAGCTTGTTTTAAACCAAACATGAATTTGGCAGCGTTGATACGTCTGATCCATAATTTACGGAAATCTCTTTTTCTGTCTCTACGGGAGATGTATGCATAGCGTAAGCTGTGCATGACTTGTTCTTTCGCAGTTTTGAATAATAAGTGTTTGCTACCGAAATAACCAGAGGCTCTTTTTAATACTCTTTTACGACGGGCGTGTGTGACTGTGCCACCTTTAACTCTTGCCATATTCTAGTGTCCTCCTTATTTAACGATGAGAAACTTAATTCTCTTGTAGTCGGTCTTGTGCAAGACTGCGGACTTCATTAAGTGTCTCTTTTGTTTTGTGGTTTTGTGTGGGGCTAAATGTGAAACATAGGCGTGATGTCTGACGACTTTGCCTGTGCCTGTGAGCTTAATTCTTTTCAT
>CACYSA010000031.1 GCA_902777015.1 uncultured Erysipelotrichaceae bacterium | reverse complement strand
GTTTGACGTTGCATAACTTTAAATCCTCCTTTACCAAACTAACTTTGACCTTACCGGGGACTTCGCTAATTTAGCTTTTGTGCCGATAAAAATCATACGTGTTTACGCGTGAGATGTCAATTGATAATTTATGAAATAAGTTTCGCATTGTGGTTGAAAGGCAAAAAAATCTATGTTTTAATATTTTTGTTAGTTGCTCGCGGCCTTGCCGATAAAGCCCAATTATAGTAGGCTTTGCACTAACTTTTTTTGTTGTTTCTAATAAATAGTTCAATCTCCTTGAGATCATCTTCTGACAAATGATATTTAGCAAGTAACTCGCCACGAGTTTTGATGGAATCATTTCTAAGATATTTTCTAATGTACGCCTGTTTGTCACTTCCATTAGGGTTGTGTTTGAGTTTGATGTAACGGCCAGAAGTTGTTGGGCTTGAAGTTAATTCCATATTCTTCCATCTTTTATCATTAGACTCTATTTGCAGACTAGGATGAAACCTTGTTCTTTTATTCTTGTAGAAGCGGTACAGTTTCTTTCTTTTCATAAAATCCTCCTATATGTTTAAGTAGGAGGCAAAAGCCAATTTTGTCCAAAAAAACAAAAGAAAAAACGATAGCCATCAAACTATCGTTATTCTATAAATGAAATTATAGGTTAATAATTACTTTACGTTGTGATAAACGTTTTGGACATCTTGTAAGTCGTCTAACATATCACATAATTCATCAAATTTGCGTCTTTCTTCTGGATCAGTAATCTCGATTGGATCATTGGCTAAGAAGGTTATTTCCGCAACATCGAATTCGGAGATACCCATACCACCTAAAACTTCTCTAGCTTGAGCGAAGGCTGCTGGTTCAACAAGGACTTCGATCTTTCCATCTTCTGCTGTGACTTCACGAACATCGACATCAGAGAGAATTAAGTTTTCTTCAACTTCATCTCTATTGGTACCGTTGAAAACGAATAAACCTGTTTGTGTGAAATTGAAGATTGTTGAACCTAAGTGGCCACCTTTTTTGGTGATAGCGGTTCTAACTTCGATAAACGCACGGTTTGAATTATCGGTTAATGTATCGATGATAAAGAGGGAATTGCCTGGACCAAAGGCTTCATAACGACCTTCGGAATAGCTTTCGGCTTCGCCGCCTTTAGCTTTTTGAATGGCTCTATCAATAACGTCTTTAGTAACGTTTTGGCCTCTCCATTTTTCAATTGCAGAACGGAGTGCTAAGTTCATTTCAGGGTCAGGAACACCATTCTTTGCCGCCATATAAATTTCTTTACTAGCTCTCATAAAGAGGGCGCTTCTTTTTGCAGCGGTTGCGGCCATCGCTTTTGCTCTTACTTCATGTGCTCTACCCATGATTTAAAACTCCTTTTGCTTTTTTGCGGTTAAAATCTTATCACATGTTCATATGAAATTGAACATAAATATTATCGATTATAAATAACATCCACTAAATAAAGGCCAGATGCTGGGGCTTTATAAGCAATTATTTCTCGATTTTTACTATCAAGATGTTTATTAATAAAACTGATATTTTCTTTACCATTAGCGACATTGATGCTAGCGCCAATCATGTTTCTAATTTGATAACGCATAAAGCCATTACCTGTAAAAATAATTCTTAATAAATCTTTTTCTTTTATGACTTCGACATCATATATAGTGCGGATGAAATTGCCTTCATCTTCTTCTTTGGAAGTAAAGTCTTGATAATTGTGTGTGCCAATAAATTTATTAAGCGCATCAATAAATAAATTAACATCCAATTCCATTGGATAAATATACGCTAAATCATAGGAAAATGGATCTTTATTTGTTAAAAGAATACGATATTCATAAATCTTTTTAATGGCGTTATATCGAGCGTGGAAATCGTCATCAACTTTTTTAAATGAGATGATTTTAATATCGTCTGGAAGCATTTTATTAAGGGCGTAGGCTAATTGTTTTAAATCTTTTTCTTTATCGCTAACAAAATGAAAATATTGCTTTAACGCATGGACTCCAGCGTCAGTGCGTCCACTGCCTTGAATATTGATTGGTGAATCATAAACTTTAGAAAGAACTTCTTCAATTTTTTCTTGCACGCTTATAAAGCCGACTTGTTTTTGCCAGCCATAATAATTAGTGCCCCTATATGAACAAATACCTAAAATCTTCATATTAGAAACCTTTACCACCTATTTGACCAAAAATAAGATTAACAATATCGACTGGTTCTTTTCTATCAAAAACAAATAAAACAATAATGCCAGCGAATATTGCACCAATAAATAAGAAAGCAATAATATCTCTCCAAGAAAATTTTAATAAACGATATCTAGTGCGTTTAGCTTTTGGATCATATCCTCTAACAATCATCGCATTAGCGAGTTCTTCACTTCTTTCTAAAGCGGAAATAAATAATGGAATGATAAGGGAAATGATTGATCTAAAACGTTTAAATACGCCACCATGGTTAAAATCTACACCACGGCTTGCTTGTGCTTTCATTATTCTTTCAGTTTCATCTAATAAAGTTGGAATAAATCTTAAAGCAATTGATAAAGTCATGGCGATTTCATGAACAGGGAATCTAATTGGTTTTAATGGTGTCATATACCATTCAAAAGCATAGGTCATATCCATTGGTTTAGTCGTGCTTGTTAATATCATTGTTAATGAAATCATTAAAATTAAACGCATGATGATATAACCAGATTGACAAAACGCATCCCATTTAACTTCTAAAGAACCAACTTTAAAAGCGGTTGGTAAATAATAATTGTTATTAGGGATAAATATATAAATTGCCATCAAAAAGATAATTAATATCCATAAGCCACTTAATGATTTAAATAATGACCATAGACTAACTCTAGAAATAAGCATGATAACAATTAATATCAGTAAGTAGAGACCACTCATGATTAAAGCGGTTGACCACATTTCGAATTGGAAGAAAATTCCCACCATGAATAAAATCATGAGGAAAATCTTATTTCTCGCATCTAAGTGATGGATGAATGTTTCTCTGAAGGAATAACGGCCAAAAGTCATGCTGCTCATGCTTTATTCCTCCACTTTTTAATTGCCGCTACTAAATCGGCATTGCTATGAATCTTGGTAGGATCAATATCCATACCTTTTTCTTTTAATTTTTCAGCTACTTTAATGACTGATGGAGTATCGAGTCTATCGTAGCCTTTAATAAAGCTAAATAAATCACTTGGTGTTCCTTGGAAAGCTAACTTGCCTTGCTCCATCATAAAGACTTTTTTAGTGTACGTGTTCACTAAATCCATATCATGGGTAATGATAACGATGGTTTTTCCTTGCTTATGGAATTCACATATGAGTTCCATTAATTCTTTGCTACTTTGAGGATCAAATCCAGCGGTAGGTTCATCAAAGACTAAGATATCTGGATTAATTGCGAGAATGCCCGCCATAGCGACTTTTCTTTTTTCGCCACCAGATAAATCAAAAGGCGTTCTTTTATAATATGATTCATCTAAACCAACTTGTTTAAGTGCTTCATGTGCTCTATTTAGCGCTTCTTCACCTTTAACACCAAAGTTTTTCACGCCATAGGCAACATCCTTTTCCACTGTCTCTTCAAATAGTTGATATTCAGGGAATTGGAATACTAAACCAACATGTTTTCTAAGTCCTTTTAAAGAACGGCTTTTTCTGTTTTTATATGAGATAACATAATCACCTGTTTGAACTTCACCTTCATCAGGGAATATTAAAGCGTTAAATGTTTGGGCTAAAGTGGATTTACCACTACCGGTTTCACCAACGATAGAAATAAAATCATTATCTTCAATTTCAAAAGAGACATCGTTTAAGGCTAATGTCGCATTCGTGGCTTTCTTTTGATATGTGTAGAAGACATGATTTATTTTGATGCCCATATGTCCTCCACTAATTGGTCAATGCTTTCCGCTTTGGAATCAATACCAATTTCTTTTAATTCTTTTTCGAGACGGTAAACAAAAGGCATATCTAATTTAATGCTAACGAGAGTTTCTTCGTCTCTTAAGATGTCTTGTGGCTTACCTTCTTTAACTAATCTACCTTTTGATAAAATCAAAACTTTATCACTTAACATCGCTTCATCAATATCATGAGTGATGGAAATGATTGTTAATTCTTTGTTTTCTTTATGAATGCGGTCAATAACTTTTCTCACTGTAGACTTACCTTTAGGATCAAGCATTGATGTTGCTTCATCTAAAATAAGTATTTCTGGCTTTAAAATAAGAGCACCCGCTAAAGCGACGCGCTGTTTTTGACCACCCGAAAGATAAATAGGTTCTTTCTTTAAATAATCAAGCATGTTGACACTAGCGGCGTATTTCTCAATTTCTTCTTGCATCTTATCGTGAGGAAAACATCTATTTTCTAAACCAAAGGCAATGTCATCTTCAACTGTCGAACCAATGAATTGGTTATCTGGATTTTGGAATATTAATGATGTCTTAGTTTGTAAGTCTCTAATTGTTTTCTTATCCACTAGGACGTCATTAAAATAAATTTCACCTTCGTTTTTATCTAGTAGTCCAACGATGAGTTTAGCTAAGGTGGATTTTCCTGAACCGTTGTGTCCTAAAATAGAGACAAAAGTTCCTTTCTCCACACTAAAAGATATATCGTCAATAACTTTGTTACTGCCGTCATATGAAAAGCTTAAATGTTTGATTTCTAGTTTGCTCATGCTTGAAGATTATAGCACGCATCAGGAAAAATGAATAACCAATAAGGTAAATTCATTTTGTTTATCACTTTAAATGTCAAGAAATCCAAATAATGAAGCAACCTTAGTCTTTAGGCTATTGAAGGTTGCATACAATGTGGAACGACTCATTAAATCTAACGCCATAATTTCATTTAGATCATACCCTCTTGCAAAGCATTTTATTAGTACCATCTCTTTGTTTGTGAATTGTTCACTATGTTGATTAGCGTAATTTAATAATTCCTCACAGAGTTTATTAGCGATATCGCTTCCATCATCTTCTCTAATGATTTCGAGGTTAATTTTCCTTTCATCCTCCTCATAGTCAAAAGAAGCAATTCCATTAAAGACTTTTGCTTTGGCTTTATACGAATTTTTAAGAATGTAATCAGAAATTGATTGCTTTGTCAGATTCAACCAAAAATCATAAAAAGCACTTTGTTGTTCATCGTACTTAATTAAGACATTCTTAAAACTAGACATACATACTGCGACAAGTTCAGTTGATGTGATGCCTGTGCCTTGATTTTTATCAAGGGTTTCTTTACACAAAATCCAAGCGTATTTCTCGTAGCGTTTTTTAATCATCAAAAAAGCTTCGTGATTACCTTGTGCAACTAGAGCGTGTAAATGTAAATCTAATAATCTGTTTCCGGTTTTGTTGAAGGCCATAAACTATATCTCCTTTAATAGATATTTATTTATGTACCTCCGCTAATAAAATGCCTGCGGCTACGGAGGCGTTTAAAGAGTTAACATGCCCAAATTGGGGAATCTTAACAATGTAGTCTGAATTTTTTAATACTAAAGATGAGACGCCTTTGCCTTCACTACCGATCACAACTACGACTGGAAAATCGTATTTGATTGAAGAATAAGAAATTGTGGCGCTGCCATCTGTAGCAACAATCCAATAGCCTTCGTCCTTTAATGTTTTAATAGCTTGATTGAGATTGTTAACTACGGCAACTGGCACATAATTAATGGCCCCTGCACTAGTTTTAGCGACAGTGGCATTTAATGATACTGAGTTGTGTTTTGGAAGGATGACACCTGATGCTTCAAAAACATCAGCGCTTCTTAATATCGCTCCCAAATTATGAGGATCACTAATATTATCAAGCATGACGATAATCTTTTTTTCTTTTTTTCTCGCTTTAAAAATGATTTCTTCTAAAGATACTGTTTGGTATGGTTTAAGTTCAGCGGCCACCCCCTGATGGACACCACCTTCACTCATCCTTTCCATTTCGCTAGGAGAAACAGTGACGCAGTTAATCTTATTTTCTTTAATGAGATTAATAATTTTTTGGTCGTTAAAATTAGTAATCAAAAAGACTTTCAACACCTTTTTAGCGTTGATACCTTCGATAACTGGATTTTTTCCGTAGACAAAATTGATATCTTTATTCATGCTTAATGAATTTCTTCAATACAATTAATGTATTCCAAAGTGCTTAAAGCTTCAATAATTTCTGTGTGTGTCTTGTACTTTTTTAATTCTTGAGAGTTAATTGTTAAGGAAATACTATAAACACCAAGACCGGTATTGTTATAGGCAGGATTAGCTTCAATATCATCGATTCTTAAACCAAGTTTACGAACGACACCAGTGAAGTTTACTAAGTCATTTCTATTTTTAAGTTCGAGATGAATTTCAAAGTGATTGCTTCTGTTCTTTAAGAATAATTCGAAGCGTGGCATTAAGTTTAATGAAATGTATACCACGATAAAGGAGATAACACCAACGGTGTAGAAACCCGCACCGAAGCAAGCACCCATAATGGACATTAACCATAATGAGACAGCAGTTGTTAAACCTTTAATTTGACTCTTTGAGGAATATAAGAGGGTATTTCCTGAAATAATAGCGGCGCCTAAAATGACTGCGACTGTAACCGCTGGGAAAATCGCATTGAAATTAACAGCGAAATAAACATCTAATAAAGAAGCGATACATGAGAATAAGGAAACAATTGTAAATGTTCTTAAACCAGCGGTATGTCTTTTTCTACTTCTTTCTAAACCGAGAACAAAGCCGATTAATGTGGCGAGTAATACACGGATTAAAATTGTCCAAATATTAAATTCGCCTAACCAACCATTGCTTAATTTGTTTAATGGATCGAGTGCGGAAATTTCTAGCATAATAATTCCTCCTATTTGCGATTAATAAATCCTCTATGATTACGAATAAAGACATCGTTTTCGTATTCTTCAGCAGCCTCAGTAAAGGCTTTTTCTTCCACTTCTTCTGGTTGTAAAGGTTTAATTTCATCGGATATGTGCTTGATTTGAGCGGCTAATAAGTCGATTTCTTTAGATGAACCTTCATCTGCAACAACCTGATCTTTAACAATGTGTTCAGGAGCGACTTGATCAATTGTTTCTTTGCCATATGAACCAGATAGATATAAGCCAAGCTTAGCGCATCCTGGACCAATTAATTCATAAAGGATGGATGATGCTAAGATGATTGTAGTTAAAGCGGTTGCTTCGGCTTCTAAGCCAAAAGAAGAGAAAGTTCTTGCACCCATTGCCGCTAAACCAATAGCAACACCGGCTTGAGGAATAAGAGCAAGGCCTAAGAAATTTCTAGTTTTCGCAGGGGCTCTAGTAATCAAGCAGCCAAGATATGCCCCGCCGTATTTACCAGCAATACGAGCAAAGAAATAAACTATTGCTACGACGATAAGTGGCACAACCGCAATTGAACTTGTGCTCGTAAAAGCGCTAAATGAGAAATTCATTCCACTTCTTACAAAGAAAACAAGCATAATAGGTGGAATGAAATAATTGACTTGTGCAAATAATTTTTCTTCTTGCTTAGCGGTATTAGTGTAAACCATTCCAATAGCCATACAACCTAGTAATGGACTTTGGCCAAATAATGAACATATGCCACAGAATAATAATAAAACAGCTAAAACGATAATTAGTCGATTATCTGTTGTTCTCTTCGAAGAAATTAGGAATCTTAAAATAAAGCCAAAAACAAAGCCAATTGCTAAGCAAATGATATTTTCAATAATTGGCCAGCCAACTTCCATAAAGCCCACCGAACCTTTAGAAATACCAATACAAATAGCAATAGCGACACTATAGAGCAATAATGTCACGACATCGTCTAAAGCGACAACTTCTAATAATGTATTAACATAATGGCCTTTAGCTTTAGTTTGTTTAATTGTCATCAATGTTGATGCTGGCGCGGTCGCACTACTGAGGGCGCCTAAAACTAATGAGAAGGCAACGCTTAAGCGGAAAACAAAGAAGCATAAACAGAAGACAATAACAAAAGCGGCAAGGGCTTCAAGAACAGTGATAATCAATACCTTCCAGCCTGCTTTTTTAAGTTCGCTTATTTTAAAGAACTGTCCAGCGGTAAAAGCGATAAAGGCTAAAGCGATATCACTAACAAAGTCAGTTCTTGTTATAAATTCTTGAGGAATAAGGTTAATCACTGATGGACCAATTAAAACACCAGTAATGATATAAGCAGTAACGTTTGGTAATTTAAGTAGTTTAGTGAGTCTTGTCATTAAAAAACCACAAATTAAAATCACGCCTAATGCAATAATTACACTGCTCGCGGTTTTAACGCTACCTGTAATATTTAAAGCGTCTAATAGTTGTTCAATTAATGAGGGTTTATTTTTCAATTACATGACTCCTTTTGTAGTTAAAAGTTTTCTGATTTCATCAGATTTAGCAAAGTCTTTATTTTCTTTGCTTTGTAAATATTCCTCGTATAAACGCGAGATATTATCATCGAACTTTACGTAAGTAATGTCAAGACCTAAAACATAGAACATATCTGTTAATGTCTTAAATAAATCATTTAATACTTTGAAATCAGTTTCTTTAGTTCTGATTTGTTGGTTGATTTCTTTTAAAACATTATAGAGTTCCGCTAATGCGTTAGCGGTGTTTAGGTCATTAGCTAAAGCTTCAATGAATTTACCAATATATGTTGGTTTACCTTCTTCTATATTAATCTTATTACTCTGTAATTTCAAAGCGGCTTGTTTATAAGCCATTTGCATCTTTTGAGCTTCTTGTTGTGCTTCTTTAACTGTTTCCTCAGTAAAGTTAACAGCTTGTCTATAATGGGCGTTTAAGATGACTAAACGCGTGACAAGTCCACTATATTGGGCAATCATGTCTTTGGCTAAGACGACATTACCTAATGATTTAGACATCTTTTCATTGCCGAAATTAATGAAGGCATTATGCATCCAGAAATGAGCAATTTTACTATGATGTGTGGCTTCTGCTTGAGCGATTTCATTTTCATGATGTGGGAATTTTAAATCATAACCACCACCATGGATATCGATATGATCGCCTGGGAAAATCGTATCAATCATGACACAGCATTCAGTGTGCCAACCTGGTCTACCTTTACCCCATGGAGAATCCCATTTAATACCTTCTTCAGTCTTTTTCCATAAAGCAAAGTCTAATGGACTTTCTTTTTGTGAATTTTCTTCTACACGTGCGCCTACACGTAAATCATCTACATTAATACCACTTAATTTGCCATAGTCTTTAATATTCTCAACACGGAAATAAACATCTCCATCTTTTTCATAAGCCGCACCGATTTTAACAAGATTATCGATATAGGCAATAATTTTATCCATATATTCGGTAACACGTGGCGTAATGGTTGGTACTTGAGAACCGATACCTTTAACAGTCTTTTCAAATTCTTTAATGTAGAAATCGGTTAATTCCTTTTCTGATTTACCTTCTTGCTTTGCCGCTTTGATGATTTTGTCATCAACGTCAGTGTAATTGCTCACATACGTGACGTCATAGCCGACATAAGTCAAAAAGCGTCTTAAAGTATCAAATACCACGACTGGACGCATATTACCAATGTGCGGGTAATTGTATACTGTTGGACCACAGACATACATACTAACCTTTTTATCTTGGATAGTTTGGAAATCTTCTAATGAATTAGAAAGGGAATTATAGAATTTGATGTTCATAAGTGTTTACCTCTTTTAGAGACAATAAGGGGCGAGTATTTAAGTACCCGCCCCAAATATTAATTTACTTCTTTACTGGAAATTTTTCTCTCTTAGCATCGTAAGATGTATGGAGTAATTCTTCAGCGAGTTCGCTACCTGGTTCACCCAAATAATCTTTGTAGAGTTTTTGGATGTCCTTGTTGTTGTGTGATTGACGAATGACGAGTCTTTCATCTTCGCTATATAACACACTAGCACGTTTAGCGCGGTATGTTTCTAAAATGTCATCGCCTTCGTTAGGTAAGAACATTGGTTTAACGAATGGTTGACCACCACCATTAATACATCCACCTGGACAACACATGACTTCGATGAAAGCATATGGAGAAGTACCATCTTTAATTTGGTCTAATAACTTTCTAGCATTAGCCATACCAGAGGTGACTGCCACTTTGATTTCAGTACCATTGATATTTAAAGCAGCTTCTTTAACGCCTTCTAAGCCACGGACAGCGGTGAAGTTGATTTCTTTGTATTCTTTACCAGTTAACCAGAAATAGGCTGTTCTTAAAGCGGCTTCCATAACACCACCGGTGACACCAAAGATGACACCAGCACCACTATATTCGCCGAGTAAGTCATTGTCGAATTCTTCATCTGGTAATCTGTTCCAAACGATACCAGCACGTTTAATCATCTTCGCTAATTCACGAGTTGTTAAAACGGCATCGACATCATCTGGCATTTCTTTTCTTTGTCTTTCATATTTCTTAGCGGTACATGGCATGATGGAGACCACAAAGATGTCCTTTGGATCTAATTCATGTTGTTTAGCGAAATATGATTTAATGATCGCACCCATCATCATATGTGGGGACTTACATGTAGAGACATTTGGGATGACTTCTGGATAGAAGTATTCCATGTAGTTAATCCAACCTGGGGAACAGGATGTGATTTGTGGAAGTGGCGCTGTCTTTTTGGTAATTCTATCAATTAATTCATGTGCTTCTTCCATAATTGTTAAGTCAGCAGCAAAGTTTGTATCGAAGACACGATAGAAACCTAATCTACGTAAAGCGGCAACCATTTTACCTGTGCCGGTTGTACCAATTGGTTCGCCGAATTCTTCAGCGATAGCGGCTCTAACTGCTGGAGCGGTTTGAACGATAACTTTCTTACCGGCTCTGAAGGCTTCGTCAACTTTAGCGATTTCTTCATTTTCGTATAAAGCACCTGTTGGACAGACGTTAACGCATTGACCACATTGTAAGCATGGGCTTTCAGCGAAACTTCTATTTTGAGCAGGACCAACGATAGCGTTGAAACCACGGTTTTCGAAACCGAGAATGGAAATACCATGTGCTTCTTTACATCTTTCGATACAACGACCACATAAGATACATTTAGCGGTATTTCTCATTAAGCCTGGGGCTAATTGGTCGATAGTGGCTGATGTTTGTTGACCCATATATTTTTGGTCACGAGCACCAACGATATTAGCGACTTCTAATAATTCACATTTGCCTTGTTTTGGGCATTGTAAGCAGTTCTTTTGGTGGTTGGAAAGGATTAATTCCACAGAAGCACGTCTTGCTTCGATGGCTTTTTGGGAATTGGTAATGATTTCCATACCTTCGTTAACTGGGTAGACACATGAAGCAACTAAGCCACGAGCACCCACGACTTCAACTAAGCAAACACGGCAGGAGGCCAATGAGCATTTGCCATGGTTGAAGGCACAAAGAGAAGGAACGACGTAACCACATTTTCTTGCAGCTTCTAAAACTGTAAGACCGGATTCAACTTGGTAAGGTTGACCATTAATTTTAATATTAACTAATGCCATGGTTATTTCCTCCTACTTCTTGATGATTGCACCAATACGGCAACCACTTAAACATGAACCACACTTGACACACTTTTTAGGATCAATGACGTGGGCAAATTTACCTGGGTTAACATTACCATTTGGTAAGTGAGCAGGTTCTGTACCAGGAGCGATAGCGCCAACTGGACAGTTTCTCATACAGAGACCACAACCGATGCATTTGTTTGGTTGAATGTAGTATTCCATCATCTTCTTACAGACGTGAGCTGGACACTTGTGATCAACAACGTGTGCTTCGTATTCTTCTGGGAAAGCTTTAATTGTGGAGAGAATTGGGTTTGTGGCGGTTTGACCTAACGCACATAAGGAGTTATTTCTAATAACATTAGCTAATTCCCTAAGGTCATCTAAGTCTTTAGGTTCACCTTTACCATCACAAATCTTTGTTAAGATGTCTAAGCATCTCTTTGTGCCAATACGGCATGGGGAACATTTACCACATGATTCATCGCAAATAAATGTCATATAGAATTTAGCGACGTCAACCATACAGTTGTCTTCGTCCATGACGATCGCACCACCAGAACCCATCATACTACCAGCAGCGACTAAGCTACCGAAGTCGATTGGTGTATCTAAGTCTTTTTCGGTTAAGCAACCACCGGAAGGACCACCAGTTTGAATGGCTTTGAATTTCTTTCCGCCTGGGATACCACCACCGATATCATAAATTAATTGTCTTAATGTTGTGCCCATTGGAACTTCGACAAGACCAACGTTATTGACTTTACCACCGAGAGCAAAGACCTTTGTACCTTTGGTGTCA
>CACYSA010000030.1 GCA_902777015.1 uncultured Erysipelotrichaceae bacterium | reverse complement strand
ATGACCGATGAAACTTGCAGTTTTTCGGATATGCGAGCGGAGGTTTTATGTGAGTAAAGGGGTGGCTCACGCCGAATAGGGATTTCCCGAAAAATCAAGTGCCCCTTTTTTCGACGAAAATAATAATTTAGTATTAGAGCAAATAATTTAGAGATTTAAAAGCAAAAAAAGATTGACCACATAGGCCAATCTTTTGTTTTCTTATTTATATTTGTTAGAAGTTCTCGTTAATGTATTTAGCAATGATTGGTGCTAATGAAACAATTGACACCACATCTTCTTCTTGTGGAATAGAATCACTAATAGCGATGTCTAAGATACCACATCTATATAATTTAGCGAGAGCGTTCTTGGAAAAGATACCATGGCAAGCGCAGATTAAGATACCTTTAGCTTCGTTTTTGAGAAGTTCTTTACTCGCGGCAATAATTGTGCCACCAGTATCGATGATATCATCAATCATCAAACAGTACTTATCTTCAACTGGTTCGCCTTTGATGTTAGTAATAACGGCCTTATTTGGTTCAGGACGGTATTTATTTAACACTGCGATTGGTAAGTCACCTAAGTCTTTGCTTAAATGTCTTGCTCTTTCGAGACCGCCTTTATCTGGAGAAACTATGACGACGTCCTCGAGTTTGACTTTTAATGTTCTTAAGCGTTTACGATAATAATCGGCAAACACTGATGAGGAATATAATTCCACTGCTTCCATATTTTCGAAGAATGGTTGCATTGCACCACTATGGTAATCAACAGATACAACTCTATTGCATCCAGCTTCTCTTAAGCAATTAGCGACGAGTTTCGCACTAATTGGATCGCCGAAATCAATTGTTCTATCTTGTCTCACATATCCGAAATACGGAATGATCGCAGTAATGGATTTCGCTTCACCACGCTTTAAAGCATCAATGAAGATTAATAATTCCATCACTCTATCGTTAACTGGGTTGCAGGTTGAATGAATAACAATACAATCTTTACCTCTTACGTCAACGTTTGGTCTGGTAAAAATTTCATTATCTGCGAATCTTCTACAGATAGATGGTGCTTTTTCCACACCGAGCTCTTCACACACCCTGTAAGCTAATTCTTCACAGGACGTTAAAGAGAATACTAGTACTTGTTCTTTATTTGTCATGTCTTCTTTCCCTCTTTCAACTGAAAGGAATTTCTACTGATCAATAAGTTGATTAGATAATTGGTCTATCTTCTGTTGTACCATTTGTTGTGCCAAATGTACGGTCACCACAGTCACCCAATCCTGGGCAAATGTAAGCGTTTTCATTTAAGCAGCGGTCGAGAGCACCAATGTAGAGTGGAATGTTTGGATATTTTTTCACAAATGCTTCCACACCTTCTGGAGCAGCGATGATGCAAATGAAGGTAATCTTTTTAGCGCCATGTTTGATGAGTTGGGCAACCGCATCAATAGCGGAGCCACCTGTCGCCAACATTGGGTCGACTAAATAGACATCTTTTTCGGAAATATCTGCAGGTAATTTGCAGTAATATTCCACTGGTTTTTTAGTGACTTCATCACGGTATAAACCGATGTGACCACATGTACAGCCTGGAAGTAAATCAAGCATGCCATCGGCCATTCCTAATCCTGCACGGAGAATTGGGACGAAGCAGAGAGATTTTCTTTTAACAACTGGTTGTGTTGTTTTTTCAATTGGTGTTTCAATTTCCACCATTTGTGTTTCAGCGTTTCTTAATGCTTCATATCCTTCCAAAACGGATATCTCTTTCACAAGCATTTTGAATTCACTTGTTTTTGTGGTTTTGTCTCTAAGCTTTGTAATCTTGTGCTTGATCAATGGATGGTCAAGAATATGGACTGTTGGATAATTTTCAAAAGCCATCATTTCTTCCTCAACTTATTTTTCTTCGTTAGGTTGTTCTTTATCTTTTCTGGCAAAGCCAACCATCACGTTAACAATTATACCAAGGATTAAGGCACAAGCAACTTCTGTTAATTGAATGTAGGAAGCATTTGGGAAGACAAACTTCATTGCGAAGCCACCGACACCAGCGATTAAGATGACGGAAACAACGAATAAGTTTCTGTTATCACCAAGGTCAACATTTTGAATCATCTTTAAGCCAGAGACAGCGATGAAGCCGTATAAGGCAATACAGACACCACCCATAACTGGGGTTGGGATAGAAGCGAGTAATGTGGAGAATGGTAAGAAGAAGGAGAGGACGATTGCCATGATAGCGGTTGTCCAGATTGTTCTAATGGAAGCGTTACCAGAGATAGCAACACAGCCAACGGATTCACCGTATGTTGTGTTACATGCACCACCGAAGAAAGCACCGGCCATTGAGCCAACGCCATCACCGAGGAGGGTTCTATGTAAACCTGGTTCTTCAAGTAAATCTCTATCAATAATTGTGCTTAAGTTCTTGTGGTCTGCGATGTGTTCAGCAAAGACAACGAAGGCAACTGGGACATAAGCAACCGCTAAGGTGCCTAAATATGGACCAAAGTTAGCGAAGTTATTAGAATCTTTGAATGTTTCAAATGCTTTGATGAATGTGAATTCTGGGCACCAGCCACCAATGAATTTATCCCAACCAGCATTTTTGAAGATGTCGAAGTCGATAATCTTTAAGGCATCATTTTCTAAACCATAACCGATACCTGTTAATGCTAAGGCCACTAAGTAACCAGCGACGATACCAACAACGAATGGGATTAATCTTAAGAAACCTTTTGGTTTGCTGAAGACTGATGTAGCAATAACTGTTAATAAGGTAACAAGGCCAACAATAATGCACATACCAACGTGTAAGTTGATTGCGCCTTCGGAAGCGACAAATGAAGGGACATCACCATAACCGAAGACGTTAGCGACAGCGTTACCAGATAAGCTTAAACCGATAATAGCAACTGTTGGACCAATGACAACTGCAGGCATGAGCTTGCTAATCCATTTTGTTCCAGCGAATTTACAGATTAAAGCTAAAGCAACATAAACAAGACCAGCGAAGATTGCACCAATGATGAGACCGAGGAAACCTAATGTTCCATAACCGGCTGCACCACCAAAGGCTGCAAACATACTTCCTAAGAAAGCGAATGAACTACCAAGGAAGACTGGTGATTTGGATTTTGTGAAAAGTAAATAAACGATTGTACCGACACCAGCACCGAATAAAGCAGCTGATGTACTCATACCGTTACCAACGATCATTGGAACGGCGATTGTTGCGGCCATGATGGCCAATAATTGTTGTAATGCGAAGACGATTGTTTTGCCCCAACTTGGCTTGTCTTCTACATTGTAGATAAGTTTGTTTGCCGACATAATGTTTCTCCTTTCGCGCAAAAAAAATCACCCGACAACAGGGGTGACTAC
The DNA here is from genome assembly GCA_902777015.1 of uncultured Erysipelotrichaceae bacterium. Taxonomy (GTDB): domain Bacteria; phylum Bacillota_I; class Bacilli_A; order RFN20; family CAG-826; genus RUG14515. The sequence goes on along the minus strand of CACYSA010000030.1, from coordinate 18,703 downwards.
AAACAGATAAGAATAGCGAATGGGAGGGAAAATTGAGGGAAGAAACCCCCTAGAGAGGCGGGAATCTTACACTTGCAATTTCGTCTTTCCATAGCAATCCTTTGCCTAAAACTTTACCATACGCGAATAATATTGCAAAGATTTTTTTAAGAAATTTTTCTAGATAAAACACAATCGCATTTTTGTCATATCAAACATCTAAAAAAGTCACTCTATATCATTGAGAAAATAGCACCGCTGATATACAATAAAATTTGTCTTTTTTAACACGAGGTACTCTAATTATGACCAAAAAAGAATTAGTCATTTCATTATCCGAAAAGCATATTAAGGATGTTCCTGGTTTTCCTAAACCAGGCATTATTTTTAAGGACGTTGTCCCAGTATTTGAAGATCCAGAATATTTACAAATGGTCTTTGATGCGATGGTCGAAGAATTAAATAAAAGTGGCATTCAATTTGATAAGATTGTTTGTCCAGAAGCAAGAGGATTCTTATTTGGTCCAACACTTGGCTTACTAACTAAGAAAGGTGTTGTTATGGCTAGAAAGCCAGGTAAATTACCAAGACCAGGTTATTGCGTTTCTTATAATCTAGAATATGGCACCGCGACTTTGGTTATTAGTGAAGATTCTATTAAACCAGGTGATAGAGTTTTAGTAGTTGATGACTTATTAGCGACAGGTGGTTCCGCGAGAGCGTTATGTGAACTCGTTGAAAGAAGCGGCGCTTCAGTTGCCGGAGTTATGTTCTTCATCGAATTAACTCCACTCAAGGGTCGTGAAGTGCTCAAAAAATATCCAGTAATTTCTATCGTTCCTGTTGAAGCTTACTAGTTACACTTTCCCATATCAGTCAAATAGTGTCGTGCGTATATCTTTAATATATTAAATACGTGCGACTTTTTGTTAAAAAAACTTATTTTTGAGTGTTTACTTTTAACTTTTTATAAACCATAATAATGGCGTCAATGAGTGATCGTTGACTTCGTATAATTCTCTAATTGGAGAGAAGTCTCTACGCTGCACCGTATAATGCAGCACTACGAATCAATCTGTTTGCGAAATAACCGTTCGTGTGTTTCGTATTTGATTTATGGTAGAGGCTTCCAATTATCGGAAGCTCATTTTTATTTTTTAAAAGTATTTAAGGAGGAGAAAAACAAAAATGAAAAAAGTACGTTTAGTATCATTATTAGCTTTAGCCGCCGCCTCTGTCGCTGGTTTAGCTGGTTGTGACAACGCCGCAAAAGGCGGAAACGCCGTCAAAATTGGTTTAATCTGCTTACACGATAGCAGTTCCACTTACGATGCTAACTTCATTAACGCTTTAAATGAAGCAGTTAAAGATTTAGGCAAAAAAGTCATTTTCGAAAAGAACTGCTTATTAACAGGCGTTGCCGAAGATACATCCTGCTTTGACGCCGCTAAAGACTTAGTGGAAAAAGGCTGCAAAGTCATCTTTGCTGATAGCTTTGGCCACCAAGATCACATGCTCAACGCTGCTAAAGAATTCAAAGACGTTCAATTCTGCCATGCTACAGGTACAAACGCTAAAACAGCCAACCAAAAGAATTACCACAATGCCTTCGCTTCCATTTATCAAGGCAGATTCTTAGCTGGTTATGCTGCTGGTTTAAAATTAGTCGAAGATAAGAAAGCTGACTTAGATGCTCAAAAAGCTTTAAAAGTTGGTTATGTCGGTGCCTACACATACGCTGAAGTTATGTCCGGCTACACATCATGGTTCTTAGGTGCTAGAAACGCCTTACGTGACTATGGTTATAAAAATGAACAATTAACAATGGATGTTTCCTTCACTGGTTCTTGGTATGATCCAGAAGGTGAAGGTTCCGCTGCTGATGCTTTAATCAAAGACGGTGCCGTCCTCATTTCTCAACACGCTGACTCCATGGGTGCTCCAGGTACCTGTGAAAAAGCCAACGTTCCAAACGTTACCTATAACGTTGAAACAAAAGCTGAATGTCCAAAGACATACTTAGCTTATTCCCGTATTAACTGGGCTCCATATTACAAAGCCGTTGTTAACGCTGTTTACGAAGGCAAAGACATCGAAAACGAAGTCAACGCTAACTGGACAGGTACAGTTGCTTCCGGTTCTGTTGAATACAATGTTAACTGGGATAACCTCACCAAAGACGCTACAAAATTAGCGGATTACAAAGCCAAATTCGAAGCTGTTGAAAAACAAGTTAAAGAAAAAGCTGCTGCTAAAGTCTTTGATTGCTCCACATTCACTGTCGAAGGTAAAGCTTTAACAACTTATAAAGCTGACACCGATGGTGACTTCCAAGGTGAAACAGAAGCTATCGTTACAAAAGATGGCGTTTCCTTCTTCAATGAAAGCGCTGATGCCTCTGCTCCATACTTCAACGTTAAGATTGATGGTATCTCTCTCAAGAACGAAAAGTTCTAATTAAAATAACTTTTAAGTGACTTGCTGGCTTAAGTGTCCAGCGAGTCACTTTATTTATTCAACTGTTTGTTTATGGATGCTATTAGATTTGAAAACATTACAAAAACGTTTGGTAAGAAAGTAATTGCCAGCAATGATATCTCCTTTTCAATTGAAAAGGGTCTTATTTATTCTCTTTTAGGGGAAAATGGTTCTGGCAAAACTTCCTTAATGAACGTTCTTGTTGGCATCTATAAGCAAGACTCAGGAAAGATTTACATTAACGAAGAAGAAGTTGATATCAATTCACCAAAAGATGCCTATAAACATAAGATTGGTATGATCCATCAACACTTCAAACTAGTTAACGTCTTCAGCGCGACTGAAAACGTTGTTTTAGGTTTAAGTAAAGAAGACTATGAACTTATTTATCAAGAAACCAAAGCCACGAATGAAAAATTAATTGCTGAATTACAAACGGAATTAGAGAAGATTCCAGACATCGATAATAAATTAATCGAAGCGGAAAATAATTACACCACTGTTAAGGCTGAACAATTAGCAAAGATTAAAGAACAATTCAAAGCCGCTAAAGAGAATTACGCTAAAGAAAGTAAACAATTAAAACCAAATAAACAATCTTCTTTAGAAGATAGAGAGAAATATAGACAACTAAAAGATAATTTCAAAGAAGAAAAAGCTCAATTTGCATATGCGATTAAGCATATCGATGATAAAGCGGAAGTTAAAAAAGCTAAAGCCGAAGTTGATAAATATAATCTCAAGCAACAAATTAAAGATCTCGAAAACGAAATTAAACAATCAAGAAGATTTAACTTAAAAGAATCCGCAAAAAGAGTGGCTTCTATTAGTGATAGATATGGTTTTAACGTTAATCCAAACCAAAGAGTTTATGATATGAGTGTTTCTCAAAAGCAAACTCTTGAAATCGTTAAAGCATTATATCGTGGTGTGGATATTCTTATCCTTGATGAACCAACTGCGGTTTTAACACCACAAGAAACAAAGCAATTATTTAATGTTTTACGTAATATGCGTAAGCTTGGTAAGACCATTATCATTATTACCCATAAATTAAATGAAGTTATGGAAATAAGCGACAAGGTAGCGGTTTTACGTAAAGGTGAATACATTGGTACAGTCGACACTAAAGACACAAACGAAAAAGAACTCACTAACATGATGGTGGGTCGTAAGATTGACTTACAAATTAAACGCAGCGAACCAAAGAACGCTGAAAATCGTTTATATGTTAATAACATTACCGTCACTAATATTGATGGCACTACTGCTTTAGATAATGTCTCATTTGTTTTAAGAAGTGGTGAAATCTTAGGTGTTGCAGGTATTTCTGGTTCTGGTCAAAAAGAATTATTAGATGCTATCGCTGGCCTAAGATATTACAAAGCTGGTGATATCATCTTCCATAATCCAAAGAAAGAAAAACCAGTGACTTTCTATCACCACTCCATTAAAAAGATTAAACGTATGTCTAAGGAAGGTTTCTTCCACGATAAAGAAGGCAATAGACTTGATTTAAGCAACGTTAAAGATAATAAGATTGTGGAAATGGTTAATAACGAAGAAGTTATCTTCTATGAGGATGAAATCATCGATTTAAAACATAAAACACCTCTTGAAATTAGAGATTTAGGTATTAAGTTAAGCTTCGTTCCTGAAGATAGATTAGGTATGGGCCTTGTTGCGTCTATGGACTTAGTTGATAACATGATGCTTAGAAGTTATAGAAAAGGTAAAGGTATTTTCTTTCATAGAGAAAAACCAGAAAAACTCGCTAGAGAAATCGTTGATGAATTAGCGGTTGTTACCCCAAGTATTCATACACAAGTTAGTAAGCTTTCTGGTGGTAACGTCCAAAAAGTTCTTGTTGGAAGAGAAATATCTTCTTCACCAAAAGTCTTTATGGCTGCTTATCCAGTAAGAGGCTTAGATATTAACTCATCATATTTGATTTATGATTTGCTCAACGCTCAAAAGGAAAAAGGCACCGCGGTATTATTCGTTGGTGAAGACCTCGATGTTTTAATGGCGTTATGCGATAAGATTCTTGTCTTATCTCAAGGCCGTGTTTCTGGCATCGTTGATCCAAGAGAAGTAAGCAAAGAAGAAATTGGTTTATTAATGACAAAAGGAGGGCATGTAGATGGAGAAGCAAGAAAAGAAGCGCTTTAAGTTACCTTTCCATATTGTTAAACGTCTTGATATGCCCAAGAAACAATATTGGATTATTAAAGGCATTGGCTTTTTAGTTGCCTTCTTATTAGCGGGTATCTTATGTAATATTCTCTCACCAGGTTCATTTGGTTCCTTCTATCAAAATATGGCTTTTGGTGTTTATAATCCAAGAGATCCAAAGGAAATATTCGATTTCATTGAAACCGCTGGATTATTAATCTTAGTAGCATTTGCTTTAGCGCCTGCATTTAAGATGAAGTTCTGGAATATCGGCGCTGAAGGTCAAATATCAATTGCTTGCTTAGTTACCGCTGGTATCACATATTTCATGGCGGATGGTAAGAATGATGCTTTGGTTATCTTCCTTTGTTTATTCGCTTCCATTTTAGCGGGTATCATTTGGGCGGTTATTCCAGCAATATTTAAAGCGTTCTTTAACACTAATGAAACATTATTCACCTTAATGATGAATTATGTTGCTACCGCTTTAATTTCTGTCTGTATTGCTTTATGGATTACAAATGGTTCTCAATCATTCCCATATTTGAATTATGGTGGTCTTCCAAAGATCTTCGGTATTAAATATTTATTCAGTATTATTATCATCGTTGTCGTTGTGGCTTTAATGATTGTTTATCTTAAAAAGACCAAACACGGCTACGAGTTAAGTGTTGTTGGTGCTTCCGTTAATACCGCTAGATATGTTGGTATCAACGTTAAGAAAGTCATTATTAGAACAATGGTCTTAAGCGGCGCTTTAAGTGGCCTTGTTGGTTTCTTATTAGTCGCCGGTCACCACCACTCCTTAACCGCCACTTTAGCGGATGGCCGTGGCTTTACTGGTGTTTTAATTGCCTGGTTAGGTCAATTCCAACCAGGACAAATGATTATGTATGGCTTCCTAGTAGCGTTCTTCCAACGTGGTAGCACAAAAGCCGCTAGTTATGCAGCGATTAGTAAAACAGAATTCTCCGCGATTGTTACTGGTATGTTCTTCTTAATCGTTATCGCTACCGAATTCTTCGTTAGCTATCATTTCTTAATCGAAGAAGATTCCAAGCTTAAAGTGTTCGTGGAAAATGTTAAAACAAAATATAACAACTTCATGTATGGTTCTAACGAAGTTAATGTTTTCCGTGAAAATATCATAAAGTGTAAGAACTATGTTAAATCTAACTCTATATATATGGATCAAAATGATTTTGATACTTATTTAGATGTTTTAGTCATTTTAAAAGCGCCAAGCGATGAAGAAGTTAATAAAAATATTATTAATGAACGTAAAAAAGCATTAAAAGAAAAGAATTTAAGTGGTGATGAACTTAAAGAAGCAAAAGCAATAATTAAAGAGATGGAATTATCACTTAAATGGAAAAATTATGTAAATAAGAAAACAAAGGCCACTAAAAGAGTTTTAGCTAAGATTTATAAAAAAGAAGTGGCTAGAAATGGAGGTAGTAAATAATGACTTGGACACTATTTGTTGCTTTCCTAACTAGAGCAATTAAAGCTGCTACTGTATTTATCTTTGGTAGTACTGGTGAAACAATTACTGAAAAGAGTGGTCACCTTAATATGGGTACCCCAGGTATTATGTGCATGGGTGCTTTAGGCGGTATTCTTGGTTTAAGAATTTATTTCGATATCATTAAAGCTGCGGAATTAAATGGTTTCTTAGTAATCTTAATTCCAATTGTCTTCTCAATGATATTTGCCGCGTTAGGTGGTTTAATATTCGCTTTCTTTACCGTCACACTTAAATGTAACCACAACGTTACTGGTTTAACTTTAACAACATTTGGTGTTGGTTTATCTTGCTACTTCATCGGTTTAATTAAAACAACACGCATTAACGATGCTGGTTTAGCTATTCAATCATTATTTGACGTTAAATGGGCGGATGCAGACTTCTTTGGTAACGTCTTCTTATCTCATTCATTCTTTACATATTTAGCAATTATTATTGCCGTTTTAGCCGCGATATTCTTATCTAGAACTAAGATTGGTCTTAACTTAAGAGCGTGTGGTGAAAATCCTGCCGCGGCGGACGCTGCTGGCATCAATGTTGATAGATATCGTTATATCGCCACTATTATTGGCGCGGCTATTTCTGGCTTAGGTGGCATGGCCTATGAATTAGATGTGTTAAAAGGTTATTTCAACGCTAAAGATGGTGTAGATGCCTTTGGTTGGTTAGCGTTATCGCTTGTTATTTTCTCAATGTGGAAACCAAGCATTTGTATCGGTGCCTCATTTGTTTTTGGTGCCCTTCAACAAATTAGATTCTATTTACCATTAACTTCCGCTCAACAGCAAATGTTCATGCTCTTACCATATGTCTTTACAATTATTGTTTTGATTCTTACAAGTGTCTTTAATAAGAAGAATACGCAGCCACCGGCAGCGCTGGGCGTGACGTATTTTAGAGAAGATAGATAGCTTAAATTAGACAATATATTATGCAATATGTTGTCTTTTTTATTGATTTAACTAAATAAAATAAATATATTTTAGTCATACTTTAAACAAGAAAGGAAAAGAGTATGAAAAATATCATCAAACTATTAGTACTTGGCGCGATGACTGTTGGCGCTTTAGTGGGATGCGACGATAAAAGTAGCAAACCAGTAAGCCAAGATAGTTCATCATCACCTCTTTCAAGCATTAGTTCTAGTAGCTCCGCCCCCCAAGCAAGCGATTCATATCATAGTTTAACTAGTAGCAGTACTAGTTCTATTATTAGTTCAGTTGCCCCTACAATTATAGGCATCACACTTAATACTAATAATGTTAAAAAAGAATACAAGTATGCTGAACCATTAGACTTGACTGGTTTAGTAGTAACTGCAAATTATAGCGATGGCACAAGCATGGAAGTGAATAACTACACCACTAGCATCCGTAATGGAGATTATTTAATTTCAAGCGGTGTTTATAACATTATTGTTTCTTATGAAAGATTTAACGCTTATTTTAGTGTTACAGTCGCCAACGAATTAACGGAAATTACAATAAACACTGATAAAGTTAAAAAATATTACACCACTGGCGATGAATTAGATTTATCTGGTTTAGAGGTTACCGCAGTATATGATGACGGCACAACTGAAGTTGTTACTGATTACAGCACCTATCCCGTTAATGGAACAACATTGAATGATTACGGTGCACAAGGAGTGGCAGTCACTTATAAACGATTTAACGCTGTTTTTGAAATATTTGTTAAAGCTCCTAAAGCACTTAATGTTGATACTTCTAAAGCCAAACTCGTTTATGAACAAGGAGAACAATTTAGTACTTCTGGTTTAAGTGTTAGTGTCACTTATACAGATGGCACTGTTGATTCCAAACCAGATTTCACCACTAGTATTAATAATGGTGATGTATTAAACGAAATTGGTACATTTGATGTCACTGTTACCGCTAAAAATTTAACTTCAAAATATCAAATTACCGTTAATACACCATCTAAGAAAAATTGGACAACAGATGAAGCAAAGATTATGTCAGATAACTTACATGGTGTTGTTTTACCATTCACTGGCAAAGAAGAATCTGTTGTTGGTTATGATCAAGAAACTAAATGTGTTGTTATTAAAGGTGGAGAATTCACCGCTGATGAATTAACAGCATATGGTAATGCATATATTAGCGATGGCTATAAGAAAGTGAATAGCAGCGCACATGTCTATGAAAAATCAGTGGAAACCGCTGATGGTAATAGATTTGTTAGAGCCAGTTTCACATTAGACAATAAATCTTTATATCTTGAAGCTTATGATCCATATTATTATGAATTCCCAACATTCTTCGCTGAAGAATTAGCGTCTCTTGGCTTTGGTTCAACTATTGTTCCACCATCATTTGATGCTGATTATTATGAAATTTCAGAAAGAAATGCAGCAATTTATGCTTATACAAATACCGATGGTACCGCTACATATACAGTGGCATTAACTACCGCTAATTGGAATGTATTAGAAGGTGTCGATGCTAATGGATTTAAAACTGCTATCTCTCCAGATGGCTTATACGCTGTTAAATATTTATATAACACTCAAGAAAAGAGTTTAGATATTTATTTTGGTCCAGTTAATTTCTGGAACAAAGCAGTCGTTGAAGCTTTCTATAACAAATATAACGGCTATGTTGTTGATATTCCTGCATTCAATTTAGATAATGCCGAATATGTCTTTATTGAATCTGATTTAAACGAAAGTGCTTACGCTTATGGTGCTCTTGAAGTAATTCATGCTTTCATGAAGATATATGGTCCAAAAGCATCAGACGTATCACAATATGTCACTATTTTAACTAATGCTGGTTGGGAAGTTAGCCAAGACGGTAACTTATATCAAGCTACTTTATTAATTCCTGACCATGGTATTGCTAGAATCGAATTTGAATTCAATAGTAAAGAAAATGCTATTGTTGTTACTATCTATTTTAAATTAGACGCTATTCCATCAACTGAATGGCCATTAGAACAACTTAACGAAGCACTTGGTTACTATGTTGGTACTATTCCTGCATTCACTGGTAATAATAATGGTTTTGTCGTTTTAAACGATATGTTTGGTGTTGCAGTCATGGTTAAAGTTACAAAAGGAACCGAAGAAGCCGCGATTGCATCTTATGTTAACGATTTAACAAATGGTGGCTATGTTTATAACGAATCATCTAATAACTATACATGCCCAAGTAGTGAAATCATTATCGAAGTTTATAGTGCGGAAAGTGGTTCTATTACCATCGCTTTTTCTAGAGGTTCATTAGGTGTTTTCCCTTCTTCCCTTATTAGCGATTATTTTAATGGAACGGATGAAGTACCTACAGTTAGCGATGCTTCAAGTTACTCTTATTCCATCATTTCAGAAACTGAAATAAAGATTACTTGTACTTATTCTTCTTCTAGTAACGCTACGAAAGGAAGAAACAACTACTCTGCTAGTTTAGTTACCCTTGGTTATGAAAAGAGTGATTATACCTTTACATCACCTAATCAACACTTCACATTGACATTATCCGTAAGTGGTAAGCAACTTGTTATTAGTGTTAAAGGTACACCTAAACAGGCATTTGTTTCCTTATGGCCAACCACACAAATTAATGCTTTATTTAGTGCTGAAGGATACACAGATCCATTACCATCATACGATGATGTATGCAATGATATCACTACTGGTAAGAATTATGATGGTAGTATTTACGTTTTAATTGAAACCGATGATAAAGATAATGTTGCTACAGCATATTGTGGATTATTATCAACCGCTAATTTCACATACGATATTGCAACATCTGATCAATATGTTAATACGTATAAATCTCCAAATAATCAATATTCAGTTGGTGTTGAAACAAATAGATTTGGTGTCTCATTAACAATCAAAAACTTGGGTGGTTCTTCACAAGGAGACGCTAATTTCCCAATGACACAATTGATTGCGGATGTACCATCAGCGGAAGGCAAATTACCATCTTTTGATTTCCAAGCGGATAGTTATGCATATGATTATTATTTTGAAGAAGCTTTTATCACTATCACATATACCAATAAAGATTTAGCGGCGACAAAATGCCAACAATATATTCAAGCTTTAGGAAATAGTAATTTCACCTATGAAAAATTATGGGGCTATTTAGATGCCTATGTTGCTCCTGATAGAACATTTGCTATCGAAGTAATGGATGCTGATTTAGCAAATGGCATTATACAATTAGGCTTTATGGAAATAAACTAATATATAAGGAGGAACGAAGATGAAAAATATCATTAAGGCATTAGCGTTAACTGCAATTATTGGAGGTACTTTAGTGGGTTGTGATAATAAAACTAGCACACCTATTTCAAGCCAAGCCAGTTCAGTAGCGCAAGTTTCAAGCAGTGATAATAACACCACATCTCAAGCGGTTAGTTCATCTTCTACTTTAGTTAGTAGTTCTACTTCTAAAGAGAGTAGCTCATCAAAGAGCACTACAAGTAGTAGTTCTATTGCTCAATCAAGTTCATCATCTAGTAGTTCAGTTGTTATTAGTAGCTCAGTTGTTCAAGTGAGTTCAGAAGAAGACACTAATAAATTCCCGTTAGCCGCCATTTTAGCGGAATTTCCAACAGGCGAAGGTATTATTCCAATTGTGGCAGATAAAGAGGTCACATACGGCGTAAGTTCTTATCCTGGCAATGTTGTAGTGGAAATCAATTTCTCTAGCGCTGCTGTCGCGGAAACCGCTTATAACAAATATCTTGCGGACTTAGTAGACTACAACTACACCACTAAAACTATTTGGAATGGTTATGGTACAGCTTACTTTGCACCAGATAAATCATTTGCCGTTATTGTAAATCCATATTTTTCAACAGCATCATTCCACTTAGATTTTTATGCTGGGGATAGTCCACATCTTAATTAATCTTATAAATATTATTAATGCATCAAAAAGCCACTGTGTGAGTGAATCAACATGTGGCTTTTTAAGTATCCGAATTATTCAATTAAATCAGGTTTTTCAAGATTTCATCTAATAATTTAGTTTTCTTTTTTAGCGGTGATAATTGCGGTTAAATGTACGATACATCTCACTAAAAGCGCACCGATACTATTAGTAAGAATAACTAATAATAGATTCCATAACATATCGATATTCCAGTTGAATGCCATACCGAAATAAAACATGTTAGCGATACAGTGTTGGAAACCACAATAAACAAATAGTGTTACCGCGACAATAATACAATAAACAGCGATATACACTAATGCACCACAGAAGATACCTTCTAAGAACACAAATTTAGATGCTGTTTTCGCTACTGAAATAGCTTCGATACGTGTAGCAATATCAGGGACGTTCTTGAATATAAAGTGACATAAGATGCCAAGAGCGAAAGCCCCGATTGCATTACCCACTAACATGATTGGTAAATTAATCGCGTTCTCCGCTAATTTTTCACGGTTATCAAATACGACACCAATTTTACCAGTATAAAGTTGAAGTCCTAATACACAAACTAGGATTAAACCAATAGAGAATAGCATAGATGCGAACATCACACCTTCTTTAGAAGTTAAATAAGCACTAACAATGGTAAAAGCAAAAGATCCTAGACCAATGGCTAAGCCTGCAAATATACCAAATAGAAGTACTTTTAAATATTTCATAATTCAAAAACTGGTTTGTTATCTTTAAACGCCTTTACATCAGCGCAGCTATAGACTTTAAGTCCCATAGCTTCTAATTTGCCTCTACCAGGTTGGAAGCCTTTTTCAATTGCCACTGCAACGCCAATAGGATTAGCGCCAGCTTGATGGCATAAATCAACCAAACCAATAGAAGCGTTACCTTCCGCTAAGAAGTCATCGATAATTAAGACATTTTCACCTTTAAGAAGGTATTTATCACCAACAGTAACTGTGGAACATGTTTTACGTGTGAATGATTTAACTTCCACTTTGAAGACATCATCACCAACTGTTAATGATTTGCTCTTTTTAGCGAAAACAAGCGGGACGTTACCTACTTCTTCCGCTACCGCAAAGGCAAGAGGGATACCACTTGTCTCAATGGTAAATATCTTATCTATCTTATAATTTTTAAATTCTTCAGCGATTTCTTTAGCTAACGCTCTAGTCAGGGCAACATCAATTTTATGATTTAGAAACGAATCAACTTTGAGGATATCATTATTGATGACGATACCATCTTTGGCAATACGTTGTTCTAACAATTTCATTATTTTTGTATCTCCTCATTCCATTTATCAATGTCTTCTGGTTTGGCAATGTAAACATAAGGAACGTTTCTTTCTAATTCGTTATAGTCTAAGCCATAGCCCACCAAGAAGCAGTTTTCTTGTAATTTTTTACCAGCATAATCAATCTTGATGTCTTCACATCTAGCGTAGACTTTATCAAACATACAGCAGATAATAATTCTCTTTGGTTGATAATGTTCATTTAAATGATCAATAAGATATTTCATAGAAATGCCAGTATCAACAACATCTTCTACGACAACAACGGTACGGTCTTTAATATCCATATCGAAGTCTTTTTTAAGATTAATTTTGCCAGTTGATTGTACACCAGCGTAGGAAGAGATTTGAATGAAATCAGTGTAGATTGGTCTTTCAACACGTTTGATTAAGTCAAACATGAAATTTAAAGCGCCTTTCATCACACCTAAAAACAAAGGTGTTCTTTCTTCGTCTTTTAATTCTTCTGTAAGTTTTTTACCAAAATCTTTACAAATAGCTTGAATTTCTTCTTCTGATAAAACGATTTCACGATCTTTTCTCATACTGCTTCCTCCCTTAGTGTCAAAGAATGGATAAATATAATTATACAATTATTCCCATTCAATTGTGGCACATGGTTTATTACTTAAATCATATAATACACGATTTACGCCTTTAACTTCACTTAAAATTCTATCTCTAATTTTATTAAGTAAAGAATATGGGATTTCTTCAATTGTGGCTGTAACAGCGTCAACTGAGTTAATCGCACGGATAACTACTGGCCATTCAAATGTTCTTTTGCCGTCTTTAATACCAGTGGATTTAACTGGTGGGACGATGGTGAAATATTGCCAGACTTTTTGATCTAAACCCGCATTAGCGAATTCTTCTCTTAAGATAGCGTCGCTTTCTCTAACAGCTTCTAATCTATCACGAGTGATAGCACCAACGCATCTCACGCCTAAACCTGGGCCTGGGAATGGTTGACGATAGACCATATTACGTGGTAAACCTAATGCTTCACCAACTTGTCTAACTTCATCTTTATATAGTAATTTAACTGGCTCAACGAGTTCGAAACCGAGTTCCGCTGGTAAACCACCAACATTGTGGTGAGCTTTTAGACCTTTGGATTCTAAAATGTCAGGATAAATAGTACCTTGTCCTAAGAAAGAGATACCATTAAGTTTTTGTGCTTCTCTTTTGAAGACATCGATAAAGATTTTACCGATAATCTTTCTTTTTTGTTCTGGATCTTCAACACCCGCTAAGGCATCTAAGAATTCATCAACAGCGTCAACATAGATCAAGTTAGCGCCTAATTGTTCTTTAAACACTTTAATAACTTGTTCTGGTTCACCTTTTCTTAATAAACCATGATTGACGTGAACACATGTTAAGTTGTTACCAATCGCTTTGATTAATAACGCTGCACACACTGATGAATCAACACCACCAGAGAGGGCTAATAAGACTTTCTTATCGCCAACTTGTGCTCTAATTTCTTTAATTTGTTCTTCGATGAACGCATTAGCTAATTCTCGATTGTTAATACGTTGCATCTTTGGATCTCTGACATTTCCGCTCATAAATTTGACTCCTTACCAATGAACTTCAATAACTTTATCAAATAACGCTTTGATATCTTCGGTGGGTTCTTCCCACTTTTGGATTAACAATTCTAATTGTTCGTCTGGAACAACTTGTGAAAAGTTTCTTTCCTTGTTATAGTGACGAATTTGTTCAACGGTACGAGGAAGTAAAACTAACACATATTGGTCAAATTCAGGATTCTCTTTAACATATTTTTCCCTTAAACAATTGAGGTCATTTAATGCATCGAGAATGACTGTGACGTCATCGTACTTTTGAGCGTATTCATGTATCCTTAAAGAAAAAAGTTCCCATACTTCTTTTTGTCTAGAAAAATCCTGACTCTGGCCTGTGAGTTCATAACGAATCGCATCGCTAGAGACAATAAGAGTATGAGAATGCTCAGCTTGGTACTGCTTAGCCCAAGTGGATTTGCCACTTCCTGGCATAGCAGATAAGACGATTAGTGTTTTCATTTCTTCCTCCAATTCGGTTGAACGAAATCGACTATTGTCTAGAACCTTAAAATAAAAAAGATTCCTTACTAGATAATCATAGTTATCTAAGGAACCTTTTTACAAGTAAAAAGTATTATTTTTTTAAATTAATAGAGGCCTTCTTTATATTCACCTTTATCAACGAGGGCTTTTAAAGCTTTGACAACGCCTGGTTTATCTTCTTTATAAGTGACACCAAACCACACTGACGGAGTGGATAATAAGCGGACTGTAGCTTTATTTTCGTGAACGAGTTCATCCACCACTGTTGGGATTAAGAATTCAGACTTTGGAACATTGATATTATCTTTTAACCAAATTGGGAATTTTTCACCTAACGCTGGGATGAGATCTTTATTGAAGCAGAATAAATTCATGGACACTAATTGTTCTGGTTCTGTTTCGAATGCTGGTTGACCATCCAATGGTTCACAAACAACTTTATTACCTTTAGCGTAGATGCTTGATTCGATTAATTTTTCTAAATAACCATTCTTATCTTCGAAGGCAACACCTCTTTTAACCGCACCATTTTCAGTCATTGTGTTCTTAGCTTGGAAAGCAACAATCGCATATTTACCTTTGCTATCTTTTGGTAAAGATGTGAGGTATTTATAAGCGACTTCATATGTTTCTCTACCATAGAAATCATCACCATTGATAACGATAAAATCTTCCTTAATTAAGTCACGTGCCGCGTAAATTGCGTGTGCAGTACCCCATGGTTTTTCTCTACCTTCTGGACATTTGAAACCTTCTGGCAAGTCATTTAAATCTTGGAAAGCGTATTCCACTTTGATGATTTTTTCCGCTCTTTTACCAATGGTGTCTCTAAAAGCTTCATAGAAATCTTTTTTAATGATGAAGACGACACTAGAGAAACCAGCACGCTTTGCGTCATAAATGGAATAATCTAATAAGAAGTTATTATAATCATCCATTGGTTCCATTTGTTTGAGGCCACCAAAGCGACTGCCCATACCAGCGGCCATAATTACTAATTGCATAAATGTAAATCTCCTTTATTTATTTGAAAAATAATGCTGCAGCACCAATCTTACCTGAGTCATATCCTAATTCCGCAGGAACAACTTTAACTTCTGGAGTGCGTTTATATCCATAATCACGTTCTTTCAAATATTGATTTAATGGATCAAATAATGGCTTTCCAGCGTTAGCAATTCCTCCAGAGAGGACTATGACATTTGGTCTAAAGATATTGCAGTAATTTAAAATACCTTCACCTAGATATTTAACATAATTGTTGAGCACTTCGATGGCACTTTTATCGCCTTGAGCGGCACCTTCGAAGACTACCTTACCACCCACGAGTTCAATTTCAGGAGAAATCTTCCACATCAATGAGCGTTTATTTTTAAGCATAGCTTTTTTAGTTTCTCTAATTAAAGCGGTCGCAGAAGAATAAGCTTCAAAACAGCCTTTTCTACCACAAGAACATGGTTCACCATCGACTTGGACAACGACATGTCCTAGTTCTCCACCTTTACCTTGGTTACCTTCATATAATTTGCCGTTAATGATGATACCACCACCGACACCGGTACCAAGAGTGAGCATAATGACTGTTTCATACATTTTACCCGCACCAAATTTAGCTTCACCTAATGCCGCAGCGTTAGCGTCGTTAGTTAAACGCACTGGATATGGTAATGTTTCTTGCATAATCTTTGCGACAGGTAAATCATTCCATCCTAAATTATTCGCATAGTTAACAATACCGTTATCAACATCTAATGTACCTGGAGAACCAATGCCTATACCGGCTATTTTGCCTTCAAGATGTTGAGAAGCAATATATTCTTTAACTAATACCGCAAGCTTACGAATTGTATCTTCGCCTGGCTCACCTTTCACAAATGGCATGGAAAATTTATCATAGACACGGCCGTTCGAATCAACCGCCGCACCTTTAATGGACATACCACCAATATCAATACCTATCGCAATCATAATCTCACCTTAAAATTTAATATCGTAAAAAACAAAATTGTTATTAGTGTCAATATAACCGGCTTCTTTACCTTTAATGATGATATAGCCGTCATCATCAACATATCCCACCTTTTGTTTATTTAAGATAATTTCCCCATCTGGAGTCACTTCAGCAAACTTTTGACGGTTGATGAAAATACCTTCGCGGTCGATATAACCGACCATCTTTTCACCAACAAAAACGTTCTTACCAAAGCATTCAACAATTTGCATATTAATTACCGTGTTTTACCACAAAAGGACCGACTTTTGCGGACTTTTCGACCTTAACGTTCTCTAAATCAGCGAATGTAATTTGTGCTTCATTACCGACTTCAACATCCTTTAAAACGACGTTTGGACCGATGATACAAGCTTCGCCAATAACTGATTTACCAAGGATGGTTGTGTTTGGACGAATAATGGTATCTTGTCCAATTGTGACATCTGGAGAGATGTATGTAGAACCACTGTGATCCATGGAAACACCAGAGAGCATAAGTCTATTGTTAATACGTTTACGCATAATCTTTGTCGCATACGCTAATTGAATACGATTGTTAATGCTATAAACTTCTTTCATTTCTTCAGCCACGAAAACACCGACATGGTAGTTATCTTGGATGAATAATTGCACTAATTCGGATAAATAGAATAAGTGTCTATTGTTATCAACTGATAATCTTTCAATGTATTTGAACAATAATTCATTATCAATGATACAGATACCAGTGTTAACTTCGTTAATTTCATATTCAGAGAATGTGCAATCGCTTTCTTCTCTAATTGCTAAGATTCTATTACTCTTATCTTCTCTTAAGATACGACCATAACCTTTTGGATTATCTAAAATCGCGGAAACAACTGTCATATCATATCTATTCTTTTCATGAATATGGAAGATTTGACGTAACGTTTCAGTTTCTACTAATGGTGTGTCACCATAGATAACTAATGTTTGACCTGGTTTGCCTTCTAAGAATGGTTTCGCTTGTAAAACAGCGTGACCTGTACCTAATAATCTCTTTTGCCAAACGACATCAGATTCTTTTTCCACTAATGATTTGGTTAATTCACCACCAAAGCCAACAACAGTAACAATTTGTTTTGGATCAAGTGGTTTGACCGCATCAATAACGTAATTAATAATTGGTTTTCCTAAAATTGGATAAGAAACCTTTGAGTGTTCAGGATCACGGGAATTCATTCCTGTGCCCTTACCAGCCGCTAAGACGACTACATATTTGTCCATAAAAGACCTCCATTATAAAGATGTAAAATTATAAGTTTTTATTTTAATACCTTGGCTAATTCAACCTGGTATTTGTTTTCGAGTTTTTTAAGTACCTTCTTAAGCAATTTCTTATCAGTACTGAGTGCAAAAACCGCTGAACCAGAACCAGTCATTTGCACAATTTTTAAACCAGAATCTTTTAATTCATCAATGATTCCTTGAATTGTTGGAACTAAAGAAATAGCAGGGGCTTGTAATGAGTTTGCAATACTTTCCGCTAATAAATCATCATCGCCTTCAGCTAATGCTTTTAATACTTTATCCATATCACAAACTGCTAAACCCATTGTATCAGCAGCTTGGTAAACTTCCCTAGTAGAACAACCCATTTCTGGCTTCACTAATAGCACATAGTAGTTATTTTTGATTTCAATTGGATCAATTATTTCTCCGATACCTCTACATCTAGCAGGTTTACATTTAACAAAGAATGGGATATCAGCACCTAATTCTTTACCATATTCCATTAGTTGCTCTTCAGTTGCGCCTAAATTAAGTAACGTGTTAACTGCTTTCATTGTGCAAGCAGCATTAGAAGATCCACCACCAAGGCCCGCTTGAATAGGAATAACTTTATGAATAAGAATTCTAAATTTTTCATCAAAATGATAAACGCTTTGTAATTTATCAATAGCGAAAGTCGCTAAGTTATATTTAAATGAGCCAATTGAGAAATCATCTACAGTAACAAAGTTATCGATTGATTTACTAAGCTTAGAAACAATTAATGAGTCGTGCAAAGAAATAGGTAACATGATCATGTCCAATTCATGGAACCCATCTTCACGTTTACCAGTGATATTTAAACAGAGATTAATTTTCGCGTAAGAACGAATGTGTAAGCTTTTCATCTTCATTCTTATAATAACTCATAATGGTTATTATTAGTAGTTTTGTTTGTTATTTTTGTAAGTAACGATATATCTCTAGATATGTATTTGGAGATAAATCTTCAGG
>CACYSA010000029.1 GCA_902777015.1 uncultured Erysipelotrichaceae bacterium | reverse complement strand
ATGGTACAATTCATTTATTTGTAGACTATTTTAAAGGTAAAATCCCTCAAACCTTAGATGAAATTGGTGAAGGAATAATAAGCGTAATAAATAGAATTTTTGAATTAATGCAATAAATTAGATAAGGAAAATCAAGTATTAATTTAATAATTTTCCATATGAATTAACGTATATTATTAAAACCAAGACCAAATATAGCAAAATACTCAAAAATAAGAAAAAACACGCACTTTTTCGTACGTGTCTCGACAATCAATCGTGGCGGAGGAAGAGGGATTTGAACCCTCGCACACTGTTACATGTCTACGAGCTTTCCAAGCCCGCCCCTTCAGCCTCTTGGGTATTCCTCCGTATAAGCTGAGCAATATATGAACGTGCGAATAGTATTATAACAAAAAAATTAAATTAGTCACTCTTTATTTTATAAAAATATTTTTTTACAATTGAAATATGCGAACATTTATCATTCATCAAAGCGAAGAAGGACAGACATTAGAGAAATATATTCAAAAACTATTAGTGTCCGCGCCAATGTCATTTATCTATAAATTATTTAGAAAAAAAGACATTAAAGTTAATGGTCATCATGAGGACCGTAAATTTATTATCTCTACTAATGACGAAGTGTCTATCTATATTAAAGAAGAGCAATTTGTAGAATTCTTAAAAGAAAAAGAAATCCAAGGTAGTGACGCAATCAAAGATTGGATTGTCTATGAAGATAAGAATGTTTTATTTGTAAATAAACCACGAGGTTTATTAGTGCAAAAAAGCGCTCCACAAGATAAATCTTTAGATCAAATGGTATGTGAATACCTTATCTATAAAGGTGAATATCGACAAAACGAAGAAATCGGTTTTAAACCAGGTCCTGCTCATAGATTAGATAGAAACACTTCTGGTATCGTTGCCTTTGGTAAAACACACGATGCTTTAGAACTATTATTTGATTTATTCAAAGATCATGAATTAATTAATAAACATTATTTAGCTTTAGTAGTGGGACAAGTTGAAAAAGATAAAGGCGTAGTTGACGCTCCATTATTAAAAGATGAAGAAAATAATATAGTTAAAGTAGCTAGAAACGGTAAAACAGCCAAGACGGTATATAAATTAATTAAGAAATATAACGACTATTCACTTTTAGATGTAACCTTATTAACTGGTAGAACTCATCAAATAAGAGTCCATCTTTCTTATATTAATCATCCAATTGTGGGTGATAGTAAATATGGCAATTTTAATGCGAATAGAATATTCAAAGAAAAGTACCATTTCGCCAATCAATTCTTACATGCTTATAAATTAGGTTTTGGTGATTTACCACAACCATTAACGAATCTAAGCAGAAAAGAATTTACCGCGGAACCTAATGAAGAGATTGCAAATATTCTAACTATGTTAGAAAATAGTAGTGAGGATTAAAAATATGAGCACACAAGAAAATTACAATCGTTGGCTTAATTCTTTAAATGTTGATGAAAAGACAAAAGCCGAATTAAAAGCCATGGATCAAAAAACCATTGATGATGCCTTCTTCAAAGATGTTGAATTTGGTACCGCGGGTATGAGAGGCGTTTTAGGTCCAGGCACAAATAGAATGAATGACTTCACAGTGAGAAAAGCCACTGTGGCATTTGGTTATTATTTATTAGAATTATTCCCAAACGCAAAGAACGAGGGTGTTGTTATTTCTCATGATAATAGACATATGTCTAGAGAATTCACATTATTAAGCGCTAAAACATTAAATGATTTAGGTATTAAAGCCTATATCTTTGATTCTTTAAGACCAACACCAGAATTATCATTCGCTGTACGATATCTTAAAGCTTGTGGTGGCATTATGATTACCGCTAGCCATAATCCAAAACAATATAATGGTTATAAAGTTTATGATGAAACAGGTTGCCAATTAGTGCCTGATAAGATTAAACGCTTATTAGAAATACTCGCGGACCTTCCAAATGAATTAGATGTTAAATATGATGTCGTGGAAAAACGTGGTGAAACCATCATGCTTGATAATAAAGTCGATGATGAATATGTTAGACTCGTTGAATCAATCGCTATTAATAGAGATTTAGATAAGTCTAACTTCAAAGTTGTTTTCACTCCAAACCATGGTACCTCATATGTTAATTCCATGCGTATCTTTAATGATTTAGGATATAAGATTTATCCAGTCATGTCGCAAGTTGATCCTGACCCAGATTTCTCTGGTACATTATCTCCAAACCCAGAAGATGCCCGTTCATTTATTGAACCAATTAAACTCGCTAAAGAAATCGATGCTGATTTAATCGTCATGACTGACCCAGATGGTGACCGTGTTGGTTTAGGCTATAAAGCCACTGATGGTAGTTATCAAACATTAACTGGTAACCAAAGCGCTGCTCTTTTAATGGATTATATCTTCTCTCAAAAACAACAAAAGGGTACTTTAAGCAAAGATGGTGTCATGTATTACACAATCGTGACTTCTTCTTTAGGTGGTGATATTGCTAGACATTATGGTGTCAAAGTAGAAGAATTCTTAACTGGTTTCAAATTCATTGGTAATCGAATCGATTATTATGAAAAATTGGGTCATGGTCCTAAATTTGAATTCGGTTATGAAGAAAGCTATGGTTGCTTAATCGCTCCATTTGCCAGAGATAAAGATGGTTGCCAAGCGATTTTAATGTACTGTGAAATGGCGTTATTCTATTTCTTACAAGGTAAGAGATTAGATGAAGCCTGGGATGATTTATGCAAACGTTTTGGTTATCACCAAGATATTACATATTCCATGGAATTCTTCGGTAGTGAAGGTCAAGCTAAGATGAATAATCTTATGGACACTTTACACAACAATCCATTTATTGAAATCAATGGCTTAAAAGTTGTCAAAGTTGATGACATTGAAAAAGGCGAAAGAATTACCAAAGATAAAAAAGAACCACTCAACTTACCAAAATCTAACGTTGTTAAACTCTATCTTGAAGATGGTAGTGTGGTGACAGTCAGACCAAGTGGTACTGAACCAAAAGTTAAATTCTATGTTGGTACTGTCTTAAAAGAAAAACCAAAAGATAATTCCTTCCCAGAAGCTCTATTTAAGAGCATTAAAGAAGTGCTTCACTTATAAAAAAAGAACCAAGGATAATAACTCCTTGGTTTTCTTCTAGATTTGTAATAAGCCAACAGCTTTTTGAATTCTTTTAAGTGTTTCGTTAGCGATCTTGCTAGCTTTTTCTGCGCCTTCTCTTAGAACTTTTTCATAGCTCTTATCGGCGATGATTTGTTTATATCTATTTTGGAATGGTTCAAGTTCTTCAATGACTGCATCGGCAACTGCTTTTTTGAAATCGCCGTAACGATATCCTTCAAATCTCTTTTCAGCTTCTGGAATATCGAGATCCTTCATGCAGCAATAGATTTGTAATAAGTTTGAGATACCAGGTTTATTATCTGGATCATATTTGACTTCACAACCCATATCAGTAACCGCGGACATAATCTTTTTACGAATGACCGCTGGTTCATCTTTTAAGAAGACGTCACCTTTAGGATCAGATTTACTCATTTTAACTGTTGGATCACTTAATGACATAATTCTTTTACCAACTTTACGGAGTTCCGCTTTTGGCATAGTTAAGATATCACCATATCGATTATTTATACGGTTAACTAGGTCACGTGTTAGCTCAATGTGTTGAACTTGGTCTTCGCCAACAGGAATGATATTAGCATCATATAAGACAATATCGCACGCCATTAAGACAGGATAAGCAAATAATCCTAAACCAATAGCGTTTTCTTTTAATTTTGCAGATTTATCTTTGAACTGAGTCATACGTGATAACTCACCCATATATAAGTAGTTCTGCATAATAGCGTTAAGTTCTGCGTGAGCGGAAACGCTACTTTGTAAAAACATCGCACTCTTATTTGGATCTAAGCCTGCGGCTAAATAGAAAGCGGCTAAATCGATAGAATTTTGTCTTAACACTTCTGGTTCAATTGGAAGAGTTAAAGCATGTAAGTCAGCAATGAAAATAAAGCATTCGCCTCTTTCCATTTGCGATTTTAAGTTCTTAAGAACCGCAATATAATTGCCTAATGTTAATTGTCCAGTAGGTTTGATACCAGTTAAAATACGTTCTGCCATAATAATTTACCGCCTTGCTATCTAGTTTAGTCTTTTATGAGACTAATTTCAATTGATAGATTAAGGCAAAAAAGATATACTACTAACGTATGATAAAAATTTACACTTCTCCTTCTTGTAGTTCATGCCGCAAAGTCAAGAAATGGTTCATGGATCAAAACATCCCATTTATTGAAAAGAATATTTTTGTGGCTACTTTAAACGAGAAGGAATTAACCGATATATTAATGAAGAGTGAAAATGGTACCGAAGATATCATTTCCACTAAAAGCAAAATTGTTAAAGAAAACAATCTCGACATTGATTCTATGACAGTGAAGGAATTAATTGCTTTTATCAAAGACAATCCTTCAGTATTAAAACGTCCAATTATCGTTGACGACCATAGAATTCAAGTAGGTTATAATCCAGATGAAATAAGATCATTTATTCCTCACGCTAGACGTTTAGCGGAATGGGCATGCAAAAATGATAACTGTCCAAAATATGATGAATGTGGTCACTCATCTATAGCAGAAGAAACTATCTAATTGTTTTTAACGGCTTGGTCAATAGCGCGAGTGGCTTTACCGTGGTATCTTTCTTTTGATACTTTCAAACCAAATTTTTCTATGTATTGTTTTAAAATCTCTTTCGCGTGAGCAATGCTGATTTTAGATTCAATTTCTAAATTATAATCAACAACATCGCCATAAGTGTTTTTATCAACCACTAATAAATAGTTATCGCATTCAATTTCTAAACGACGGTTATATAATGTGGCAATAAGATGGTATTTATCTAATGTGTATGGTAAAGCCATCAAACGGTTTCTCACTTGTCCATAAGGGAAGATGCTCTTATTAATTAATAGCTCAGTTTCTTGTGGAGAAAGACCATCATTAATTTCATCATCACCGTTTTCACCTTTAATTTTTAAAGTCAATTCACTTCTCACATCATTAATTGTTCTGACTCTTAATGTCATATGTTGATGTCTTAAATAAAGATCAGCGGTATCAAAATAATAATTTGCATTTTGAATGAACTGCTTATTAGGAGTGATGTTCATATAATATGTCACAATAAAGAAATAGCGTTCTTCATCTAACATTAAACGCACTTCGTATTCTTTTTGGTTTTTTGACATTTCTTTTTCCATACCGATAGTTTATTATAACATGTGTTATGAAAAATTATTTACCTTTATTAACAAATACATTACCAACATATGCGATTGCTCTTATTATCGCTGGTGCAATAATTTTACTTGCCGCTATCATATTAATCATCGTTTTTGCTTTAAAGAAAAAAAGAAAACCAAAGGTTAATAGTGATGTTTGGATTGAAGCATTAGGGGGCAAAGACAACATCGTCAGTGTCACCGCAGTGGGCTCAAGAATTAATCTCACTTTAAAGGATAAGCAATTAATCAACCGCGATAAACTCACTGAATATGGAGTTAAAAGTGTTCTAGTAATGTCCAACAAAGTGACATTAGTTAAAGAAAAAGCGGTGGATACCGCTCAAGCAATTAATGAAGCGCTTCAATAATTGAAGTGCTTTTTTAAATCTTCTTTAATCTCATCAACTGGGAAGCCAATGATATTACTTTCGCTTCCTGATGTACTTTTAACTATGTGGAAGGTGAAATTATCTTGAAGACCATAGGCACCCGCTTTATCCATTGGGGAACCAGAAGCAATATAATCTTTGATTAATTGATCACTAAGTTTATTAAATAATACTTCGCTTCTGACTAATCCTTGCACTAATTTATCACCTTGTTTAATCGCATAACCTGTATAGACGTAGTGCTCTTTATTAGATAATTTACTTAATATTTTATAAGCGTCTTCTTTATCTTTTGGTTTACCAATTATCTCGTTATCTAAAACCACAACAGTGTCCGCAGCGATAACAATATCATCTTTATGTTCTTTAGCGATTTCTAAACATTTTCTTAAAGAAATGTCTTTAACAATATCTCTCACATCATTAAAAGATTTAAAAGATAATGATTCATCAATATCAGGAACGATAATATCAAAAGAAGGAGAAATGTATTTCTCCATCAATTGTTTTCTTCTTGGTGATTTACTCGCTAAAATTATCATCTTAATTCTTTGTGAGAATTACAGGAATAACCATTGGATGAGAACGTGTTAGTTCATATAAATAATTACCAGTAATTTCTTTAATAATAGTTTTTAATTCCGCAAAGCTGGTCTTGGTTAATAATTTTTCTTTAACACCTTTTTCCACTAAACGGACACATGTAGATACATTGCGTTTACTATGTGAAGCAACGACACCTTTTAAAACAATCATTGGTGCATCAATTAATTGGTTATTATGAGAATCGATTGTGATAGTAACAACAACCATACCATCTCCAGTTAAAATACGACGGTCCGCCATAACAGCGTCAGCTAAACCTTTAATATCTTTACCATCGATATAAGTGTTACCATGTTCGACTTGATAACCACGTTTAACTTTGCCTTTTGATAAAGTTAAGCAGTCCCCATTATCTAAAACAAAGCAGTTTTCTAAAGGAACACCAACTTCACTAGCAATCTTAGAGTGAATAAGTAACATACGATATTCACCATGCATTGGCATGAAATATTTAGGCTTAAATAATTTTAAGACAAGTCTTAATTCTTGTTGAATTAGTAACAACATCCGCGCCACAACGTGTTAATTGATTAACAACGTGGTCAATCATAATGCCATTTCCTGGAATAGCGGAACTAGAGAAGACAACAGTATCTCCTGGAGAGATATGAACATCTTTATGATCGCCATTAGCAATACGACTTAAAGCGGCCATTGGTTCACCCTGTGAACCGGTACAAATAATGACAATTTGATTGCTCTTAAAATCTTTAATTCTTTCTGGCTCAATAATCATGTCATCTGGAATCTTGATATAGCCATAGGAACGAGAAATGTCCATTGCTTTTTCCATAGAACGACCAATGATAACAATCTTACGATTATATTTGGCGGCTACTTCACATATTTGTTGAATACGAGAAATGTTACTTGAGAAAGTAGAAACAATTAATCTACCAGCGGCTTTAGAAAAGACATCATCAATCGCATCTAAAACGTTTTTCTCGCTTGGTGTATAGCCTTCATTTTCTGCGTTAGTGGAGTCACTTAACAATAAATCAACACCTTCTTGACCTAACTTAGCCATCTTGGTGAGATTGATGTCTGGACCAATAGGGGTTAAATCAACTTTAAAGTCACCTGTCGAAACGATTCTACCTTCAGGAGTATCCACAACGATACCAAATGAATCAGGAATAGAGTGGGTCACTCTAAAGAATGAAACTCTAAATGAATCGACATTAACGACTGTATCATCGATATATTCGACAAGTGGTAAACGATCAGACATACGGCTTTCTTCCATCTTGTTTCTGATGAGCGCGGCCGCGAGTCTAGGAGCGTAAATCACAGGAATATTTAAACTTTGAATTAAGAAAGGAATACCACCGATATGGTCTTCATGACCATGTGTGATGAATAAGGCTTTAACTTTATTACGATTATTTTTAAGATGGGTAAAATCAGGTACAACATAGTCGATACCAGGGAATTCCACACCAGGGAAACGCACACCACAGTCAATGATGATAATAGTTTCTTCATTTTCAATGCAGTACATGTTTTTACCAACTTCACCTAAACCACCAAGGGCATAAATTGAAATTGGCATAGAAATAGTCTTAGTCACGATCGGTCTCCTTTCATTATTATGTCTTTTATCTTCATTTATTATATCAAATAATAAACAAAACTATAGAAGTTCTTCATTCATTAATTGTTGATTTGGCTTATTTTTATCAATACGGTCATAGAAGAATAAACCATCTAAATGATCGTATTCATGTTGTAAAACGATGGCATCAAAACCTCTAGCGGTTATAACGATATCTTTATCTGTTAAAGCATCATACGCCGCCATTTTGATTTTGTAATAGCGGTGAGCGTAACCTGGGTGCTCGTTATCTACCGATAAACAACCTTCACCATCTTTTAAAGCGCATTTTCTTATGGAATATTCAATGATTTTTGGATTGACTAGTTGATATTCAACATGGTCTTCACCTTCGCCATAATAAACCACAAACATTCTCTTTAATAAACCGATTTGAATAGCCGCCATACCAATACCAGCGCGGATATTGTGCTTTTTAGCGTATTCATCATCTTGAGAAAGCTTCAAATAATCAAGCATCGCATCAAGTGTGTCTTTATCTTCCTTACTTAATGGAAGCACCACTGGAAGCGACTTTTTCTTCATAATTGGATTACTGTCTTTAACAATTTTTAACTTCATAGGCATATTCTAACACTTTCAAAGACATAAATAAAGTTTATGTCAAGCCAATAATTGTAT
Source organism: uncultured Erysipelotrichaceae bacterium (assembly GCA_902777015.1). Lineage (GTDB taxonomy): Bacteria > Bacillota_I > Bacilli_A > RFN20 > CAG-826 > RUG14515. The sequence goes on along the minus strand of CACYSA010000029.1, from coordinate 15,168 downwards.
ATAATAATGGTATGCCTAGCAATATTTATTTTTTAGCCAGTGAATTAAAAGATTTACTCGATAATGATGAGCGTATTGTTCGCTTAAATGAATTAGAAAAGAAACTTAATGAAAGTGAAGAAGTGATGGCGCTTTCTTATCAAAAAGATTTAGCGGTTTCTGCTTATAGTGACGCTCTTAATCACTTCGCTAATGATTCAAAAGAAATCAAAAAATTTCATCATGAATTATTTGTTAAAAAAGAAGCGTTAGATAATCATCCAATAGTTAGAGACTATTTAAAAGCCTATAGTGAAGTGAGAGATTTATATTTTCAAATTAATGAAATCTTGTTTGGTGATTTATCCGCTAATATGAAACCACATAAGGAGAACATCTAATGCGTATCGTTGGAGGTAAATATCGTCATCGTCAAATTATCTATCCTAACGATATGGAGCATACTAGACCGACAAAGGATAGAATTAGAGAAGCCATCTTTTCCGCTGTTGGGGATATTACAAATTATGAAGCTTTAGACCTTTATGCTGGTAGTGGTGCTATGGGCTTAGAAGCTTTATCTAGAGGGGCTAAAAGATGTGCTTTTGTCGATATCTCTAATATCGCTATTAAAACAATTAAAGATAATATTTCTAATCTTAAGATTAATGAACAAGAATATTTATTAATTAAAGATAAGGATATAAATGCATTAAAGACATTCAAAGATAAAGGTATTAAATTTGATATTGTCTTTCTTGATCCACCATATGAACAAGGTGATTATCAAGCAATTATTGATATCTTAATTAAAGACAATCTATTAAGTGATAACTACATTATTGTCATTGAAGCTAACCGAGAGGTTACTTTAGAAAATATTGAATATAGTAAGAAGAGAGATTACCATTATGGAGAAATCAGTGTCTTCATCTATTGGAGGTAACAAAATGAAAATAGCCATCTATCCAGGAAGCTTTGATCCCATCACTAATGGTCATCTAGAAATATTACAAAGAGCGCTTAATATCTTTGATAAGGTCATCATCTTAGTCGCGGTTAATGATAATAAAAAATCACGTTTCTCAGTTGAAGAAAGAGTCAACATGATTAAAGAAGCCATTAATGATGATAGAGTGGAAGTTGATAGCTATAATGGCTTAACTGTTGAATATGCTAAAAAGCATAACGCTAATCATTTAATTAGAGGTTTAAGAGCGGTCACTGATTTTGAATATGAATTCTCATTAGCAAGCGCTAACGATTATATCGATTCATCAATTGATACAGTCTTCCTTATGAGCAAAGTAGAAAAGTCATTTATTAACTCTTCAATGATCATGGAACTATACCATAGTGGCGTTGATGTTTCTAAACTCGTCCCACCTTCTGTTATCAAAAGATTAAAATAGTTTATTTTAAATAGATCAATGACACCAGTCTTCCCACTGGTGTTTTTTGATAAGCAGAAAATAATCTATCATCAGTCACTGTATCAAGATGACAAGCTTTAATTTGTGAATCTTTAACACCTAATTGACGTAAATCAATAATATTAGCTAAACCATTATCAAAACGGCTATCTTTAATAGCTTCAATAAATCCTGCTTCCTTAATAATCTTTTTATTATCTTCATCAATTTCAAAAGAAATAGGTTCACGATACGGACCGATATAGAAAGAGAAATCTTTAATATCTAATCCTTCTTTTTCTAGTACGTATTTAATTGATTTATAAGTTACATGTTTCATTGTGCCTTTAAATCCAGCGTGAATGATGCCCACTAAATTTACTTTATTATTTATAAAGAAAATAGGAACACAATCAGCATGAAATATGCATAAAGGAACATTCTTTTCATAAGTATATAAAGCATCGCATTCTAAACCATCTTCAAAGCTATCTTTACCTTTACCAACCTCATTAGTGGTCACTTGCATAATGATGTCACTATGATGTTGATGAACATATGTAAAACGTTCAATTGGTAAACCTAAAGCATAAGATAAAAGATGACGACGATCTTTAACACCTTCTCCATTATCAACTTGATAAGCAAGGTTACCTAAAGCAGCCGTAGTAGTAATTGCTACGCATTTATCATCTAATGGATGGTTAATAAATAAATCACTCATACCTATAAATAAGTATAAAAGAAAAACCGCATTTGCGGTTAGTCTTTAATGACCTCTCCGAATAAATCGGTGTGAGACCAACATTTCTTTAAGGTACGTGCTCTTTCTAAATCAGAGCCACCATCGACTGTGAAGATGACATCACTTAAACCTTTGACCATTTGGTTTTCGGTAGCGATCTTATTATCTTCGCTGTAATCGAAGTACATCACGAGTGGTGTACTCATTGGACAAGAATCTAATTTGTCAGAAGTAAATGCGTTTTCGTAATTGGATTTTTGATAGCCTTTATTCATCGCATAATATGTTTTTGGTAAATATAAGCCATTAGACATTCTTTCAAAGACGTCATAGTGTGTTAACCAAACTTCATCGAATAAGTTCTTTTCTTCATTATCAACTTTTGTTGTTGAATCAGTGTAAATGGTGTAGAGTTTGAAGTTACCTTTTAAGGCATCGCCATTTAAACCAACGAATTCTTTATCTTTAGCGGACCATTTATCTTTAAATGTCTTTAAGCCACCATAGAGGTCACTCATGCTGCTGTCGTCTTTGACGAAGGCAACAAAGAATCTTTCACCATAACCGGATTTAACTTTATCAGCTTCACCGTTTTCAAGATATGAGAATAATTCATCAACTTTAGAAGTGCCTTTTTCAGCGTTCTTTAAGGATAATTGATATTTAGCAAGGAATTTATTAGCGTTATCACCTTCGTTGAACATACCCTTAACACCATCGATGATGTGTGGGATGGCGAAGATAACTGCGAAGATGGCACCAACGATTAATAATGGTTGGATCCATGCTGTTTCTTTAATCCAACGGCCGATTCTGACAAAAAATCCACCGATTGCTCTTAATACTACCATGTTTTAATGCCTCCTATATTTACATATAGCGTGATAATCTTATCACTCAATAATTTTATTTTCAATAACAATTGTTACTCAATTGTGCTTGATTTACGCTTACAAAAGGTGCGCAACGTTTTTCATTATACTAGAAAAAATGTTCTAGACAATCATATTTTGTTGTTTTTTCTAAAACAAGGTATACAATAATCTCGCGATGGTTAAAAGTAAGAGAGCACGCATTAGAAAGCAAATCGAAAACTTCTTGTTCGATCATTATGTCTTCAAGACCATTTTGGAATACCTTGGAGGCTTTTTTATTTCTGCGATTGCAGCGGTGATTTTTGCATTTGGCTTCTCATGTTTCACCTCTCCATCCGCTGATAATGGTTTCATTTTAGCGACAGGTGGAGTCTCTGGTGTTTCACAAATTATCGCTCTAGCAATTGAATTTATTTCAGGTAAGCCAGTGGGTGCTAACGTGGTGCAAGCGATTGGCTATTCCTTGCTCAATGTCCCTTTATTAATTTTTAGTTTTCTAAAGCTTGGTAAACGTTTCTCAATATTTACCGCGATTAATGTTGCATTATCTTCCTTATTCATTTGGTTGTTCTCTCAAGCAGATGTTGGTAGAACAGTTGCGGAGTTTAGTTTCGCTGATGGTTCTCAACCATTAAATACCACAATTGTGCGTGTCATCTTCGCGGCGATATGTACAGGTCTAGCGAGCGCTCTAGCGTTTTTAGGTGATATCTCTTGTGGTGGTATCGATATTGTTTCATGCTATATTGCCACTAGAAAATCCACACAAATTGGTCGCTATGGTGTCATCATCAATAGCTTTATCGTTGTAACCTACGCTTTATTAAAAGGCGTCCAGACTGGAGACTATGTATATTCCTTATATTCTATCTTCTTCTCAATCATCTATTTGATGCTTGTTGGTTTGATCATTGACGCGATTAATTTAAGAAATAAAAAGATGCAAATTCAAATCATTACTAGCAAGATTCATATGCCAGAGATTATTATTGCAAACTTCCCGCATTCCGCGACACTCATCGATGGAAAAGGTGCTTATTCAGGTCAAAGCAAGACCATTATTTGTATGGCGGTTTCATCTAATGAGGTGAAGAAAGTTGTTAATGTCGCTAAGAAGGTTGATGAACATGCCTTTATCTTAGTCACGCCATTAAAACAAGTATACGGAAACTTCTTCATTAAACCTATTGAATAATTAACCTCATAATTATAAAAAACAACCTAGCTAATCGGCTAGGTATTTTTATTGTTTTTGGCGGAAGAACAGGGATTCGAACCCTGGCAAGGCTTGCACCTTCTAACGGTTTTCGAAACCGCCCCCTTCAACCACTTGGGTATTCCTCCGTGATTGTAATTATACCAAATGTTTGTCTATTTGAAACTTTATTTATTTGAATTTGGACATCTAGTCAAATTCATTGAGACAAAGTATAATAGATAGGTATGGAATGGTTTAATTTCAATAACACAGCATTTAGAGCCTTCTTCATTATCGTAGTCGTATTATTGGTATTCATCATCTTCATGGTGGTGTCATACGCTCTCTCTTCAAAAAGAGATCAACATTACGATAACCGCATTAAAGCAGAAGCAACAACTTTAAGAATATACATCCTCGATCCTAAAACAAATAGTGCGACATATTTTAATCGTTCTGATTTGAAGAATAAGAAGATTATCGACATGGATACTTTCTATTCTCATTTCCACACTAACGACATTGATAAAATCAAAAAATGGATTTATGAGATATGCACAAATTATAAAACTGCTGATCGTTACATCGAAGCGGATGTCTTAGTAAATCATGGACGTAGCACTTATTTTTCACTTTTGAAGCTATTAAAATACGATCCAAACGAAGGCCTAATCCATTTAGAATCTTTCATTCTTAAATACATCACCCCAAACAACTCTCCAAACAAAAAGAAGAAAAAAGCTATCCTCAGTGGTGTGGTTAAAAGAAGCACAATGGAATCATTAATCCTTAAAGAGAAGAGCTTGAAAGGATTTACTTTTGCTATCCGTTTCTATTACATTAGACAAAAATTCTTATCCAACGATAAGATTGAAAGATATATGATTATGACATTAAAAAATGTCATTTATCCATACGCTAGCAATCCAAGAGTGCCGCGTCAAATTATCGATGGTGGTGAAAACGAACTATTATTATTTGATTTAAGAATTGCTAGTCGTGATGAAGCGATGGTTTTAGCGACATCGATTGCTCATAGTGTTAAAAAATGCATTGGTGTTAATGGCTTTGCTGATTCTATTAACTTCTCAATTGGTGTTGTTGAAAACGCCCAATATTATCAAGATTTCGATTCAATGGTCGTTAAAGCTCAAGAAGCATGTATGTCCGCGCAACACAACGGACAAGAAGTATTGCTCTATCAAAAGCAAGCCGCTCCACTTATTGAAATTAACAGATATCGTGAAGAGGTTGAAAACCTCATGCGTCCAAATAGTTTAAGATATTTATTTAGACCAATATTCGATGTTTCTAAACGTAAAACACTCGGTTACTTCGAATACATTAAAGCCTACGATTCTCCATTTGCTTCTTTCTCAGAAATGAGTAAATACGCTGCGAAAGTGGAGATGAATAAACAATTCTTTGCGATGATTTCCCGCTATGTTATTCCAAAATTTGCTAGCGAAAAACAATCAGATGATTTAAGGTTATTCATGCTTGTGTCTTTGCAAGACATTGACCACATGGCGGAAATCCTCTTGCAAATCCCACAAACTAAGAAAGTGCATTTAGTTCTTGTCTTCGATGAACAAGAAATTAATGAGAACGCTTCTAACTTGCAGTTATTAAATGATTCATTAAAAGAACTACACAAAGGTGGATTTGAATTAGCGATGTTAATGAAAGATAAAAACTTGCTTCTCGATCCAAGTGTTTATTACAACTTTGACTACTTTGTCGCTGGTTCAATGATGATTGGTGAAATTAAGAAAAATAACCGCATTAGATTATCAATTCACTCATTAATCGAATCACTTCTTAAATACCATCGACCTATTATCGCCACCGACTTAGAAGGATGGCAATCAATAGAACTGATTATCAAATCAGGTGTGAGCATCGTTTCTTCTGAAACAATCTCTTCTAGTAACGATATGCTCTTACCACTTGAAAAGAAGAAGATTGAAAAGTTAATTACCATGGATGATAACTATCATCAGGGAGGATAAATTATATGGCACAAAATAATCAAATCAAAAACGATGCGATTACTCGTCAAGAAGACGATTTCGCACAGTGGTATACAGATGTCTGCCGTAAAGCAGAATTAATGGATTATTCATCCGTTAAAGGTTTTATTATCTATCGTCCATATGGCTATGCCATTTGGGAAGAAATTCAAAACTATTTAAATAAAAGATTTAAAGAAACAGGGCATCAAAACGTTTATATGCCAACTGTTATTCCAGAATCTTTGCTTCAAAAAGAAAAAGATCACGTTGAAGGCTTCGCTCCCGAATGCTTGATTGCTAACATCGGTGGTGGTCAAAAGATTGATGATCCATTAATTATTAGACCAACTAGTGAAACATTGTTCTGCGAACATTACGCTAAAATCATTTCTTCTTATAGAGATTTACCAAAGCTTTATAACCAATGGTGTTCAGTTGTGCGTTGGGAAAAGACCACACGTCCTTTCTTAAGAGGTGCTGAGTTCTTATGGCAAGAAGGCCATACAATGCATGAAACTGAAGAAGAAGCTCGTACAGAAGCATTAAAGATGCTTGAAATCTATGATGATTTAGGTAGAGATATTCTTGCGGTTCCATTCTCTAAAGGTAGAAAAACCGATAAAGAAAAATTTGCTGGTGCTTTAGAAACATATTCTATTGAAGCTTTAATGCCAGATGGTAAAGCCTTACAAAGTGGTACCACTCACTATTTCGGTACAGGTTTCGCTGAAGCTTTTGGTATCAAGTTCCAAGGTAGAGATGGTAAATTATACAATCCACACCAAACTTCTTGGGGTGTTTCCACAAGATTATTAGGCGCGATTATTATGGTACACGGTGACGATAATGGTTTAGTTTTACCTCCATATGTCGCTCCAATCCAAGCGGTTGTCATTCCTGTTGCTCAACAAAAACCAGGTGTCATTCCTGCCGCTAGAGAACTAGAAAAGTTATTAAAAGATGCAGGCGTGCGTGTTAAATTAGACGAATCTGATAAGACACCAGGCTGGAAATATAGTGAATATGAAATGAAAGGTGTTCCACTCCGTATCGAAATTGGTCCAAGAGACATTGAAGCTGGCGTGGTGACAATTGCTGTCCGTCATGATGGCCGTAAGATTACAGTCAAAAAAGAAGAAATGGTGGACACTGTTATTCAATTATTCAAACAAGTCCACCAAGAAATGTATGAAAAAGCCTGTGCTTACTTATTAGACCATATGACTGAAGTCACCAATATGGATGAATTCAATAAAGCTATGGAAAAAGGTGGCTACGCTAAGATGATGTGGTGTGGTGATGAAGCTTGTGAAAACAAGATTAAAGAATTGACCACAGCGACAGCAAGATGCATTCCATTCAATCAAATGCCATTCGCTGATACATGTCCAGTATGTGGCAAAAAGGCCAAAAAAGTCGTCTTATTTGCGAAAGCATATTAATTTCTTAAAATTATTATTTAATTCTCATCGCCCTTTATGTTAAGATAAGGGGCGCACTGGAGTAGTACCCAAGTTGGTGAAGGGGCTTCCCTGCTAAGGAAGTAGATCGGGTTAACTGGTGCGAGAGTTCGAGTCTCTCCTACTCCGCCAAACGTTCTAAAAACGCCAATTCCACGAAGGATTGGCTTTTTTTATGCCTAAAACGCCATTTTTGATTAGTTTTTGATACTTAGAATTGATGACAATATTTATTAAAGAACGATTGGAAATGAAAGACCTTTCGTTCTTTTTACTTGATTATTCTCTTCTTAAGAGTGAGCTCTTGAACTATTAGGAGACTCATTTATGAGTGATTTTGATAGAAAAAACATAGCTCGCTACACTTTGATAATGGCTCATTTAGAGTGGCTGTATGCAAACGATTGGATAAGTGATGAAGATTTTAATACGCTAGAAGAGGTGTATGCACGAAAATACCATATTAGTGAAAACAGTTTATTAAGGCTTAACAAAAGAAAAAAAGAGTTAATAATTGGATAATATACGCACCCTTATTATATAGTTGATGTGCGCTTCGGATTCACATTCAATCTCACGCCTTATCTTAAGAAAGTGCGATGCAATAAGAAGAAAACTACTAGAAAATAGTGGCTTTTTCTTTTAGATTAATGGATTACCTTTTATAATCAAATCAAGAATAGTAGCGGTTTTAACTGTCTGATTCGTCTTATTTATAGGAGGACCAAAATATGAAAAATAGAATTTATTTATTATTATTGCTAATTTTTGGTTTGACTATAACAGGATGTTCTAGACCAGCTGAGGACTCAATTGATGAAAAGGGCTCATCTTCAATACCTATTCCTAATGACTATTTCATTCTTGATTCCACTCCGCAATTTAAGAGTTTTTCAGAAGTAGCTTATTATTCTTATCTTGTGGAAAAAGGCAACGAATTTAATGTCTTAAAGCCACGACAACGAATCATGGATAAAACTGCAAACGAAAAGGATGAAACTAGTGATTCTTCCTATGTCGATGAACAAGGAAGAACACATTATCCAATACCAATTGAAAAAGAATACACTTTTAGCAATTTCCTATATTTTGACTTTGCCAGTAATAATTGTGAATTTTTAGAATCTAGAATTGGCAACGGCAACATTAAAGGTCTCGTAGTTCAAACTAGCATTTTTGGCGAAGAAATGCTTGTTCTCAAGAATATGGACAAATATTATTCGTGCTTAATTAATGGTGCTTCTGCTATTAGAAATGGTGGCGAAAAACCTAACAAAAGATTTAGTGCACATAAATACATCGAAGAATTTGATGTTGTTAAAGATAATAACAAACAAACAATTACACTCACTTTTGATGATGAAATATATCGCCCATTAACTCTGTCAACAATTGATTTTGAAGGGACCACATTTGATGTTCTTCCTGATTCTGTTTTCTTTGATGAACAAGAAGTGACGTGCTCTGTTAATGAATTAAGAAAACATTTTGGTTTAGAACCTGATCCAAGGTTTGAAGAAAAAGAATATGTCGAAGGAAGACAGATTTTTGACGTTTTTGAAAAAGTCGCATGTCCTGTTTCCTTTGAAGCGAACGGGTTCCTTGCTGACTTCTTCCAATACCACGATGGTGGATATTATACCTTTACAAACAGTTTTAATTTACCAGCTGTTAATTGCTCTTTATATCTTGCGGATGTTAACTGCGATGGAAATGACGAAATCTGCTATCTTAATCAAAAAGGTTCTGACATTAGATATCAAACGATCATTTACGATTATAAAAATGGAAATGTTTTAGCAAATGAGGAATTTGAACGTTGGAAAGGTTATACATATTTTTCACTTCTCGATGAAAAATTGATCCTTAACTATGTAAATTATGATTACGCAGGAATGACCATCCCACACGTTAATACAAGATGTAGAGAAAAAATTGCTAAATTTGTCAAGAATAACGATAAAAAAGTCATTATGGATTATGAATTAATTCCTTTTAGATTACTCGGTTTTAGTTTTATGATGTGTCAAAAGGTTGATGATAAATATGAGCGATATATAGAGCAGGAAAATGGCGCTTATATACTGAACAAAAACCAAGAGTATTATCTTTCTGGCTCTATATATCACGATGGATCAACTACACTTAACACCGAATACCTCGGCGATTGTTTCAATTTTGAATCCAATGATTTATGTTCAACATCATTTGTAGAATTGAAAACTGACGATTATCAATGGTTTGATTTCTATTACAAATTAGATTTCAAAGGAATTGGCGAAACAAGCATTACTGTTTCATTGGCCGAATTTGAAACAACAGTAAAAATTAAAATAGTTGAATAAACTATAAAACAGCTCTTTTTAGACACGTTTTGTTTTGAAAACAAATAAGTTAAAAAGGTTTGAATCTCGTGATACTCACCAAACAGAATTTAATCATTAACTTGCTATAAAAAGTAAAAATTTTAATATAGACACCACACAAAAGGTGTCTTTTTTATCCGTATAGTGGAAGGAGGCAAATTCCATGAATAAAGAAAAAGTCCTAGAACTCAGAGAATCAGGCTTATCCTATGGTCAAATCAGTAAACTATTAGATATGTCTCGTAGTTCAGTAATTTCCATCGTTAAAAGAAGCCAAGAACCAAAATGCCAATGGTGTGGCAAAAGGCTTCACCAGAAACCTGGTTACCATCGCTTAAAGATCTTCTGCAGCGATGCTTGTAGACTAAAAAGCTGGAAAGCAAACCATCCAACAAAGTAGGCACTCGCAAAGAGTGCTTGCTTTTTTATTAAAAAGAGTTGAAATAAGTGTTCTCAACTGTGCGAAACTATTTTCACTTTGTATCAAAATGGTGCTTTTGACCCAAACGTTCTAAAAACGCCAATTCCACGAAGGATTGGCTTTTTTTGTGCCTAAAATCGCCATTTCTCATTAGTTTTAATATCCGAAATTGATGACAATATTTATTGAAGAACGATTGGAAATGAAAGACCTTTCGTTCTTTTTTTGAATCTAGTGAATATGTTGGTCAAAGGAATATATAACGGTCCCTATCTTGTGCATAAAAAATAGACAATGATGACATCACACACTATAACCTCGTTCCTGTAAAATTCTATATCTAAATCCCGATCTCTAAAGTTAGATATTGAATCATTACTAAATAGTAAAACGAAGTTTATAAAAGATTTAAAAACTGGCAAATACATTTTCGTTATATCAACTAGTTTCGTTGTGAAGTATTTCTTATTTAGATTGTGATATATGTTGATTGCTTAAAAATGCGTATTTACGCAAAATGTTTCATTAAACTCATTGAAAAACTTTAAGCAATAATTTATATTATCAGTGAAGAAAAATGCGTCTATACGCAAAAATATTCAGTAGGAGATAATTATGATAGCAAGAAATGAATACTTACAAAAGATAATATCAAAGCAAAATAATGGGATGATTAAGATAATAACCGGAATCAGAAGATGTGGTAAATCTTGCCTATTATTTACGATTTATCGTAATCATTTGTTAGAAAAAGGTATTGAAAGCAATCATATTATATCTTTGGCTTTAGATGAAATTGGTAATCAGAAATATCGAAACCCAAACGAATTAGATAAATATATAAGAAATGCTATCGTGGAAGACGGTAAAACCAATTATGTATTTATAGATGAAATCCAATATGTTAAGGATGTTGATAATCCATACGTAGAAGGTGGCAAAGTTGGGTTTATCGATGTTTTATTAGGACTAATAAAGATTCCTAATGTCGATGTATATGTAACCGGTTCTAATTCAAAAATGCTTTCTAGTGATATCGTCACTGAATTTAGAGGCAGGGGCGATGAGATAAGAGTGCATCCTCTTTCATTTAAAGAGTTCTATGAATCATATGAAGGAGATAAGCGAAAAGCGTGGGACGAATATTCCTTATATGGTGGTATGCCATTTTTATCAACTTTGGATTCTCACGAAGAGAAAAGGGATTATCTTAAAAATTTATTGGAAAAGGTGTATATCAGCGATATTATCGAGCGCAACAATTTAAAAAAAGACTCAACATTCATCGGAGAGCTGCTCGATATCTTGGCGTCGTCAACTGGTTCTTTAACTAGTCCAACGAAATTATCTAAGACATATAAATCGCTCACAAATGAAAGTGTATCGATAAATACAATTTTAAGTTATATGTCTTATTTTGAAGATTCGTTCCTAATTAGCAAAGCACAAAGATATGATATTAAAGGCAAAGAATATATAGATTCGCCACTTAAATACTATTTTGAGGATGTTGGATTAAGAAACGCTAGGATCAATTTCAGGCAAAACGAACCAACTCACATTATGGAAAATGTCATATACAATGAATTGATTATTCGAGGATTTTCAGTTGATGTTGGAATAGTAGAAATCAACTATAAAGATGAAGAAAGAAAGAGCAAAAGAAAACAATACGAGATAGATTTTGTTTGTAATAAAGGAAACAATAGATATTATATTCAGTCCGCCTATGCCTTAGAGAATCAAGAAAAGATTGATCAAGAGACAAGAGGTTTAAATAGGATTGATGATTCGTTTAAAAAAATAGTGATTGTAAAAGACTGTTACACTCCTTGGCACGATGAATACGGGATATTGTATATTGGATTAGAAGAGTTCTTATTGAATAAAGACTCGTTGGAAAAATAAGATTTAGCAATTTTAATATGAGAGTTTCTACTTTTGATAATGCTTGTTAATAGAACTATTATTTTTTAATAAAAATGTTTAAATTATTAATATGTCAAAACAAAAAACGAGTGGTGCATTTAAAGCTATTAAAATAATCTCAATAGTGTTGACTTGCTCAACATTATTTATTGCCTTAATGATAGTTGCTTTTCTTGACAGCAAAAATGAAGGCATCATTTCTTTTGATAGGATGTACTATACCATTAGCAATCTTTGGGTATTTTATTTATTACTTCCAATTTCTTTAGGCTGTTTAGGATACGGTATTTTCTTATCGATTAAAAAGTATAAAGCTGTCTCCAATATTGTGATCGGCTCTATCTTTTCCGCTTTACTTTTCATATACGGTTCGTTCACTCTTGTTTTTATGCCCCAATATGATACATCAACTAAGCATTGGAACGAGTTGAGTGAAAAACTAAGTATCGATTTTTCAAACGATCTTAAGATTGTTTCTATGGAATACGATGTTAAAAATCAAACCACAAGCGATAGTTTTTATAGAAATGTGGAAAGCGTTGCTAGATTTACAAATCCACAATCTTACGAGACTTTTGTTAATTCGTTAAATAGCAATTGGACAGCATCATTTCAAAACAACATTGTGCCAGCTACTTTTGCTCTCGATGTAAGGAGTGGTTTTAATAAGTATTTAATTTACTCTTTTACCGATTCAACATATAATCCTGCTTCTATAGTTTCTAAGCATAAGTATGTTTGCATTGCCTTAAGTTATGAAAAGCAAGGAATGTATATGATGGAATATACCGCTAAATAAATTTAATTGTTGATAGGAATCAAACCCTAAAAGGAAAATCTTAAATATCAAATCATGACAAAAACACTTAAAAACAGTTTAAAAGACATTAAAAAAGGTGGTGTTCAATGAACTGTTAAAATGTTCAATGGAACTCAAAAGTGTTCAATTGGTATCAAATCACTAATACAAGGTCATTAGAAAAATATGGTATTGAATTCAGTACCGTTTTTCTTTTATTTTTTGTAGAATAAAGCAAATGGAAATACGTAGAGCTAAAAAAGAAGACATTGTTAGATTATTAGATTTACTATCTCAGGTCTTAGAAATCCACGCTAAATTAAGAGCAAACCAATATATGTAGCTGTTATCAACGACTATGTCGTGGGCTATGCGATGTGTCAAATTAGAGTACCCACCTCAAATATGTATCCTATAAAGGTTTTCCATTTAGATGACTTATGCGTCGATGAAAAATATCGTAAACAAGGTATCGGCAAAGCCTTATACCAAAAAGTAGTGGAAACCGCAAAAGAGAATGACTGCTACGAAATTACATTAAATGTTTGGCCAGGCAATGATGCTGCTTTAAAGTTCTATGAAAAGATGGGGATGAAAACCAGATCAGTATTCATGGAAAAGATTATTAAATAAGTTGATATTATCTACCTTTTTATTAGTTTTAGTTTTAAAATATTTGTGGTATCAAAAATATGAAACATAAATCAATAATTAATACATTGCTTCTTACTATTCTATGTGGATGTTCTAACACTATTAGTCCATCTGATAGTCAAACTTCAGCAAGTTCGAATTACATTAAGCCAGAATCTTTTAAAGTGTATGACGTTTACCTTGATGATGGATATCCTGAAGAACACACTTTTGTTCTTGAAGAATTTGAAGATCAATCTTTCTATGTAAGTAATAAATCAGGCGCCATTATCAATGATACATATGGTACTGTCGTGATTGGCGGTTCAGCCGTCTATGTTTTTGACGCTAACAATGATGGATATCGTGATTTTTGTACTGTTAGAAGTGATGGCAGTGGTGTTATTTATTGGTATGTTTCTATTTATGATTTACACAATAATAAAGAAATATATAGACACTGGGAAAGACTACATTTCTCGTATTTTTTAAATCTTAAAGATAACGACTTATATGTTAGACAAGTAAAAACTTATTTTGATGATGAAACAATTAATGAAGGAAAACTATCCTTTAGTGAAGATAAAGGTGTCTATATTGATTGGAATAAGAACTACGACATTGCTGATTTTGATGTAAAAATCACTCTCGCTAATCCAGAACATACACCGGTAAACATTAAAAAACAAAAAGATGGATATCACGTTAACGTTGATGATTATTCATTGTATATGTTTGAAATCGATATTCATTCTAACGTTGACTATGGTGATGAAAATATTCCAATTTCTTTTGCGATGGCGGGGGATAGATTTTCTGTTAATTCCGCGACTAAAATAGATAAAACACAAAGATATAGCTTTTCCTTCCTTAGTAATCAAGACAATAATTACATCACAAATATCACCGTTTCAAATATCACCAAAACATTTATTTTTAATAAAGAAAAAAGAACTTCATATCTCAACCTAGGAGATATTGTTCCTTGGTCTAAAGATGTGAACTTAAGCAACTTAAACATGCTTAAGATTCAAACTGAACTAACTTTAAACATAATGCCTTCTCATGGCCGTAGCATTAATGTGTATCGTAATCAAAAAGAATTATCTCAAGCATTAGATTATTTCAATACATGGGTCTTCGAAGTATCGCCTGAAGACTTTGGTTTTTTAGCCCAAAGCATCCAAGTTTGCGAAGATTATTACTTCTACACCGATGAACAAGTATATTCTTATAAAATCAATTCCCAATTTGTCCAAGTAAATGATAAGTGGTATAGATTAAGATCTAGTTTTATTTTGGAATATACAGAAGATTACGAAAAGTATTATGCTTT
>CACYSA010000028.1 GCA_902777015.1 uncultured Erysipelotrichaceae bacterium | reverse complement strand
TTTCTTAATGCCTAAAGTAGGATTATCTAATCCTTCTAAAAAATATATTCCTGTCACAGACCAGTTCTTGAATGAAGATTATGTTAATTGGAATGGCAAGGCTGGTAATGTAGGGATATCGGGTAGGAACTACCCAACAGGAGATGAATTGATCGCCTTAATAAATCAATTCATGACCAAGATGCTCGGTAATTCAATTGCCGAGTAAGTTCACGTATTCATTTCTTTCAATCATAAACAACCTCCATTATCAATTTTTGCGTCTACACGCATTTTTCGACAACAAGACTCACTTTGGGTATAATCTAATCAGCGTAGAGGCTATCAAAGAACCATGTGTTTAAGATTGAGAATGTATAAATAACATGTCCCTTATATAAATCTTTCGTTCCTAAGCATAAAAGTAATTAAGTTTATACGAATTAATTGATTTAAATATTTATCTCTTTTAAACATGATAGACCTGCCGTTTCTCTCAGTACTGAGGCTTTTGTCAAGTCTATTACACACACATTATTAAAAAGTTTAAAAGGCAAAATCGACATTTTTGTCAGTGCTGAGGCTTTTGTCAATTATATCGTTACAAAATGCTTATGCTTTTTTGTCTACTGTTTAGTCTATTTTCTAGTCTACTTTTTTAAGTTTAAACCGCAAGTTTGGATTAAACAAAACCGCAAGTTTGGCGTAAAAATAATGGTAAGTTTGGCAAAACCAATAGCGAAAAAAATAGCATACTACTATCACCTATTCTTCTTGATATTAATGCTTTATTATACAAATATAATAAGTGATAGAATCTATCGCTCTTTTAGTGGTAGACATGCCACAGTCTCAACATGCTTTGTGCTAAGAAACATGATTATTTCAATTTTATCAAAAATAAAAAATGCGGGAATCCCCGCAGCCAGTATTTCTCTGGCTATGTACTTATATTGTAATCAATTATGAGATAACGTTAAAGGATTTTTGCCACTGTGTTCGCGTTATTTTTCTACTGCCCTTAAATATGTATAGTAATCATAAAGTGGATGATCGTTATTAAGTGTTATGACTGCCGCACCAACACCAGGTTTAGTGTTTTTTAAAGGATCAACATCTTTCGCTAATGTGAATTCATCATTAACTTCGATATGTTGATAGATATTTAATTTATTATCTTTAAAGTGGTAGCCACTGAAATATTTATTATTGGTAATAGTTTCATAAGCGATAAAGAAACCGGTTTTACCGTTATATTCATTATTAGTTTCACCGATATAACTATTCGCGGTGATTTTATATTTACTAACTGATACATCACCTGTAATAGTGAAGTCACCACTATTGAGGTGATTAAAAGGATTATCCTTATCATCTTTTATTTCATAGTTACATTTAGAAGCGGTATATAGATAAGCATTCGTATCACTAGAAACAGTTAAGCTTATCTTAAAGTTACCTTGTATATCCTCATCGTATCTAAAAGAAATAATGTTTTTAATATCATCTTCATCAAAGAGATTACATTCTAATTGTTCTTTAACTAGATTTATTAATCTATTATTAAGCTCTTTACCATCATATGGTTCTTTATAAGATGATAAAGATGAACTATTAATATTGCTCTTATTTGAACAATATCTTGGGAACAATAAGAAGAAAATAATGAAGATAATAAAATCGATAACTAGAAATGCCCCTATACCAATTCTAGCTACCTTGCTTTTATCATACACTTTTTCTTTGTGATTATCAGTATTATTTTTATCCATCTTCATTATTTTAGTGAAATAACGTAAAAATGTTAATAAAAATCTTCCCGGATACCAGGAAGATAGTTCCCTTAAAAGCAACTAAAAGGATAACCGATTAGCATTATATACTAGAGAAACAGAAAATTATATAAATACACTATACGATTAAAGAAGTGACTTAATGCATTCTTCAACTTCTTCCATCTCAATAGTGGGTTCGAAGCGGGCCACTACTTCACCTTTTCTATCGATAACGAATTTAGTGAAGTTCCATTTGATATCACTCTTCTTAACGAAATCAGGATCTAAATTGAATAACATATTAGCCATCATCTTGGCCATCTTTGATTCCCCAAATGTTTTAAATCCCTGTTTGGATTTTAAATATGTATATAAAGGTAATTCATTTTCACCATTAACATCTGATTTCTTCATTTGATCAAATGTGGTATTGAAATGAAGCTGACAAAATTCATGTACTTCTTCATCTGTTCCTGGAGTTTGTTCCCCAAATTGGTTACAAGGAATATCTAATATTTCTAATCCCTTATCATGATATTTCTTATATAACTCCTCAATTGGAGCGTATTGAGGTGTAAAACCACATCCTGTCGCGGTATTCACTACAAGAATAACTTTACCTTCATATTCTTTTAAACTTAATTCTTCACCATTTCTTTTGGTGACTTTGTAATCATAAATGCTCATTAATATACCTTCTTTCGTTTTTATTTTAATCGATGCATCCGCATTCACAAAGAGAGATGCTTTTATAATTAAATGACTCTCGTATAAATAGACAATTTAGAAAGGCAAAAAGACGCCCCGTATTTATAGAGCGTCCGTTTTTAATTTTAATCTCAAGCTTGTTGTTTGTTTTCAGAGTTTTCTAAATAAGAATCAAATCGTTAAAGATGAGTCTGTTTGTTGATGCATGGTGTTTGAAAACTATTTCAAGCTCATTACCAGCAACATCAGCCTCTGTTGTTTCATATGTAGCAAAAGTTAGTGATTTTTCTTCTAGACATATGCCTAAACTCATATATGTACAATCACTTTCGAGTAGAATTGGTCTTGATGTACCGTTTACAATTATTTCATAATCGGATGGATTCAATTTTGTTGACGGTAAGCCTTCATCGCTCATTTTAACTGAAAATTGAATCGTAAGATTTCGTGGAGTGTTTACTGGATAATGGTATGTCAAAACGGCATCTTTGCTAATCTTTCCGTTATTTATCTCACCAACCATATAAGAATAGCTCGCTACAGCAAACATATCTTGTGCAAATGAACAATGCGTACAGCCACATATAGCATAGTCTTTTCCATAAGAGTTTTCGCCGCCAAGAGACATCATTTCGTGACAAGCAGGAATGGCCACTTCACGTGTAAATCCACAAATGGAACAAGTTTGTTCTCTTATCCCATCATTATCGCATGTGTTTGGTTCGATAATACGCCCATCTGTAAAGTTATGGATGTGGTTTGTTCCCCAATAGACTTGGTCTACAGAGTCATTCCAAGAATCATACCAACCGTCAGGTTTAGACTCTGCTTCACAGTAAACGGTTAATAATGAGCAGCCACCGAAAATTCTGTATTTCATCGTAGTCACAGATGAAGGTATAAATATTGATTGCAATGAAAAGCAGTTACGAAAAGCGTTATTATCAATACTAGTTACCGAGGACGGAATAGAAATAGACGTCAATGACTCACAGTTACTAAAGGCACCGCTATCAATTGATTCAACTCCTGTTTGCATTGATACTGTTGTCAAATACTTACAGTTGGCAAAAGCGTTTGAATCAATTGTCTTTACACAGCTCGGGAGATCAACTGATTTGAGATTATTATTATTTTTAAAAGCAGCAAAACTAATGTAAACCAATTTGTAGTCTTGAACACTCTCTGGACATGAGAAGTGAGTAGCATCTGAATCAAAATCGATAAGATAAGCTAATCTCTCACCGTTTTTACTAGCTAGAGCGTAAGTATAATAACCATCAACGACTATTGTTCTCTTAAAGCCCCAAATAACAAAGGCTCCTACCGCCCAATTAGCATCCCAGCCTAGTGGCTTATATTCATTTTCCGCAATAATAGTAACGCTTGCTGGAAAACCAAAAACGTATTCTCCCATTGAAACTATAGAGTTCGGAATAATAACGGTGCTTAGCCCACTGCACATGCTGAACGCATACATGCCAATGGAAGTAACTGATCTAGGAATATCGATAGAAGTAATCTCTGTGCATCCGCTAAATGCGCTATTTTCAATAGAAGTTACTCCGTCTGGAATAACAATTGATTCAAGCGATTTGTTTCCCTGAAAGAGCCCACTTTCGATAATTTCTAAATTAGCAGACAATTTAATGGATTTGAGCATAATACAGTAAGAAAACGCTTGAAATCCAATAGAAACAACGCTATCAGGAATAGTGATTGATTCTATTTCTTGGCAAGAACTGAATGCCTCACTTCCAATAGTTGTAACAGTATTTGGGATATCTATTGTTTCCAAGCTTGTGCAAACATTGAAAGCGCGAACACCTATCGTCTCCATGCCACGTGGTATAGATACAGAAGTAACAGGAGTTCTTTCAAACGCAGTTTCTCCAATTTCAACAATTTTATTTCCATTCCAGTAAGAAGGAATAACAACGTTTAAAGCGCTTCCTGTATATTGATAAACTTTACCTTGTTCAAAAGTCAATCCTTTGGTGCAACCTTCAAAATGGACTCTATAGTTAATAGTATCCTTTGTTCTGCTGATTTCATCCCAGCCCGAAAATTGATATTGTACTTGATTTATTAAGTCATCTGACTTTGTAGGAGTTTCGCCAATGTATTTAGCAGTTTCTCCTTCTTTGACATATGTTGAATAAAGGAGATTATCTTCTTCGTCATAGAAATTAACGGTATATGGTGCATATTCTGCAGTATATTGAGCGATAGCAACTGTATCACCTGTAATATTAGTTATATCTACATCCCAGCCATTAAAGATATAGATATAATGATCAACTGGATTTGGTTTAACTGGTATATCACCATGGTATGTCACACTATCACCATAATGGACTTTTTCTTGTGTTTCTAAGATTGTTCCATCGTCGTTTTTGAATGTAACAGTATAGTCGATATATTCCCAATTAGCGGTCAACGTCATATCTTCAGTTACAACATAGCCATAGAACACCCATGGTTTTCCATTATATGTCCAGCCTTCAAATGTGAAACCAGGTCTTGTTGGATTAACTGGCTCTGTTACTTTCTCGCCGTGTTCAATGATTTGGTTTTCAACCGCTGAACCTTGTGCGACATCGAATGTAACTGTGTGATAAGTAGTTGTTTCAAGAGCTGCTACTCTACCAGTTAAAGCATTGATTTTAGCGTTGTAATCATTTTGATTATCTAATAGAGCTTTGTTCATTTCGGTTTGAAGTGTAGAAATATTGCTGTTACATGTAGCAATAGAGCCCTCTATCTCCGCTACTTTAGCTTGGTATGTAGTTGTTAAGTTAGAAATCTTGGTATTGTAATCTAATTCCAATGCTGCCTTTTCAGTTAAATAATTACTAGCGAATGTATCCATAGCATTCTTATTTGCAGTAATTTGATTTTGCAAATTTGTTTGCGCATCAGCAAATGTTTGATTAAGAGCGGCTAGCTTATCATTGTAGTCTTGCTCTAATCTATCTCTTTCAGATTGACTAGATGATGATAATGCCGCTATTTGAGCGTCATAATCATCCTTTAAAGCTTTCTTATCAGTATCGTGTTTATTGCTTAAATCAGTAAGTTGTTGACTTAGTGTATTATTCTTATCATTTAATTCAGCGATTTTGCCATCTGTATAATCTTTTAAATTGCTTATTTTGGAGGTGTAATCATTTGTTAGCGCCTCTTTATCTTCTTGATATTTCTTATTTAAGTTTTCTAATTCTGTATTTAAAGAAGCGATAGATTTATTAATTTCGCTAATCTTACCATCGTATTCCGCTTTAATGGCAGCATCCGCATCCGCCATTTCTTTCTTCAAATTAGATATTTGTGTCTTTAAATCTGATATTTCTGTTTTGATATCATTGATTTGACTTTGCAAATCATCGAATCTACTAGAAATACCATTATCAGAACAAGATGATAAAAAGCCAATTGAAAGCAAAACAACTGGCAAAATGACTAATTTACGTTTATTCATAAACATGCCTCCTGGCAAAATGTTTTATTAACGGTTTATATTTTAGCACACGTGAACGAGCGCACAAACTAAGAAGTAATAAATCACAGTTCTAATTTAAGTATAAAGAAAGAAGCTTAAAATACGACAAAGACCGACCAAGAATAGTCGGTCTTCGCGGTTCATAAAGGTAAAAACATCAAGATCAGAACAAAATGTTTGTTACGATAGAGAAGTTCGATACTCTTCTCGTCTATAAGTTATATACTTCAAAATATAATTAAGCAAATAATACGCTTTTATTTATAAAGGCATAAAGGAATATTTATACGTATGTGTATGTACAAGGACGTTTTTGGTTTTATAATTATTTTATGGATAAAAATAACATATTAGCAGCACTAGATAATGGTGAATTAACCATTAAAGATTTAGATAATATTAATAAAGATGAATACTGTGCTTTACCAATAATGGACTTATCATCTTTTGGTGATGAAATAGTTAATCAATTAACAAGTATAGGAACAGATGTTCTTAATGATATATTAAATGGCAACATCTCAAATGTCGCAGATCTTAAGAAATCATTAAAGAGCAATACGCTATCACGTTTTGGTCTAGAGATTAAACGTAATAAAAACAAAACAAAAAAGAATTTAAAAGATATCAATTCTATGGAATTAACTGAATTTGCTGTTTTCTCGGCAATATTAGTGGTTATTAATTCCAAATTAACCGATATCATCGCTAGAGAAAAAGCCATTGTTGAATTCTTAGAAATAGATAAACAAACAGCCTTAAAAGCGGACTTCTTAACACTTAACACTATCGTTAGAGAATATCATCATAACTTTGATAATGAAAAGTTCTTACATAGTAGAGAAGCACAAGTAATTGAAATAAGAAGAAACGCTGAGCATGATGTTCTCTTCTATAAAGAATTAGCGGAAAAGAGAATTGCTGGTTTTAAGAAAGGTGTCCATATTGAAATAGATAAAGCCTTAAATGAAATCCAAACAAGATTTAAATATTATCGCTTAGCGTTATATATCTATGCTTATTCATCATTCTTAGATGTTGTTTTATTAGAAAACTTTAGTGAGGAATTCATTAATTCAATTATTGAAGATATTATAAACCATTCGACACAGTATATAGATTTCTATAACGAAACAGCGAAAACAGTCAAACAAATGGCGGAGAAAAGTGGTAAGTCACAAGCGATGAAAGGCGCATCCTCTATCACTAGTGCTTTTAGTAAGCTATTTAGCAAGATGAAAGCTGATAAACAAGCTGATAAATTAGAAAACAGTAGTAAGTCTATGGCGGAAAAGAGAGAATCATCCGTTGAAGATTTAGTAACTAGATTCTCCGATAACAAAGACGCTGGTGTCGATGATGTTATTGATAATCTTATTTATTTAAAGAATTTATACAACAAAGAATCAGATGTCATTATTGATTCTGAATATATCTATATAAAGCGAATTGCTTAGTAAGCAAATTAAAAGGCGCTCACTTGGCGCCTTCCCCGCTGGTAGTTACTCTAAGTCTTATACTAGTTAGTTAGTTTTTTGTTGCTTAGATAAACGCAGTACGTTTTGTACATATTGTTTTACGTTCACAATGGAACAACCAGCCTTATACCTGGAATCGACTGCCGTCCAGGTAGATATGCAATTTAACTCCGTCACCTTGGGGTAGTTTTGTCCTTTCGTCAAGACAGTTCGAGAAAGAAATTACGTCCTTCACCTCTGGAGAGAGCCACTAACAGCCGCATTGATGAGTATACACTAATGTATTGGTTGTTGCTAGATTTTTTTGATAATAATTAAGAAACATATTTCCTGATACAAGATGCAAGACCTTGGACTTATATAATACAGAGTATTATATAAAAGTTGCATTTTTGACCTTATAATCATATCAAGGCGACGACCAAAAGAAAAGCTGCAATTTCACCACTTCAGACAATTTCTTTGTATTTTTCATTGCTAACTGATAGCAGGCATAAGTAGATCGTTTTTAAAGATTTAAGAACATTTTGTTTCGCAATTCTCCGTATGCTTTTAAATATGTGTCTTTGCGTTTTAGCAACGAGGACAACTTAGATAAGTCAGAGAATGTTTGAATATCTTCATCTGTAATGTCTGCAAATGTTTTTATTTGGTTTAAGAGCCAAGTATCATGAATTTCATTAAGTTTTTTATCTGTTTTTTCGATATTTTCACCTTTAGGAAGTATTGAGAAATTAACGAAATTATCTTTTAAACTTGTGTCCAAATCAGGATTATCCCTAAAGAATTTCTGAGCAACAAGATGATCAATATCGTATTTAGTATTGTCATTTAATAATGTTGGGTTTAATTCTCTTAAAAAATAATAATTATAGAGGAATGGCTTAAGAGTTTTTGAACTAGTGGGTTTTCCTTTATAGTTGCCACTAACAATAGTATTAATAAATTCTTTCCATTCGTCTTCTGTAATCATGATATATCTAGAACCACTAACATCTTTTAAGTGACTGGCCACCATGCTATCGCCAGAGCCAGTCCACATACGAATGCCATATTCATAAACCAATCTGTCAAACAATGTCACAGCTCTTTTATTAAAAACTTTAATGTTCGCAGATGATTTAGTTGGTTTGCCTAGTTCGTTCCACGATTTGTACATTAATGCACAGAATTCAATAGCAATAGAGTTGCTTGTTAAGCTCATAACCGATTGTCTCCACGCTAAAATGTGTTTGAAATAGTTAATATCCTCTAATAAATCAATAACAAGATTAATCACTTTGATAATTCTTTCAATATCGACTTCCCAGTCTATTTTCGCTTTTTCAAGCATGGTTACGCTGGTATTATTAATACCGCCAACCAATAGTGCGCTAATTATTCGATATGACAAAGAAATCGAAGTAGTAAATGAGTTTTTCTCATTTTCAAAGATCAAGCCGTGTTTATCAATGCGCTTTAGGAATGTAGAACATAAGTCCCATCTACATGTTTCTTCTGGTAAGTTAATACCTAAAAACTTATACATTTCTTTTTTATACTCGAGCAATTCACCACTCGGATTTGTTAGAGAAATGTTCCAAAATGGTCTAGCAGAAAGCAATTCCTCTGCACTTAGAGGTGTTCCGCTATGATTAACAAGAGAGAAGATATTTTGTGCATCAAGAACGTCAGCGTTTGTCAAAGTGACAGAACCAATTTTAGCTCTGCCTAAAACTCTATTAATGCTTTCGATAACATCTAATGATTTCTTATAAAAATCCCAATGTTGATTAACATAGTTAGTTAATTTATCGAGTTTTTGCCCAGTAATTCTATAGCGCTTAGCAATGATTGAAATAAACTCGTTGACATCTAAATCCTCATGTTCATTCAAAGAATCTATATATTTTTTAAGTTTGGAAGAATTAACGACATATTCGCCATCTATTGGATCTGCATAATCCAATTCTGATTTATCAATTAAGCCATTGAATTCATACATCTTTTGAAGGTTTGTCTTACCAGACTTCATAGGATGACACAAGAGGACTAAATCAAGAAGGGATTTCAAACTGTTATATTGTTTTTCAAAACTATAGGCATTTTCAACGTCTTCGGCCGTTTCTTCAGTTTCTTCTTCGTCTTCCTCTCCTAATTCATCTGGAATGTCTTCAGTGCCTTTCATTTTTGCGGCTTCGTGTTGAAGATATTCGTCAATAGAGATCCAAAACTTTTCTTTTAGTTCTTCAACGTCTTGATTTGGAGTAAAACCGACAAAGCTTTTTGCCCAAACATAAACAGATTTAGGATCATCTTTCATTAGTTTTAAAGCATTTCTTCTTTGGCGTCCATCAAGCAAAAAATCATTGCCGTCTTGGGAGTTAATGATAACAACGCCAATTGGGTAATCTTTAAAAACGCTAATGCATAATTTAAAGTTGTCTTTGTCGTTCCACGTTTGTTTTCTCTGAAAACGCGGAAATTTAATACTTCTGCTATCAGCAAAAGCGACAGCATTATTCTCAACAATACTATATCCCATAAACAAAAATCCTCTTAAATATTAGATCACATTTAAGAGGTCATAACAAGATCGTTTATAATAGCTGGCGCTTTAAAAATTAGTTATTAAGACTTCTACTGTTTTTTGATTTTTATCTTTTATTTGGTAATTTGAATTTGAGTAATTTTTATTTAGGTAAATAATGTTGAATTTATTTTCTAACGCCCAATTTAACAGTAAATTGTTAATTCTTCCTTTGTGCTCAATTACGTTAGATAATGCGAATTTAATTCCGTTATTGCTAATCGTTTTTAAATACAATAGGAGCGCAGTTTCTTTACTTTCGTCCCAGCC
Organism: uncultured Erysipelotrichaceae bacterium; assembly: GCA_902777015.1. GTDB lineage: Bacteria > Bacillota_I > Bacilli_A > RFN20 > CAG-826 > RUG14515. Next base: position 6,091 of record CACYSA010000028.1, on the reverse strand, counting down.
GCCATTTTCGTTGTAACTCGCATCGCCTAATAAATATGGAGGGTCACAATAAAAGAAAGGCTTTTCAAATTGCTGATAGCTAATATCTTGGAAATTTTTCGAATAAAATAAAACATCTTTAGTTTTAATCTTCTCTGAAAATATTTTCACGTTTTTTCTAGTTGATGAATTAAAATCTCTTTTTCCAACAGGCAAATTATATAACCCATTTGAATTGAATCTTATTTGGTTATTGAATGAATAAATCGTTAATAACAAGAGCATGAAATCTTTTTCGATTGATTTTTTAGCCAAATTATAGTCATTTCTTAATTTAGCAAAAGGTTTTTTGTTGAACTGTCCAAGTCCATTGCTACTGTTGCAGCCATAGTATTCGTAACCGTTTTTTTCTGAATCAGAAAGACCATATTTTTTAATTAATTCTTCTAACTTATTGACTATTTCATTTGTGTTGTATTTATAAAATAATTTAATTAGTCTTGTTGTCTGCTCTGATAAATCGTTATAAACAACTTTATGATTCTTAGCGTTGACTCCAACATTAAAACCGCCACCAAATAAATCAACAAAAGTTCCTTCTTCATCAGGAAATCTTTTTATTAACTCCGAAAGCAATTTAAACTTTCCTCCGGTGTAATTAAGAGGAGACTTTGCAAACTCTGATATTTCAATATTTTTAGGTTTATCAAAAACACCTACTTTACAGACGAACAAACGTTCTTTGTGGTCTTCGACATTTGTTTTTCCGGTGGTAAATTGATTGAATTCAGTTTCATAAATTGTCACTTTACCTTTTTGTTCCAAGCTTCGAATAATGTCAACATCACTAATTTTGGCTTGAGAGCGGCCAGCGCCTTTTAAACCCATGTTATTGTAAGAAACAATAATGTATTTGCAATTGAGATCTTTAATAAGTTTATCGAAAACTCTAGGCGCACTATTTTCACAATATTTACTTTTCAATCCTGTTCTATCCATTTTCCTTGCAACACCATATACTTTAGGCTTGTTCCACGAAGCAACATTTTCAAGCAAATGATAGGAATCGCAATATTGACGAGAATTATATGGAGGATCTATATACACTAAATCGCATCTAATACGTTTAACCAATTCATTAGAATCCTCTTTATAAATTTCGTTGTTTTTATTAGTGACTGAAGAAGACGCGTCTAAAGGCAATAAAATTAAATCTTTAGATAAATCTCCGCCACGTCTGAAAGCATCGTAATGGCCCACTGTGTTCGCAATATGATCCATTGCATAAAGAAGAGAAGTAATGAGATAGTCTTTTTCTCTTTCGTTAATTTTCCTTTCTTTAAAAAGATGGTCAATATTGTCTCTCACATAGCCAATCTTTTTGCAGTTATTTTCAGAGAAAAAAGTATCAGAATAATTATTGGAAAAATAGTTATCTTCTTTGATTTCAATTGAATTATATTCATTAATTAACTTCAACAAATTGACCTCGTTAATATTTTGTTTTCCGAAAAAAGTATTATAAACACATCTGTTGCATTCTAAAATATCGTTTACTATTACTTTATGGGCACCATCATTAAACGAGTCTGCCACTGCTCCAGTTCCTGCAAATAAATCCAAAACAGAATCGAATTCTAATGATTCTTTTTCTATGGTTTCATGAATAAAAGAGAGTAATTTTGTTTTACTCCCTAGGTATCTTCTATTAGTAATTTTGAATGATTTTTCCATTTTAGGCATCTTATGCAACAATTATATTGCAAGTGTGCCTATTTTTCAAATAATCATTAACAAATTAATGAACTTACTATCTTATCTCTCCATCCAGGTTCAGGAGTTCCGTTGACAAAGGACTGTTTTGTTCTTTCAATAATAAGATCGCTTGTTATATTTTTCTCAATAAATTTGCATATTTCACTATTAGTGAAAGACATAATAATTATGCCACTAACAACAGCTGAATTTAATGTAGCAATTTGTTCTTGTGTAAGAATATATCTCCAAATATTTACAGTATTTGTATCTAACTCACAAGCAATAAAGAAAGTCATCGTGTCCATTCCAGTGTATTTTGCTTTTAGATTTGTTGAATGGCGTAAAACAGGTTCCATTTCTCCTCTGCCTTGAGAACTCCTGCTCATTAATGTAACTTCAAGCATTGTTACACGGTCTTTCTCTTTAATAACAATATCGCCTTCACCACCACCGGCATGAAGAACCGGCTCAAAATCTGCATTGAGTGTAAGATTCAAACTATCATATACATTTATTTTTTCGTTGGATAAGTAGTACCAGGCCAATGCTGTTATGTATTCATATATTGTTGGAACTGTTGCTTCAGGATTAACGTATTCTTTTATGGCAGAATCATTGCTTCTATCTTCAAACATTTTCATCAATTCAAGAACCTTTACTTTTGGATATTTTTGATTGATGTGCTCAACAAAGTCTTTGTTGGTTTTATCTCTAATCAATTCGGTAACGTTCTCAATAGATGTTCCAAAGTTCTCTTCTATTTGAGAAATTAGTTCTTTTACTTTGCTTGAGTCGAATTCCATAATTTCTGACACAGAATTAACAGATGTGTAATATGTTGTTTCAGCATCATCGCCTTCATATGAAAGATATTCGCTATCTGAAGATATACCGAAAATATTATCTAAAAGGTATTGCTCTTTAAACAACTCGGCCATCAACTCTTTATATGCGAGTTTTGCGATTCCTTTTTCGAATTTAAACAAGCCGGTTGCGCTAAACATGCGTTTTGTTGTATCACTGTATTCGAGTGCCATATCAAAGTATTTAGACTCTAGGAATCTTTTATACAGTACTTTCATAAATTCGTTATCAGAGCAAGATAAGAGTTCATTCTCTTTGTTTATTTCAAAAAAGAAACTTGCCCCGACAAGATAATTTTGCTCGCCAAAATCAAAAATAGGTTTTCCAAAGCCAAATGCCTTCTTAATTTTGTCCGACCATTTTTGGTTTCTTAGAGTGTTTACTAATTTTGAATAATTAACATCTGATTTGTCATTTCTAAAATTCAAAAGCGCATTATAAAATTCCCAGTATGCCTCAATGGCTTTGCTACTTTTGCTGTTTTTAAAATATGTTTCAAATTGATTGGCAGATAATCTATAAGAAGAAAGAATTTCGGGAGGGTAGTTGATATCTATAGGAGCGTACCCTGTATTCTTAAAATATTCTTGAATTAACTCATTTGGAGTTTTATTCCCATAAGGTGATGTTGACTGAATTAAAAATCTAAAGTCAGTTGCAGAGATGTGATCATATTTTAGAAGCAAATAAATGCCAAATAAGAACGGTGAATAATACCTTCTCTGCCCATTTAAAGATGTTGAATAAACTCTTAGTTTTAATAATTGCCTAATTAGGGCAATATTGGTATTTGTTAAAGGCAAAATAGATTCAAATTTGTCTCTCAGCAAATTCTTTTCAAGAAACATCTTTCCGGCGGGAGTAATTTTGCGATTAACAGTAATGAAACCTAATTTACATAGATTGCTAGAATAATGTCTGGCGCGAGATTCAATTGCTACATCTAGAAGTTTTCTATCTTGGTTAGTAATGGATTCAATTAATGGTTTTTTAGAGCCAGAAATAAATAGTTTAATTTCTTTATTGTATTTGTTTTGAAAATAATCAAATTGAGGGTGATCTATAAAAACATCAGGACTTTCCTCAATTGCTCTTTTATAAAACACGAATTGATTTAAAGATTTAGGAAAAACAGTCCATTCATAATCATGATTGGACTCATATCCTTCTTGAAGCAAATTCAAATATGTATTTAATGCGTTGATGACATCACCGCGTCTACCATTGGTGTCCATCAAATTAAAAACGCGCCCATATCCCAATTCCATATCCGTAAAAATTATACCATTTTATCAATATATGTTTATAAATAATTGAATTGACAACAAAAAGGCTATATAAAAATTTAACTCATTCTGCCACTCTAATTCTTACTCTGTATGACATAGGCGATAGATAATTATGAGCAAAGAAATCTGTTTTGTTAACTTCGTGTAATTTATAATTTCTTCCCATTCTAATAAGGCAGTATACCTTATAGGCAGCATCGTTTTTAAATTTGTTTAATTCATTCTCGCTGATAAAGAATTCTATATATGAATTGCTCATTTTCGCGGATTTAACTTCGATATGAACTTCTTGCGCTACACCATTGTTGATTTCAAACGAAAGAATATCATATCCATAGTCAGAAGAGATCCTAGAAACTTGTTTAACCATGTCCGCTAAATCGGGACGACCAGAATTATTTAGCTTGTCTTTTTCATAGTTGATTACAGCTTGTTCAGCGGATTCGCCAGCTTTACGTTGGTTTCTTTGAGCTCTTTCATAATCTTGAACTTGTCTCAACAGTTCTCTATCCGATGATTCAACTGCTTTTGCTTCATAATACTTTAGTTGAAGAGGTTCGCCATCAATAGTTCTTGGTAACGAATCTAAATAAGTATCGACGATTGGTTTATCAGCGTCCGCCCAATCTAAATCATTGAGTTTCTTATTATCTACCCATTTCAAAGATTGATGCTCAGTATCATTGATTTCACCAGACACGTAATGGCATTTGTATACTTTTAGATTCACATTAAAGCTATCGTATTCGTGATAGTTTTCATCAATCATTTCTTCGACTTTAACTTTAATACCTAGTTCTTCTTTTATTTCTCTAGCTAAGGCTTCAGTATCGCTTTCACCTTTTTCAATCTTTCCACCAGGGAATTCCCATTTACCTTTTAGAGAACCATATCCTCTCTGAGCGCATAATACTTGTCCGTTTTCATCGATTATTGCCGCTCCCACTACTTTATATGTTTTTCTTTCTGGAATAACACCAGCTACATAATGGCTTTTCATTTGATCTGGAGTTAGTGGAACGAAATCATTTGATAGCACTAATGGAAATCTAATGACTTGTCTATCATTACCATCTACATCCAATTCATTTTCAAAATATGGATTACCGTTTAAATGTACTCTTCCGTAATAGGTATATTGTTGTTCTTTAAAGACCACAAACAGATACACAGGTAAGCTATTTTGCTCAGAATTCAATAAATCTTTATTAGCGCCAGTATATGTTTGATTACCCTTTTGGCCTTCTCCTGTATAGATAAGTTGATTATTCTGAAAGAGGTCACCATAAATGCGGTTTGAAGTATGCTTTGATATAAGAACAAGCGTATTGGTCCTATTACATTTATTCATGCCACGATAAAAGGAGCCACCAAAAGCAGATCTTAAATCTTCTCTATTATAGATATGTCCTTTTATGAACTCTTCAATCTTCATCAATTAGCAGCTTAGCAGCTAAGAGATCCTAGATCAAATTATTTTTATTATTAAAAATCACGACTCTCATCAATTAATCTCATTTCAATCACACTAGTAACATCAATTTTAGTTGTCTTATTAATCTTCTTTTCTTCAACATTGAATCGCATTTTCGCAAAATATATATTCCTTTGTATATCTTCAAAAAGCATTATAATTTCGTCAATATGCTGTATCGATTCGAATTTGTAATTTATTATCAACTCGTTAAAACTATTTCTCATTAAGACTGATTCGTAGTCAAATTTAATGGTTGCATCATTAATCATAATTCCATATACAGTGACCATTGTCTCTCCTAAATTGGCGATTCGAATTGGAAAAAACATACTTTTTCTAGACACTTTATCTGCTGCTTTTAAATCCGATTGCTCTTCATTTACGTCAACAACAAAAGACATTTTCTTATCTGAAGGAAGATTATTCCAACTGTTTGGTGAAATGGATACAATGTTTGGTCTAATTCTTTTTAATTCACCATTACGCTTATCAATTTTTGAATATTTTATAGTGATTCCAACGCCATACAATGTCATTAAACCACCAATACAAGTAGAAAGAATTGTAATTGCGGTTGCTTTGTTGTCATCTGGAACAATAGTAAAGATGTAAACGGAAATAAGAATGAGCGCGACGGCCTAATTGACCATCTCTAGCGGCGAATTTGACCAGTCTTAGCGGACTATTTGACCACCTACCCTTGACACATAAATCCAAATTGTTG
>CACYSA010000027.1 GCA_902777015.1 uncultured Erysipelotrichaceae bacterium | reverse complement strand
AAATTCGAACAAGAAAACATTGCTCGTTTAATGAAGATGGCTGTTGAATATGGCCGTTCCATCGGTTTCAAAGGTGACTTCTATATTGAACCAAAACCAAAAGAACCAATGAAACACCAATATGACTTCGACGCTGCTACCGCTATCGGCTTCTTAAGAGCCCATGGTTTAGACAAAGACTTCAAGATGAACATCGAAGCTAACCACGCTACCTTAGCGGGTCATACATTCCAACACGATTTAAGAATCTCCGCCATCAATGGTATGTTAGGTTCTATCGATGCTAACCAAGGCGATATGCTCTTAGGTTGGGATACAGATGAATTCCCATTCGATGTCTACAGTGCAACACAATGTATGTACGAAGTCTTAAAGAATGGTGGTTTAACAGGTGGTTTCAACTTTGACTCCAAAACACGTCGTCCATCCTACACATTAGAAGATATGTTCTTAGCCTATATCTTAGGTATGGATACATTCGCTTTAGGTTTAATCAAAGCCGCCCAAATCATCGAAGATGGTCGTATCGATCAATTCATCGAAAAGAAATATTCTTCATTCCATGAAACAGAAATCGGTAAGAAGATCTTAGACAACAAGACCAACTTAAAAGAATTAAGCGATTACGCTTGCAAGATGGGTGCTCCTGAACTTCCAGGCAGTGGCCGTCAAGAAATGCTCGAAGCCATTGTTAACGATGTCTTATTTGGTAAATAATTTTTAAAGCTATCTAAATATCTAGACTAAACCATCGGTTGCAAAACTGGTGGTTTTCTCTTTTACTTAAAAAATAAATAAGATAAAGAATAAAATAGTCAATAAAAATGGACTCATCAATTAAACTATTAACGCATCAGGAAGATGTTGAATTTTTATTTGATTAATTCAAAATTAATTAAAATAAATGTAAAATAATGAAATAATCAACCTACGCAAAAAAGTCCAAGTCACGATAGCAAAAAAGTCATACATACACGTATGCGCATACCCTACCATAGAAAGTGAAGAAAAAACATTTTACACATTTGAAATGATGTTTTTATTTCTTTTGCAAAGCTAGTTTTTAAGAGTCTAGCTAGGCAGATAATGGCAAAACTCTTAAAGAAAGGAATTGCAACTTAACACGTTGCAGAAAAGATTTATGAAAAAAGCAAAAATCTTAACAGTGTTAGGTGTCATGCTTGCTATGGGTCTCACCGGTTGTAAAACTGGTGGTGCTTCAAGCGCTGCTCCAGAATCAAAACCAGGTAGTAGTGCTCAACCTGTTTCATCCGCACCAGCACCAACAACATCATCCAAGGCTCCAACATCTTCTGTTGCTCCAACACCAGCTGCTGAAGTCCCAGATCCAGAAGGTCACAAATGGAACACAGACGCAGATGTCGCCGCTGATGCGACAGCTGGTACAGTCGCTTACAAGAAAGCCACATGTAAAGATAACGATGGCGCGGTTAGACTTAAAGTCAATCAATCAGTCGTTACTTATGATGGCACATCAACAAGAAAAGATGGTACACCAGACGGTTACACAAAATTAACAAGTAACAACCAATCCTTCTCCTTCAAGTTCAAAGCTGATAAGAAGTACATGGGTAAACTTTACCTCTATGGTTGTATGGATGGCTGGGGCTCATCCTCTAACCACTCCGCTGGTTTCTATTACAGAAATAGTCCAAACGTTGAAATTAAACTCAATGGTGAAGTCATTGATGTCTCTGGTTCCCAATCTGGTTCCTATGCACAATGGTTTGGTGAAGATGCTTCCGAAGAAGATAGCTCCTTATCAAAAGAAGGCTATGCTCCATATGGTAGTGTCGTCATTAACGAAGGTGTTAATGAATTCGTTTATAAGAGAGTTCAAACACTCAATATGTTAATCAAAGACTTTGTCTTTATCGTCACTGAATTCCAAGAATGGTCCGCTCCAACAGCAGTCGCTGCTGACGCAACAGCCGGAACAGTTGGTTATAACTTATACACCAACAATCTCAATGGCACAAAGAAAATCGAAGTCCAATTAGCAGATTCTATGTTAGCCGAAGGTTCTGAAAATAAGAACGATCCAGCTGGCTACTTCAAATTAAAATCCAATGGTCAAAGCTTCGGCTTCAAATTCAAATATGATTCCATCGCTTATGGTGAACTCTATCAACGTGGTGTCATGGACGGTTGGTCATCCAATAAGGGTAAAAAATTATTCTCCGGTGGTTCAAACGGCGCTGATGACTTTGAAATCCAAATCAACGAAAACGTTATGACCGTTGATCCAGATCAAAAAGCATTAACATTTGAACAAGCTATGCCAGGCGAAGGTGATACTGAAAAGAACTTATCAGCAGTCACAGACGTCCTCACAGGCGAACTTCAATTAAAGAATGGTGTTAACGAATTCAAGTACACAAGAAAAGCTAGCTTCAACCTCGCTTTAACACATATCGTTATTATCGTTAAAGATTCCGATCACGAACACGCCGCTGGCGACAACGCTGCTTGGTTAAAAGACGATCAACATCACTGGCACGTCTGTGGTCACGAAGGTTGTAACGAAATTATCGACGAAGCCAACCACGAATGGATCGATGATGAATCCAAGACTGATGTTCCATCAACAGAAACAGTTGCTGGTAAACACTATGTCAAATGTAAAGTTTGCGGTCAAACAGCCGAACAAGCTCTTCCATTAGCTGGCCACACATGGGGTCCTGCTCAAGAAAAAGTTGGTAAACTCACACCACACGAATGTACAGGTTGCCACGAAAAATGCTACGAATTAGACTTTGCTGATACAAATCCAGCAGTTTCTGCTTCCAAACTTAAAAAGGATGCTATTTGGGATGTCACAGGTCTTCCAGCCGGCAAATATGCAGTTGAAATCTATGCTTGTGCTGCTGCCACAACATTACCACAAAACATTATGGCCGATGCCACAACAGGTCGTTACCAATTCAGATTTGGTGAAGGTGACTATGTTAACCCAACATCAGGTACATATGCTTCCTTCGGTTTAGGTACAGGTGAAAAAGCTGAAAATTGTCAATGGTCAACTCCAGTCGTTGAATTAGAAGCTGCTAACGGTGTTGCACGTTTCGAAATTCACTGGACAGATAAAGGCTATTCCTGCTTTATCGGTGCTGTCCGCTTAGTTCACATCGCCTAATCAATAGGTAAATAGCAAACAATCGAAAGGGTCCGCAAGGATCCTTTCTTTTTGCATTCACATAATGAGCATATAAAAATAAGATAATAATCATATTTAATAATAATGTTTAATGAGAGAATGATTTCATAAAGAGGTATTTTATATGAAGAAACAAGCATTATTTGTTTTATTGCTCAGCTCTTTTCTTTTAACTGCGTGTGGTAATCCTGCTACTTCTGAGTCGAAGGCACCAGAATCAAGCAATCAACCTGCACAAAGTCAACAAAGCGCTGATCCATCACAACCAGCATCTCAACCACAACAAAGTTCAGCAGCTCAAAAGAGCTCTTCTTCACCAGTAGGTTCTATTCCTTATGATACAAGTAACCCATCAGGAACTAAGATAGAACAAACCGCTCCTGAAAATGATATCCATACTGACTTACAGTATTCATTCATTAAGGATCCAGATTGGAGAAATATTAAAGCATATATTCCTTCTGTCAGTGCGGAAGGTAGAAGCCTTGGTGATTTATCTCAACCAAAAGCCTTAAGCCTTAAATTTGAAGAATTAGGTGAAGCTCAAACATATTATGTTCAAGTTTCTAAAGACAATAAATTCACCAATGCTGAAGTTAGAACAACAACAAAGAAATCATATGACTTCTATAACGCTGAAATCGGCACTAAGTATTACTATAGAGCCGCTGTTAGTGAAGATACATTAGCAAGTGCAACTGTTAAAGAATATCAAGTTGCAGATACTGCTCCACGTTATGTCCACGTTGACGGTGTTATTAACTTCCGTGATACTGGTGGTTGGAAAACAACATTAGTCAATAATGGTGTAGTTAAACAAGGTTTATATTACAGATGTGCACAGTTTAATAACGGTAGTAGAAAGAATATTACTGCCGCTGGTTTACAAACCATTAAAGAATTAGGTATTAAAGTTGATATTGATATGAGAGACAGTGGTAATGTTCCTTCAACATCTCCAATCAATACAGCTGATTGGCCAGTTGAAATCTTAAAAGCTTCTGTTGCTTCTGGCTCTGAAGATGGTCGTTGGGAAGGTGACCATAGTAGAGATCATAACATCGCTGCGACATATAAGAAGATTTTCGAAGCTATCGCTAATGCTGATCAAAAACCAATCGCCTTACACTGCACACACGGTGCTGATAGAACTGGTATCGTTTCATTCTTCTTATTAGGTTTACTCGGCGTCGATGTTAAAGATATCGGTAGAGACTATGTCATGACAAGATTTGCTGGTGAAAGAGCGGTTATGCCTAACGTCGAATTTGATAATTGGGCACAAAAGACCATTGCTTTACCAGGCATGACATTCGCTGAAAAGACTTATTACCATTTAAATAATGACTTCGGCATTGCTAAAGACACGCTTGAAACAATTAGAGAAAAATTCGTTCCAGGTTATACAAGACCAGCGGGTGCTTAATTAACAATTAACTTAAAAACATACCAGGTGCTTATGTGCCTGGTTTTGTTATATTTTTACCCAATTAACAAAATAAACATATGCTAAAGAATAATATAATCCTATTTAATTATTTATAATCATGTGAGAATATAGAACATAGAGAGGTATTTTATAATGAAAAAACAAGCATTATTATTCGTATTGCTTAGTTCTCTTCTTGTGACTGGCTGTAATAATCAACAAGCTCAATCTACTCCTAAGGGTCCAGAGGTTGAAGATCTTGGTGAAAAGGATGCCCACACAGATTTGATGAAGCAATATTTAGCAGACCCAGATTGGGAAAGTATTAAAACATACGTTCCAAAGGTCAACGCTGAAGATAGCTCATACCACAATGATCAATCTCAACCAGAAGCTATTAAATTAGAATTCGCTGAAGTCGAAGACGCTAGCAAATACTATGTGCAAATCGCCAAGAATGTCGAATTCAAAGATGCTAAAATAGTGGAAGCTAGTGAGAAGTCCTACAATCTTTATAACACAGAAATTGGTACTGACTATTATTTCAGAGCCGCTGTTAGTGAAGAAGCCTTAGCAAATGCTAAGATTAAGAAATTCTCAGTTAAAGATTTAGCTCCACGTTATATCCACGTTGATGGTGTTATTAACTTCCGTGACTGTGGTGGTTGGAAATCTTCCTTAGTGGAAAATGGTAGAGTTAAACAAGGTTTATACTATCGTTGTGCTCAATTCAATAGCATTACTGCGGATGGCAAAGCTGCTCTTAAGGATTTAGGTATCAAATTAGATATCGATATGAGAGATGCTCCACCAAAAACATCCCCAGCTTCCTCTGATGATTGGCAAATCGAAATCTTGAACGCCGCTGTTGCTTCTGGCACAGAAAACTATCGTTGGGAAGGCAAACAAGGCACAAACACAAAGATTGCTCAAACATACAAAAAGATTTTTGAAGCCATCGCTGATGCTGATAATGCTCCTATCGCCTTACACTGCACACACGGTGCTGATAGAACAGGTATCGTCTCCTGGTTCTTATTAGGCTTATTAGGTGTCAGTAAAGAAGATTGCGCTAGAGACTATGTCATGACAAGATTCGCTGGTGAAAGAGCTGTTCTTCCAAATGGTAGTGGTTCTGAAATCGCCAAATGGAATCAAAAAACAGAAGCTTTAGAAGGCGCTACATGGGCTGATAAGACCTATAAACACTTAAACGAAGATTTCGGTATTGATAAAGATACACTCGATGAAATTAGAGAAAAATTCGTTCCAGGTTACGTCGCTCAATAATCTTAATTAATTAAACATCAAAAAAGCGATATTGTTAGATGATATCGCTTTTTTAATGCCAAAATTGCGTTCTTTTTCCTATATTTTTTTATTAATTTTTTATTCCTAACTTAAAAATCATAAAATAGTCATTTTTTATACACATAGTGTATCTTTCCTATATAGCATAATAGTTGAATATTTTTCGCATATTAATATTGTAGTCAATTTTGCGGAATGCTAATATAAAAGTGCTTTAAGAGGGAATTGAATATAGGAGTAATTATTTCATTATGAAGCAATTAGACGTAGAACTTATCCGCTATGAAAAACTAAAGCACATCAAATTTTTAGTCAACCGTATTCAATTTAGAAAAGAACACATTCACAATGAATTTGAAATTTTCATTGTCTTAAAAGGTAGTGGTATCGCTAAGATTAAAAATAAGTCTTATACCATTAAAGCGGGAGACGCTTATTTAATTAATTCTGGCGAAGTCCATTCCTACATGCGTGATCCACTTTTCACATTGGATAGTGAAGATGTTAACGATGTGCCATTATTTTTATTCGTCCAGATTTCTAATCACTGTTTGAGAGAATATTTTCCTCAGATTAGAACAACAATCTTTAATTCATGTAATTTAAGAGACTATCTCAGTGAAGAAGAAGTTACAAATGTTGTGAGATTATTAGTGGATTCTGCGAAAACATATTTCACTGAAGAACCTTTATATCAATTAAATATTCTTTCTAATGTCGCTAAAGTGTTAGCCACATGTTATAAGAAAGTGCCACACGAAATCATTTCTGAAGCACAAAAGACAAGCTTAAAACAAAAGAACCTTCGTGTTGAACGTATCATTTCCTATATCGACGCTAACTTTGAAACACAAATTCGTTTACAAGATTTAGCGGAACAAGAAAACTTATCACCAACACACTTCTCACATTTATTCACTTCTTTATTCGGTGTTACTTTCCAAAACTATGTCAATATTAAGAGAATGGAACAATGTATCCGTTTAATGCCTAATAAAGAGAAGACATTATTAGAAATCTCCTATGAATCAGGTTTCTCTGATCCAAAATATATGAACCGTATGTTTATCAAACATTTCGGTTATACTCCTAAAGAATATCGTAAGAGATTAGGAATGGAACAAAAAGAAATCAGCCAAAGCGATGAAGAGTTTGAAACTATCTATTCTATCCAAGATTCAATCAAAGTATTGGAAGAATATAGAAAGGCTCATAATTAAGCTTTGTCTTAGTAAAAATGCACCGATTAATTCGGTGCTTTTTGCTTATATGCCTATTTTTCCGCGCACAATTATATATGCCCCTGTAGCACGATTGTCATACGGATATGCGCGCATATAAAGCAAAATAGAAGAGGAAAAAAGCAGAAAATAATTCAATCGAATATTTTTGGCTATTTTTATACGCGCGAATATAATGCGCAAGAAAGGAAAAGCTTATGGCAAAACCAAAACTATGGTTAGGTCTATCTACCGTTGGTATTCTTGTCACCACATTGCTTTTATCAGGTCGTCAACTTGCTGAAATCAACGCTGGTCTTATCAACGACGTTTTAGGTCTATCCTCTCAAAAGATTAGCACTATCGACAGTGCTGAAGTCGAAGGTTCTGCTTACAAAGACGCCGATGGTTCTCTTTCTGATAAAGGTTGGAAACACATGATCGCTGATGCTTACAATTTCTGTGAAGAAGCAGTCGAACAAGGTTCCGCTTTATTAAAGAACGAAGTGAAGGACGGCAAACCAACACTCCCTCTACAAAAATCTGAAAGAAAAGTAACCTTATTAGGTCGTGGTAGTAAGAACTTATTTATGCGTTCTGGTGCAGGTGGTGCTGCTCCAAACACAAACTTAGTTGTTAATCTTGACAAAGCATTCGAAAGCAACGGCTTTGAAATCAACAGAACCGTCTTCGATGCTTATAGCAAACTTTCATTAAGTAACATGACTTCACCAAGCACAACAGTTGAAAGTTACAATGAAATTAACAAAGACAACTTAAAACAATCATTCTCTGAGTATGGTGATGCGGCCATTATCACATTTGTCCGTATCGGTACAGAAAATACCGACCCACCAGCTGGTAAACTCGATCTCAACAATGATGAAAAGAACGTCTTAAAATTAGCTAAAGAATACAAAGACAATGGTACATTTAAGAAAATCGTCGTTCTCATTAACTCCCCATTACCAATGTCAATGGACTGGGTCGATAGTGAAGAATACGGTGTTGACGCTTTAGTCTACGTTGGTGTTCCTGGTTATTATGGCGCTGGTGGTATCCCACACGTCTTAACTGGTGAAAAACCACTCTTAGCTTATGACGAAGTATTAGAAAAATTAGTGCCACAAAAGAACCAAGATGGTTCAACAATTATGGAAGTTGTTAACCCATCCGGTCACTTAGTTGACACATTCGCTTCTAGCGCTTCTTCCTCAGCCGCTTATCAAAACTTTGGCGATAGTGGTTGTGTTGTCTATAAAGAAGGCGTTTATGTCGGTTATAAATATTACGAAACCAGATATGAAGACGCTGTCTTAGGTCAAGGCAATGCTGATGGTGCTAAAGGTACATATAACAGTGCTGATAAGAACCACTGGAATTACGCTGATGAAATGGGTTACCCATTCGGTTATGGCTTGTCTTATGTCGATTTCGATTATAAGATGACAGACTTAAAATACAACGCTGCTGACGATACAATCGAAGCAAAAGTTGAAGTTGAAAATAAAGGTGACATGAATGGTAAAGCTTCTGTCCAACTTTATGTCCAACAACCATATACCCAATTCGATAAAGAAAACGGTTTAGGCAGACCAGCAATCGCTTTAATGAACTATGAAAAGATTGATGTTCCTGCTAAGAGCAAACGTACCGCTACAGTGACATTTGATCGTTACTTCTTAGCGACATATGACTACAAAGTTAATAAATCCTACGTTTTAGAAGGTGGCGATTATTACTTCGCAGTCGGTAATGGTGCTCACGAAGCATTAAATAACATTCTCACTGTTAAAGCTCCAGGTACTCCATTAGTGGATCACCTTGGCAATCCTTATACAGGTTCTTCCGCTGCTGTTAAGAAACTCAACATCGCCGAAGACAAAGAAACATATAGAGCTTCTCATTATGATTCTAAAGTCCAAGTTACTAACCAATTCGATGATGCTGACTACAACTGGATGGCCGCAAAGAACAATAAGAATGGCATTACCTACTTAGACAGACAAGACTGGGAAGGTACATGGCCAACCAAGACAACAACTAAAGTCACAACCAGCAGTGACACCAACATGTCTCAATACTACAAGAAGGCTGCTGATGCTCCAAAATACACTGATGGTGAAGGTACAGAATACAGTGTTGTCTACAAAGACAAAGACGGTAATGACTCCAAGATTCTCTTTACCGAAATGAGCAAAGTCCCATTAGAAGGCAAAGTCACAGAAGGCAGATTTGCTGGTCAAGAAGGTGCTGAAGTTTGGGATGCATTCATTAAACAAATGAGCTTAGATGACTTAGCTATCTCCGTTAGTGATAACCGTGGTATCTTAGCCGTTAAGAGCATTCAATCCCCAGGTGGTGGTGTTAAAGAAGGTCCAGAAGGTCTCTTAGACAGATATAAATATGGTGATAAGAGATGGGGCACAGGTTTCCCAACTGGTCCAACATACACAGGTACATGGGATCACAGCATGCAATCCAAATTCGGTGCATTCTTCGGTGAAGACGCATTATTCTGTGGTGTTCCATCAGTCAACGCCTCTGGTACAAATATCAATAGAACACCTTATGGTTCCCGTGCTTCTGAATATATGTCCGAAGACGGTATCCTTAACTATCAAACCGCTGGCAACATCATTGGTGCCGCAAGAAAGAAAGGCTTAATCATGAACATTAAGCACTGCTTCTTAAACAACCAAGAAACAGGTCGTCAACGTGTTGAAACATGGTGTAACGAACAAGCAATCAGAGAAATCTACTTACGTCCATTTGAAGGCGCTTTAACAAAAGGTCACGGTTTAGGTATCATGACATCCTATAACAGAATCGGTGCTAGATACGCAGCCTGTCACGAACCATTAATGCTCAACGTTATGAGAGGCGAATGGAAATACCAAGGTCTCATCATCGATGACGCCTTAACAGGTTCTAACAACGACCAATACAGTAATGGTCCTGCCATGATTCACTGTGGTACTGACTTATTCTGTTTAGACGGTAACCGTGGTAGCCAATTAAAACAATGGGTTACAAGTAATAACGACGGCCAAATCTTAAAAGATATGCAACGCGCTAATAAGTACGTCTTATACGCAATGAGCAGATCTTGGTTAGGTGGTGTCACACCTGAAAACGTTGGTGCCGCTCCATGGTGGAAGATCACCGTTGATGCATTAACAATCAGTGCTGGTGTCGTCACAGTTGGTCTCTTCGGTATGTATGTCTTCACAGAAATCATTTCCAAGAGAAAAGCTGCCAAACCAGCTGATGCAGAATAGAAAGGAGGTAACTGACAATGGAAAAAATTAAAGAATTCTTTAAGAATAAAGCAATTGGTTATTACCTCGCTGTTGCTAACATCGTTTTAGCACTCGTTCTCACAATTGTCTTCTTTGCAACATATAAAGGCGCCATGGCTAATAACGCCGCGTCCTTAGTTCCAGAAACAATCGGTATCTTCTTAATCGCAGGTGCCGTCATTGAAGCTGTCGTCTTAGTGTTACCTCAATATAGATTCATCCATATTGGTGCATTAGTGATGTTCGGCTTAGCCCTTTATAAAGAAATCTTATTAATTCCTAACCTTATCGCGGACGAAATCAACAACGTTCACTATCAAGGTGGTAATTTAGGCACACAAGTCTTCTACTTAGTGATGTTAATCATCATCGCTGCTCTTTCTATCGCCGCTGCATTCATCGGCTTCTATAAGAAAGAAGAAGATTCAAATGCTGATTTCCCAGTTAAAGGTACTGCCAAAATCGTTAAAGTCGGTGTTGGCGCTGCTCTTGTCTTAGCTGCTGTCTTAACAAGTTCACTTGTTGCTGCAGATATGCAAAAGAAAATGAACATGGCTAGTGGTGATGAAGCATTCAATCCTGTCACAGCGGAAATTAAGAAAGCCGCCGAAGAATATGATTATTCATTCGATCCAAGCCAAGTCCTTGTTAAAGAACAAGAAACTTATGACTACAACGATTCCTTAGTGAAGAGTGTTCCAACTCCAGACCATGGTAAATATACTCCATGGGCAGGCCATAACATCGTCTATTTCTTCGAAGGTGCTTATGCTGAAGGTTACCAAGGTGACTATTCCGAAACATATGCCTACTTAGTCTTATACGAAGAAGGCGTCTTCGGTGGTAGAATCGGCGGTACACAAGTTAAAGGTTATTGGTTCAACTCCTCAATCTTAGAAGGTAAGAATGAACAAGGTGAAGATATTAAAGACTGCTTAAAGATGGTCTCTAACGTCGATCACTATGACTCCATCCTTGCTCTTGAAGCTTCAGGCTTCTATCAATACAACGCTTACACATACTTAGGCTTCTCTTGGGGCACACGTTCCATCGGCTTAGGTGGCTACTTATACTATCCAGAAGTTGCTCTCGCAATCGACTATAGTGTGACTGGTTTAGATAACTTCCACGTTGGTGATACATTTGATAGAGATTCCTGGAAAGCTCTCCGTATTCTTAAGAACTTATCTTACTCATCCGTCTTCAAAGATAGTGAAGTTAAATGGGAAATCCCAAGCGGTATGGTTGATAAGAACAACGTCTTCCTAGCTGAAGGTGAATACGAAATCAAAGCTTCTTGGAAAAACACAGTCTTAAATGTTACTACAGAAGCTTCCGTTAAGATTAACGTCAAGCCAGCTTTAGAAGCATAATAGACTAAAACCAAACACATTCAGGTGGTGCGCAAGCGCCACCTTTTGTATTGCTTTATTTTATTTACTTATATACAATTATTTGCACATGGGGTCGTATTGGTTTCGACCAGGAATGGTTAGGCTCTAACTGCAGTCGAGTGATGACGCTATCATCAAAACAAAAATAACTGACAACAGTTATATGAGAGCTCCTAGAGCTCAATCCCTCTGCTTAGCTTAATTTAGCTCCCGACATAGGGTTCCGACGCACGGCGCCGGGCAGAGCATCCCTCAAGGTTTTATCCTTTCACGCTTGAGTAGGGTGTCATACCAAAAGGATAGGTAAGAGGAGTGGACTTGTTACCATTACCGAAATTAAGTAAGTCTCGCACGTCCTAGTGGGTCGATATACGAAAGCGTGTTAAATCTTAATATCGTCTAAACTGTAGACGTTATTGAAGAGCCTTCTTGGGACAGGGGTCCGATTCCCCTCGGCTCCACCAAAAATAAAAAAATCCCTTATGGTTTATTACGCCATAGGGGTTTTATTTTGTTCTAATTTCTTTTTCTCTTTATAGTTAATGATTAATTCATCAATGAGAACACATAACGGCGATAAGATCAATTCAACCGCGAGAAGATAAGTATGAATAAGTGCGTGATGTTCACCAGGTTCAAGTAATAATGTTACTGATAAGACGATGACCACTGCGGATTCAATGCCGCTTATTAATTTAGGAGTAATTGATTTAATCTCGACAATAACTTCTCTAATTTCATAAGACTCTCTAACAATTGTCCATGTCGCCCAGATGATACAAACATATTCGAATTGCAACTTAGCGCATAAAACAACAACGCCAAACAATAATTCAATAAAGCCTAAATATGTTTTACCTTCGTTAAAGAAATGGTGGCGGTGGAATAACAAATCAACGAGTATGCCTTCAACGCCATATAAGACCATTAACGCGCCGATAAAGACTGGAAGGTATTCCACAAACTTTTCTCTGAAAACAAGCACGAGAATGGCTAAAATCGTAAATAACGCAGTTTTAGCGATGAAATATGTGATGTAATTCTTTTTATTCATAACTTTTGTCCTTTTTATTATAGATATTTATCTATTACAAATAAAGAATCATTATAAAAAACAAAGTATTTGTGTAATGCAAAATGCTTTACAATGTGTATACAGTAATTTATAATGGTTTTGAGGATAAAAATAGATGGCAACAATCAATATAAGGATTAATGAGGATTTAAAAAAACAATCAGAAGAGATTTTTGAGGAATTAGGGTTGGGCATGACTGCGGCCATGACGATATTTTTAAAAGCTGTCGTTAGAACGAAAAGCATCCCTTTTTCTTTAGAAATACCTAATGATGAAACACTTAAAGCCTTTAAAGAAGTAGACGATATTTCTTCTGGGAAAGCTAAAGCGAAAAAGTATTCAAACGCAGCTGATCTCAGAAAGGATTTGAAAGTGTAAAATACGGCATCATTATTACTAATTCATGTAAAAGAGATAATAAAATACCCCGCCTCCTTATTAGGATTTGGGGTATTTTCATTTTTGTGGATTCTTAGCTAATTACGCAAATCTAATTGCTTCACTAGCGAATACTTTAATGTTACCAATCTCTGGCATTTCTTTATCTTTAATACCTTCGACGACAACTTTTAAGTCACCTTGTGGAAGAGCAAAGTTACCTAAGATGAGGTGATGCCAACCATCGGCTTTATAAGCGATTTCATCTTCGATTAATGAACCATTGACGATGATACGCATATTGTTCATAAGGTTGTCATTAACTTCACTATTCAAATAGATATCAATATCCGCGAATGCTTTGTTATCGAGATATAAATCTAAGATGATACCAGAATCAGTGGTGTATTCTTCCGCACTTGCTTCAACAGACTTTTTATATTTGGATTTAAAGGTATCTTTAATTTCCAATGTCTTTGGAGAAGCAGGTGAAGCTGAACGCACTTCTAAGTCGTTAGCGTAATATGTCTTTTCATAATTCTTATAGGATGTATAAGAAGAAATCATGACGACACTAACAACGATCGCTGTTACGCCAAACATCAAGATGGCTAATGCGACTTTAAAATGTTTTAAAAACCATTTCATAGTTATTGACCATCCTTTCTATTCAGCATGCTCTTCTTTTTTATTGAAGAATAAATGCTTAATGATTGACCAAACAGAGACAAGTAAGAAGTAAACAGTCGCTACAATTAACACGCCTTCAAGGCAGTGTAAGGCTGGCTTCCACCAAACCCATGGTGATTTACTACCGGATGAAACGATTGCTGCAGTAGCAGTAGCTTCGCCACCGCCAATATCTGTATTAGCGGCTCTTGGGTTACCAGCAACAGCACCGATTGATTCGCCGTCGTTATATTTTTCGTTTAAGAGTAAGACTCTAATATGACCATAAATAACTTGTTTGGCACTTTCTCTTAATCTTTGTTGGACTCTAGGAGTGGAAGAAGCAGATGGTGTACCACCAACGCCAGTATTCCAACCAGAACCACCAAGGATGTAGTTGTTACCAAATCTAAATGTTTGGTTAACATCCATTAATGTGGAGTTTTCAATCATATCGGTAATTGTCATACCTTTGAAACCCCATTCATTACGCATAACGCCTTGGCATAATGCTTCAGAACCACCAGACCAGATAGCTCCAACACGGTTGAAGGAAGTCATTAAAGCAGTAGCTTCGCCACGTTTAATTGCTTCTTCGAATGGACGTAAGTAGATTTCTCTTAAAGCTTGTTCTGTTAACCATGTGAATAAACCAACACGGTGATATTCAGTATCGTTAACGGCAAAGTGTTTAATGAAACCTTGTTTACCGCCATCGGCTAAACCTTTGGTAACAGCGGCTAATGTGTAACCAGCTAATAAACCATCTTCTGAATGATATTCAGAGTTACGGCCACCATAAGGTGTTCTGTGGATGTTACTAGCAGGACCATAAGATGCATCAGCGCCACCAATGATCATATCTTTAGCTTCGGATAAACCGAATAAGTATGGCATTCTAACGTTCCAGCATTGAGCTTGAACTGTTGGAGTTGGATAGGCTGTTAATCTGAGCTTTAATGTTTTGCCAGTTTCTGGATCTTTTTCTTCTAAATCAACACCGACTTGAGAAGCAGCTTCAACGTCTTTGTAGTCATTGTTCTTACCTTCTCTTAAACCGACAGATTTGATACCTGGACGGTTATAAGAAGAAGAGTTAGCTGTAATAGCGGTTGCTTCTTTTAATGTCACTTGATCTAATAAAGCATCCCATTCTGGGGAATCATAATCGTTAGCTAATGTTCTACCTAAATCAGTTAATTGATATTTTTCATCAGTAACTTTTAGATCGTTATTAGCGCCCCATGTTGGGTTTTCTGTTGGAATTTCTCTACCAAAGGCATCATAACCTGTAGCGTTATCCCAAGCATTGATTTTAGCTTTAGAAGTTTTATGAGCGTTTGTTAAAGCAGAGTTCCAAGCTCTATTTGGATTTAAAGCTTCTAATAATGGTGCAAAGTTTTCTCTTGTGAGGTATTCAATTGGTTCACCAATGGATAAACCATCGCAAGAAATACCATCAACTGCTTCATCACCAGTGAATAATGGTTTAACTTCTTCGCCAGTCTTATCGTCTTCATCAATGTTAATGGTGTCATTAACACGGAATTTAGCGATATTACCACCAGTCATACCTTCTTTAAGTGTATGAGCGGAAGTCATGAATTTAACTTCATAATCACCAGCATCCATTTCCCATCCTGCATGACCATTTTGGTTCTTGTCATAGCAGTCGAAGGAAGCGAAATCGTGTGTATGAACGACGATATAAACAGTTTCAGCTTCACCTGGTAATAAGTTCTTGGTCTTTTGATAACCAATTAATTTAACTGATGATTTTTCAATACCACCAGCGTAGTAAGGTGCTGTTAAATAAACTTCAACAACATCTCTACCAGCGACTTTACCAGTATTTGTAACTTTAACTTGTAAGAGGATATCTTCGTTTTCTTTAAGTTGTGTACCTTTAGCAGGTTGAGAACCCATGAATTCCCAACTGAATGTTGTGTAACTTAAGCCATAACCGAATGGATAAGCGACAACATTATTGTAGCCACCATATTTTTCATTATCCCAGAAGCCTTCAGCATCCGCTGTTTCATACCAACGATAACCAACATAGATACCTTCTAAGTAGTCAGCGAAGTTAACGCCGTTACCACTTGGGCCGGAACTATTTTGTGATGGTAAGTTAGCGCCGCTAGGAGCACCAGTATAAGCTGGACCTTTACCAGTTGGGAAATAACCACTGGTGAAGTAAGCTGGATTAAAACGATGATTCATTGGCCATGTATCAGCAGTTCTACCAGATGGAGCAATTTCACCATATAAAACTTGTGGAATAGCTTTTGCGCCAACTGTACCTGTTGGACCAACTAATAAGCAGGCGTCTAAGCCTGGAATTTTCTCCATAAAGTCCATTTGCATGACGTTAGAGGAGTTAATGATAACTATAACTTTGTCATAGTCTTGACCAACCGCGGTTAAGAGTTCTTCTTCCTCGGTGGTAATTTCAAGGTAACCACGTTCCTTGTTTGTGAATTTCTTGCTTGATGTTGTAGCAAGGTTGTTAATTTGTTCGTGTGGTGGGTCAATGTGTTCACCAGCAACACGAGACAAACAAACGATGGCGGTATCGACATCTTCTGCGGATTTCGCATTATCGTACACTTCTTTATACGCTGCCACTTGAGACAAGCTTGGATCAGCGAGACGATAAAGGTTATCGTAGCCAGATTGAATTGAGAACGGTAAGCTTCTTGGAGCTACCCATTTTTTGTAGTAATCGATGACGTCTTTGTTGTATTCGACACCATAAGATTCTAAGGCTTCTAATAAGCCAGTAGACTTTTGGGAATCACCTGGGCCAGCAGATCCTGAACCAGAGTTTGAGATGAGCCAATCGACTACAGAGTGACCATAAACATCGACCTTATTATTGTCTTTGTTTAGTGGAAGGATATTGTCGTTATTCTTAGCGAGAACAATACCCTCTTGCTCAATTTCGACCGCTAACTTTTCGCCCATGTTGTTTTTCTCACCGCCTGAGTCAACAGAACATAGAGCACTAGTAATAAAACCTTCATACCGCGCCTGTTGTTAAGACAGTAGCAACACCAGTCACAACAAGCTTACGGATAAGAAAAGAACTTATCATATTGAGACTCCTTCATGTTCTTAAAAGCAATTATATTCTACTTTTTTCTTACGCATATGTGTATACAAAGAAAGTAAAATAGCAAGATAGTCATGAGAAGAATAAAAGAAAAACATAAAAATTAATTTTTTGTTGCGTTACAAGTGTATAAGTGATTAAACTATATGCAAGTAAAATTATGAAAAGAGCATTTTATTACTTTTATAGCTACTATTATCCAAGAGGTAATCAATGATCTTGGCTTTTTAGCTATTAAGGTGTTATTGATTACCGATGACTAATCAATGGCACCGATAAGATAAACGATAGTGATTATTAATTGGTGCCTGACACCAATTTTTATTTCATTAGGGGGTATTGAAAAATGAAAAAGATTAAATTATTAACGCTCTTACCATTATTGGTCGCACCATTCATGACAACAGGCTGCTCATCTCAAACAGTAGTGGGTATCCTTCAACCAGTCGAGCATAACGCTTTAGGCGCTGCAAGAAAAGGCTTTGAACAAGGTCTTAAAGATGGCGGCCTTACAAATTTCAAAATCGATTACCGCAATGCTGGTGGTAACGATGCAGACTTAAACACCTTAGCGAAAAACTTAATCGACTCCAGTGCTTTAACATTAGGTATTGGCACAGGTGCCGCTAAAGCATTACAAGGTGCAGAAGTTAATGCCGGTTTAACAAAACCATTATTATTCACTGCGGTTACTGATCCAGTTGGTGCTGGTTTAGTCAAGAGTGCGGATAATCCAGAAGGTTATATCTGTGGTACAACAGATGCTAACCCAGTGGAAGCACAAATCGCCTTAGTTAAAGAATTTAATAAAGATGCCGCGAAAGTCGGTATCATGTATACACAAACAGAAGAAAACTCCAAAGTTCAATCTGATCAAGCCGAAGCTGCTATTAAAGCCGCTGGTATGGCAAGTGATGTTAAGACATGTTCTAACTCCAGTGATATTAAAGCAACTGCTGAAGCTTTAGTTGCTGATAAAGTTGACGCTATCTATGTTCCAACAGATAACAACATTGCCGCTAATATGAATGCTGTTAAAGAAGCAGTCAAAGGCAAAAACATCTTAGTTGTTGCTGGTGAAGAAAACATCTTGGCGGAAGGTGGCCATGTCACATTATCAATCGATTACTTCCAATTAGGTTTATCTACTGGTAAGATGGCTGCTCAAATTCTTAAAAATGAAAAGAAAGCTACAGATTTCAGAGTTGAACCAGTTCCTGCAAGTGACTGTTCATACGTTTTCTCTTCAAAGAACTTAGAAGATGCTGGCTTAACAATGCCAGAAGCAATGAAATCTGCCCATACATGGAAAGATACCGCTGCTAAATAATTTATGGATTTCCTTAATGTAATTTTCAACATTTTAACGAGCGCATTACCCTGTTGCTTATTAGCAATCGGGGTTTTCCTCACTTTTAGATTATTAAACTTCGCTGATATGACTGCTGAAGGTAGTTTTCTTTTAGGCGCAGCATTAACAGGCGCTTGTATCTATAACGGATTAAATGCTTTCTTAGCGACTATACTTGGCATGTGCGTTGGTATCTTGTGTGGCATATTAACAGGCGTATTAAATAGGGTATTAAAAATACCTAAGTTATTAAGCGGTATTATTACTCTTACCGCATCCGCCTCTATTGCATTATTAATTATGGGTATTACTAAACCTGGTGATTTATTTGCCACTCAAATTCCTTTGGCATCTTCATTAGCCAAAGGTAGTAAAATACAAACTATTTATTCGACTTTCTATCCATGGAATGAATTGAATAGATTAGTGGAAGTTATCGTGATGGCAGCGATTGTCTTAATCGTTATCGTTGGCGTCTATTACTTCTTTGGTACTGAGTATGGTATGGCTATTAGAGCTACTGGCATGAATGAAAAGATGGCTTCAAGCCAAGGCATTAACACGACAGTGGCCACAATTGCATGCATTGCCATATCTAACGGCCTTATCGCCCTAGCGGGTGCACTATATGTGCAGGATGCTTTATCAGTTTCTACAGTCAGCGCAACTGGTTATTTAGTTATTGGCTTATCCAGTATCTTAATTGGTGAAGCTATATTTGGTAAAAGATCATTTAAGAACTGGCTTATTTCAGTAGCGTTAGGCGCAGTTTTATACTTCACAATCATTACCGTGGCGATTAAATTAGGCTTAAAGACTGAATTCAAGAGTCTCCTATACGCTGTGTTAATTACTATTGCCTTATGTATTCCTTTAATGAAGCAAGGCTTTAAATCTTTATTTAAGAAGAAAGAGAGGGAAGATAATCATGCTAGAACTTAGAAACGTGACAAAATCTTTCAACCTCACTGGCGCTAAAGAAGATTTAAGAGTGGCCTTAGACCACATTAATTTACAAATCGAAAGTGGTGAATTTGTCACCATCATCGGTGGTAATGGCTCTGGTAAGAGTACAACGATGAACATTTTAACTGGTGTTTTAAAACCAGATAGTGGACAAGTCCTATTAAATAATGTTGATGTTACTAATATGAATGAGCATCAACGTGCAGCCTATTTTGGTCACGTATTCCAAGATCCAATGATGGGTACATCAGGCGATATGTCAGTTTTAGAAAACCTAGAAATCGCTTATCGTCGTGGTAGAAAACATTCTCCATTTCTCTGGGGCTTTAAAAAATCTCACAAGGAAGAATTCATTCGTGAATTAAAACGCTTCGATTTAGGCTTAGAAGATAGACTTAATCAAAAAGTTGGTGTTATGAGTGGTGGTCAAAGACAAGCGTTAACATTATTAATGGCCACAATGCGTAATAAACCAACTCATAAAACAGTTAAGAAAGACTATATTACTTTCTCTGAAAAAGACCATGATGTCGCTAGAAAAGAATTTGAAAGTGTTTATAAACCCGCTTTAGTGGAATTCAAAAAGAAAAAACATGAAATAAGAAATAATAAATCCTTATCTTTTAAAGAGAAAAGAAACGCAATCGCGGAGGCATATGAGGAATTTGATAAGAAAGTCCGTCAATTTGACTTAACAAAACAAATTCTTCTTTTAGATGAACATACCGCTGCGCTTGATCCAAAGACCGCAAACAAAGTCTTAGAATTAACAGATAAAATCGTTAAAGAAAATCAAATGACAACATTAATGATTACACACAATATGAGAGATGCGATTAAATATGGTAATCGTCTCATAATGTTCCATACTGGTCATATTATTTTTGATGTCAGTGGTGAAGAAAAAGCTAAACTAACTGTTGAAGACTTACTCAAAAAATTTGATGAAGCCGATAAAAAAGCAGTAGAGATGTAACATCCCCCATGTTACACGTGTACTATTTTACGTATATGCACGTGCTTTTCTAGACATGAGTGTTTTTTTAGTTATAATAACTATGTTATGAAAATCGCAATATCAGTAGAGTCCACTGTTGACCTCTCAAAAGAATTAATTAAACAGTACAATCTTGAAATGATTCCATTCACCGTCTTATTAGGCGAAGATGCCTATTTTGATGGGGATATCACTTCACAAGACATCTTCGATTTCGTTAGTGAAAAGAAGGTTCTTCCTCGCACAAGTGCGATTAACGATTTCCAATATCGTGAATACTTTGATGGCTTATTAGCGAAAGGATATGAAGCAATTATTCATATCTCATTAAGTTCTGAAATCTCATCATCATTCGCTCACGCTGAATCAGTTGTCACAAAATACGATAACGTTTATGTCATCGATTCTAGAAGTTTATCAACTGGCATCGCTCTTCAAGCAATCTACGCTTGTAAATTAAGAGATAAAGGTGTCGCACCAGAAAAGATTGTGGAGAAAGTTAAAGCACGTATCCCTTATGTTCAAGCAAGTTTCGTTATTCAAACACTTGAATATTTACATAAAGGCGGTAGATGTTCTGGATTATTAAGATTCGGGGCAACCATCTTAAGAATCAAACCACAAATCATTGTTAGTGATGGTAAAATGGCGCCTGCTAAAAAATATATCGGCCGTAAGACTCAAGTTATTGCCGGTTACTGTAAAGACACATTAGAACAATTTGCTAATCCAGACTTATCAGTGGCATTTGTCACTCATACTCAAGCAACTCCAGAAATGGTTGCCGTGGCAATTGAGGCATTAAAGAATCGTGGATTTAAAACCATCTATGAAACAACTGCTGGGGCAACAATCACTAGCCACTGTGGTCCACAAACATTGGGTATCCTCTTCATTAATGATGGAGGAACAGAAGACTAAGAAAAAAACTCACGCTCGTGAGTTTTTCTTTCATTTCTTTTTATTTCTTCTAAATAGATACCAAGTTATTTCTAATATTTGAAGTGGAATAGCCACAACGAATATAAGTGGAAGTGGTAAATTCATGACCACGAAGAATGTTAAGAATAATGATAAAGCGGAAGTCCAAACGATACCAGAAGCCGCCAACATACGTAAGAATCTATTGTGATAAATAAATTCCCAAACGAGTAAGATGATTGCAGTGATTAATGTACCGTATATAAAAGTTAACCAAGGTTTAAAAGCGTATCTATCACCAATAAATACTTGTAAGAAGAAGAAAGTCAAAACAACAACTAACCAACCTAAACCAATAGATAAAAGTTTCAAGTATGTCTGTTTTCTTTTTCTGCTTTGACTGACTTTAACTGCCTTATGTTCACTTTGATAAAAATCATCAACAGAAATACCATAGAAATCCGCAAGTGATTTCAAAACAAAAATATCTGGAAAGCCTTCGCCTCTTTCCCACTTAGAAACTGATTTATCAGAATAATTGAATTTTTCAGCGAGTTCTAATTGGGTAAGACCACTAGCTTTACGATAGTAAGCGAGATTCTTTGCTAATAATTCTTGTTGATTGTTAATATCGTTTTCCATAAGCGGTTTAATTTTATTAAAAAAACAAATAAAACGCAAACTTTAAGGACAAAATGCGTTTCAAATTACTCTTTTTGTTTTATGAATTGTTTTAAGAATCTGATAATACGATGATTAACTGCGAGCATAGAAAATTGCTTGCTAGCGTCAGCATTTGCTTTTTTAATCATATTGTTCTTATCTTCTTCTTTCATGTTGATTGCGGCTTTAATACCATGCAATAAATCTAAAACTTCGTTTGATTTAATCCAAACTGCGTCTTCTTCAAAATTTGGTTTAAATTGACGGTTACGAACACTGACTAAAATAGATGGTGCGGATAAATAATCCACTAAGCTATCCGGGACAACATAACGATCAAAGTCTTCAGAATAAGGATATGGATTAATGTTAACTATTGAATGATTCGCTAACGAAACGATTTGATCATTTTGAATCATTCCTAAATTAATGATGTTTTTATCTTCACCAATAATATCTTTTAATTTTTCCTCATTAGCGTGATAGCCAGAAATAACTAAAGTAATATGAGGATTATCTAATTCTTTAAAAGCTTTGATTAATTCAAAGACACCATATTTTTCATTTAGTGGTCCATTATAGTAAATGTATTTACCATAAGTTGGTTTACGAGAAAATTTAGAAGTTTTATCTTCCGCGACACCTTCAACTGTTAAGTTAGCTCTACTTCCTTTATTAAATAAATCATTTAAACCAGGAGTTAAAGAGATATAACCAGATAAGTCTTTTGCTCTGCCTAAAACAAATGTGGTGTATGACTTACCAGTATTTTGGATATTGCTTGGTGTACCATGGCAAACACCAATAATTGGTAAACCGTATTTTTTAGCGAAGTTCGTGGAATTATTTAAAACATTTGGATTAAGTGTATCGGTAATAATAATGCAGTCTTTAAGATTCATTTTGTTAAGAATCTTTTTGCATTGCTTAGAGATGCTCCAATATCTACTAAATTTCCATTTTTTAATTTCTAAGTTATGCCAAGTAATTCTTCCTTCTTGTCTAGTGGAAGCATCTAATTTGCTAAGCATGCAATATTTTCTAGAAAAAGGACGAATTGACATAACATCAACTTCATGAGTTAACGCTAAAGAACGGATCAAACGGTTATGTAGATTTTGAATAGAAGTATTTAATGAAGATTTCCATGACGAAGAAAAAGAAGCGTAGTCTTCTTTACTTGTGGCAGTTGTAAAATAAATAATTCTCATAGTCTAATAACCTGTTTGGCCATTTGCCAAACACGCCTATATTATACAAATTTTTACGCAAGGTAAGCATAAAAATGTTACAATCGTTGCATGGACAATATTGCAAAATCTTGGAATGAGTTTTTTAAGAAACTTCAAAACGAAGAATTCTGTATCAAATTGAATAATTTTCTTAACAAGGAATATAGCGATTACACATGCTATCCTCCTCGTAATTTATTATTCAATGCTTTTAGATTAACACCATTAGATAAAGTCAAAGTGGTGATTATTGGTCAAGACCCATATCATGAACCAGATCAAGCAATGGGTTTATCTTTCTCTGTACCAAAAGGAGTAAAGGTTCCTCCATCCTTAATTAACATCTATAAAGAGATTGCTCAAGAATATAATTGCAAGATGGATTTCTCTAATGGTGACTTAACCTATTTAGCGAATCAAGGAGTTTTGCTTTTAAACTCAATTTTGTCTGTTCGCGCTCATCAAGCTTTAAGCCATAATATTAATGAATATAAAGAGTTCTTAACTAGTGTTTTAGAATTATTAGATCATCAATCTCAACCAATGGTTTTCCTTCTCTGGGGAGGTCCAGCGAGAAAATTAAAGGGCTGTTTGCACAACCCTTCACATTTGATATTAGAATGTATCCATCCTTCTCCTTTAGCCGCGAATCACGGAGGTTGGTTTGGTAATAATCATTTCCTTAAAACCAACGAATATTTACGTAAAAATGGACTAAAAGAGATTACATGGTCAAATATTTGATACTTGATTCTTCTTTTCTTCTTTTATTTTTGCTCTTTCTTTAATAAATAAAATAATCAAAGCAGTGGCCACTGCGATAGCGACTGTAAGAGTAATTGCAAACCAGATCCAATAAATAGTGTGATCTTTGTCTTTGACATATGTTCTAATAAGTCTAGCAAGACCATAAATGAATGCGGTTAATGAAATCATTGTTAAGCCCGCGAAGAATTTTGTGTAAGAGAATTTGTCTTTAATATTACGGAATAAAGATAACGCGCCTAAGACGATTAATGATAAACCTACAACAAAGATAATTAATGAATCTGGATCAAAGTCATAACCATATGCGCTTCCATCTTTATAATCAGCGAAACTTTGAATGTATTTAATTAAGAAAAATACGAATAAGAAAGCGCCTCCCGCCATGGTAATAATGGAGATAATTGATGGAACATAATCGTTCTTATCGGTCTTACCTTCTTTAATAATTGGTTTATTTGTTAAGATTCTTGGCGCCATGAATTCTAAGGCCACTAAGATAGCGCCTGTTAAAACGATAGATGGACCAATAAATGCAATGTTATAGATGAAGCAATATAAGTATGGATTCATACTATTTAATTCCCAAGCGAAGTCCTCAGGATTTGCCCAATAAATAACACCCGCTAAATAGTGACTTAAGAATTTAGCTAAACCGCCAACAACTACGCCAACAATTAACCAAGTTACTCTTAAACCTTTGCTATTTGATTTGTCGTAAAGTGGTTTGAAGAATCCGGCTACACCAACAACTGCATATGGTAAGATGTAGTCTAACAATAATTGCATTGGGTGAATAATATATGCGCCTGTAGCGACATCTAATAGACCCATAATTAAGCCAGTGGCTAAAGCAGCTAAAACGCCTCTACGATATGCAATGATTAAAACCGCAATCATCGCGAAACCGATGGAGCCACCGTTAACGAATACGCCTTTGGAAATAATGCCTTGTAATGTGTCAAAGACGAATCCTAAAGCGGCAATAATACCAACTTCTGTGATGGTACGTACCGTGTTTGATGTGTTTTTCATAACACCCCTCCTAAAATAAAAACCCTCAAGTTCTAGTAATGAGGGGGAAACGTTTAAATAAAAAAGTTCCCTCCGCTAGAATTACCTAGATCAGGTACGGTCGACTCCAAGAAGAGTCCTCTCAGCCGAATTTCGTTCAGCTCCCGTCAATAATCATATACTCTTACTTGATAAATGCAAAATGGAAATTATATAAACAATTAACATTTATAATGTTCTTATGCTATAGTTATATCAGTTTGGAGGTATCCCCATGGAAGAAAAAGATATCCAGGAAAATGTGGAAGTTACTCAAGCAGATAACAAGCCATATCAAGTAAAGATTGAAGAAGCTAGAAAAGCCTTATTCAGTAGTTATACAAAGCAAAGAAGAATTAGCAACATTATTATGTTTGTCGTACTTGCCGCGATTGTTGGTGTGATGTTCATGGTTATGAGCAATATCCAATGGCTCAAGATTGTTGGTTATTCTTTAGGTGGCGCGATCCTTGTGGGCATGATTCTTTATCATGTTTTAACAAGAAAGAATTTCCCAAATAAGACCAGAGATTACATCATGTTTGTCTCAGACATCTTAAGGGATAAGCAATTCGCTAATGATTACGAAAACGTCAAATACAACGCTGATGAAAAATTCGCAATTACTGATTTTGCTAGTGATGGTGTCTATAAAGATGTTGCCGGTATTAATTCAAGAAATATCGTGAGATCAGAATATAAAGGTCATCATATCACCTACGGTGAAGTCGCTTTAAAAAGACCAGAACAAAAAAGACAACAAGTTCCACCTTTATTTGTTGGCAAATACATCACATTACCAAACGATTTAGATTTCTCAGGTCGTTTTGTTATCGTCCTTAAAAATCCAAAGCAACCATTCGACTTACCAAATGCTGTTGAAGATTTAGCGGTGTTAGAAGAAAAAGAAGATATGGTTGTCTATGGCCCAGAAGGCGCAGATATTCATAAGACACTTAACGGTAGCTTCTTAAGCGACTTACGTAAAATTAAAGTACATAATCGATTATTCAATCTCAACGTTGTTGTTTGGGGTGGTCATTCCGCTGCTTATTTAAGCTATGACGATGCCATTATGGCTATTCCGTTTGAAAAGCCATTTGATCAACAAGCTTTCGAACAATCCATCGATGATGTCAACGCTATTATTAAATTATTAGCAGGAGAATAATATGTCATCTGTTGGACGTTGGTACTCAATTCGTTGTTATAAACATAATGGTGCCTTACATCGTGTTTGGGATCGTGGTTTAGTTTTGGATAATAACGAAGACTATTTAGTCATCGCTACCAAGAAAGCCAAAGTCATCGAAGCTAATGGTCGCTGCTGGTTTACTAAAGAACCAGCGGTCACTATCTTCTCTAAAAAAGAATGGTGGAATGTCATTTGCATGATGAAGAAAGATGGCGTTTGCTATTACTGCAATATCGCTTCTCCAAGCATCATTGATAAAGACTCAATTAAATATATTGATTATGATTTAGATGCTAAATTGTTTCATGATAATGAAATTAGAGTCTTAGATGAGAAAGAATATCTCCATCATAAAAGCACCTATCAATATAGCGACGAATTAGATGCTGTTTTAAAAAATCAAACAAAAGTCATCGTGGAAAAAATGCAAAAGCGTGAATTCCCATTTGATGATAATATGATTAACCGCTATTTTAATCAGTACTTAAAAAGTACAAAGAAAGAATAAAATGGAACATCAAATTATTAGTAGAAGCGCCGAAGAAACTATGAATCTTGGGGCTAGATTTGTTGCCCTTTGTAAACCTGGTTCAACATTTTGTTTGACCGGTGATTTAGGCGCAGGTAAAACCACTCTTGTGAGAGGTATTGCTAAAGCATTAAATATTAAAAGCGTTGTGCAATCTCCAACATTCAATATCATGAAAGTCTATTTTGATGGTGATAAACCATTAATCCATATCGATGCTTATCGACTTGCGGATTTAGACACTGATATTGGTCTAGATGAATACATTGGTTATGAAACTGGTATCACCGTTATTGAATGGCCAGAATTCATTAAAAATCTCATCCCTGAGAATGCGATTGAAGTTAACATCACCAATGTCAAAGACGATGAAAGAAATATCAAGATAGTTAGCGATGATAAAGAGTTCATGGAGGGTTTGAAATAATGGTTACAGTTTTATTAGATTCATCAAATACAAACCTCTCAGTGGGCATCGCTAGAGATAACCTTCTTTTAGATTTTGTTTCTTACGAAGCTTGGCAAAGACAATCAGAATTCATGATTGTGGAATTAAATAAGCTTTTAGAAAAACATAACATCGCTAAAGAAGAGATTAAAGAAGTCATCGTCGCTAAAGGACCTGGCTCATATACAGGCGTTAGAATCGCTATTACGATCGCTAAAACAATTGCCGTGGCATTAAACGCTAAATTATACGCTGTTAGTTCCTTAAGAGTGCAAAAAGATGGTGCCGTTCCTTCTATCTGTGTCATTAACGCGAGAAGTAACCGTTCTTATGTCGGTGTTTATCAAGATCAAAAAATCTTGCTCGATGACTGCATTATGAAAAATGATGAAGTGCTTAAATATTTAGAAGAACATCCTGATTATGTCTTATGTGGAGAAGCTAAATATTTAGGTCAAGAAGGTAAACAAACTAACAACTTACAAGAGATGTTAAACTTAAAAGATTCTTTGGAATCTATTAACCCACTCTCTTTAAAACCAGTTTATATGAAGGATTAATATGCAAAACCTTTACGTCAACATTAGAGAAGCAAAATTAGAAGACTTAAAAACAATCATGCAGATTGAAAATATTTGTTTTCCTCATGGGGCGTGGAAGGAAGAAAATATCCTTTACGAATTAAAAGAAAACCCAGTCGCTCACTTCTGGGTAATCGAGTTATCTATTAATAATGAAGAAGGCTATCGTGTGGTGGGCTTTTGTGATTATTGGGAAACATTCGATAGTGCGACAATTTGTCAAATCGCTGTTCATCCTTATTTACAAAGAAAACAATTAGGTTCAGCGATGATGGATGAAATCTATAACGATTGTTACGCTAAAAAGATTCAAACATTAACTTTAGAAGTGAGAACTAACAATTTATCCGCGATTAATTTTTATAAGAAACACGGATTCAAAATTGAAACTACTAAACCGCATTATTACGATAACGGTGATGATGCTTATTATATGATTTTGCAGGTGAAATAAAATGGCAACAATATTAGCAATAGAATCAAGCTGTGATGAAACAAGTGTGGCGATTACTAGAAACGGCAAACTCCTTTCTAATGTCATCAACACACAAATAGAAGTCCATCAAAAATATGGTGGTGTAATGCCAGAGATTGCTTCTAGACTTCACTGTGAGAATATCTCATTGGTCTTAAAAGAAGCATTAGAAAAAGCTGATGTTAAATTAGAAGACATTGATGCTTTCGCAGTCACTAGAGGACCAGGCCTTATAGGTGCACTTCATGTTGGTATGCAATGCGCTAAAACATTAGCGATGCTTTATAAAAAGCCATTAATTCCTGTTCACCATTTAGCGGGGCATATTTACGCTAATGAATTTAATGAAGAATTAAAATTCCCATTACTCGCCGTTGTTGTTTCAGGTGGCAATTCAGAATTAGTGATTATGAAAGATCACATGAATTTTGAAATCATCGGTGAAACAAGAGATGACGCGATTGGTGAATGCTACGATAAAGTAGCAAGAGTCTTAGGCTTACCTTATCCGGGTGGCATTCCAATTGATAAATTAGCTAAAGAAGGCGAACATACATATCATTTACCAACACCACTCAGTGGTGAACATACTTACGATATGTCATTCTCTGGCTTAAAAACTAATGTTATTAATTTAGTGCATAATTTACAGCAAAAAGGTGAAGAAATCAGAGTCCCTGATATGTGCCGTAGTTTCCAAGATGTCGCTGTTGGTATGGTCATATCTAGAGCTGTTAAAGCAATAAAAGAATATGACGTTAAACAAGTCGTTTTAGCGGGTGGTGTATCCGCGAATTCATACTTACGCGCTGAGATGCTTAAAGAATGCGAAAAATTAGGTGCCCACATTATCATTCCACCAATGTGGTGCTGTACTGATAACGCGGCAATGATTGCCAAAGTTGCGGAACATCTTTACGAAATGAAGGTGTTCGCAGGACTAGATTTAGGGGTTGATCCTAACTGGTCAATTGAAAAGTGGAATGAATTTGAAAATTGAAGTGACAAAGTTACTTTAAGTAACTATGATATTAACAAGGAGCATTAAATATGGAACCTATGAAAATTACTAACTTTGAACTCTATGACATCGTGACAAACGGCGATCAAGATGAGATTAACTCTCTTGAAACACTTGAACTTGAAGGTTGGGTTAAAACTAACCGTGACAATGGTTCAATTGGCTTTGTCGAATTTAACGATGGTACATATTTTAAAAGTGTCCAATTAGTCTACACTGATAAAAGTCAAAATCATGACATCTTATCATCTTTAAAAACCGGTGCGGCGATTAAAGTTCATGGTAAGTTAGTCTTAACTCCAGAAAACAAACAACCATTTGAAATCGCTGTGGAAGATTGTTCTTTAGAAGGTGATGTCGATGATGATTATCCACTTCAAAAGAAGAGACACAGTTTTGAATTCTTAAGAGAAATCGCTCACATTAGACCACGCGCTAATACATTCCAAGCGGTCTACCGTGTGAGAAGTGTTTTATCTTTTGCGATTCATGAATTCTTCCAAAATAATGGCTTCATCTATGTTCACACACCATTAATTACTACTAACGATGGTGAAGGTGCTGGTAACGTTTTTGATGTCGTCACACATGATACCAAAGATCCAAATTCATTCTATGGTAGAAAAGTTAACTTAACTGTTACTGGTCAATTACACGTTGAGCCATTTGCTTTAGCCTTTAGAGATGTTTATACATTTGGTCCTGCCTTTAGAGCGGAACATTCTAACACCGTTAGACATGCTTCTGAATTCTGGATGGTGGAACCAGAAATGGCTTTCACTGATTTAGAAGGCAATATGGATGTTATTGAAGACTGCGTTAAATTCTGTATCAATTACATTCTTTCTGCTTGCCCAGAAGAAATGAATTTCTTCAACACTATGATTGATAAAACATTATTAGAAAGATTAAATCATGTCGCTAATAGTGATTTCAAACGTATGACATATACCGAAGGTGTTGAATTATTGAAGAAAGCTGTTAAAGAAGGTCATGTCTTTGAAAATAACAACATTGAATGGGGTATGGATTTACAAAGTGAACATGAAAGATATCTCACAGAAGAAATCGTTAAAGGCCCATTATTCTTAACAGATTATCCAAAAGAAATTAAAGCCTTCTATATGGTTCTCAAAGAGAAGAAAGATATGACATCTTACTTAAGAAGATGCAAAAACTCGGTAACGATAAGGAATTAGATTGG
Organism: uncultured Erysipelotrichaceae bacterium; assembly: GCA_902777015.1. GTDB lineage: Bacteria > Bacillota_I > Bacilli_A > RFN20 > CAG-826 > RUG14515. The sequence goes on along the minus strand of CACYSA010000027.1, from coordinate 22,361 downwards.
TACTTAGACACCCGTAGATACGGGGGTTGCAAACACTCTGGCTTCGGTATCGGCTTCGATAGATTATTAATGTACATTACTGGTATGCAAAACATCCGTGATGTCCAACCATATCCAAGAACATCCAATAGCATTAAATACTAGGAGGATTGCTTATGATTGAAGAAGTAATCGATTCTGAAAAGGATGCTCGTAAGGCAAGGCTTAAAACAAGATTCCTTTGGATCTTAATTGTCCTTGATGTCATCTTATTCGGCTATGCCGCTTATGAGATCATCATGATTGTCTTATCGCTAACCATGAAGTAAAATGAAACCCCCATAGGGGGTTTTAATTTACATCGGTTGCACTGGTGAATTGTTATTTTGCTGTGGCTGTTGTGGTGGAGTGTTTTGATCGAAATTTTCTAAGCTCTTTTCAAACACTCTCTTTGATAATTTAATCGCTCTTATTGTTCTTGCTAAATAAGCTTGAGCGACCACTAAATACCAAAGACCACCAACGATAACAAATGAAACTGCAACATATGAACAAATTGCTTCAATTTCAAAATGCGGTTGGTTAATTAATGTTGGCCAGTTAAGCAAAACGCCAATACCACTTTCAGGAGTGGAAATAATATTTGAGAAATCCCAGACAAAGAATAATGTGCCAAAGCCGTCATTAATATTGAATGGATTATAAGTCCAATCATTCTTAACAGCGTTTCTAATTATATAGGTTGCAACACCAACGATAATGATAATAATTGGTATCCATGCTTGCTTAATGAAATGTCTGATATTCTTTTTAGCGGCATATCTTCTTAATTGATGAGGAGTTTTAACAATATGATTAGTAACAACATCGCTCACTAAAGTATCGCATTTCTTACCTTGCCATTTCATTGTTCTGATGATTAAAGAACCTAATAAACCAATGACTACGAACAAAATGATAATGATGAAAAGAAGGGCAATAATTACTCTTTTATCGTTTTCAGTAATTTTAAGCATTAGTAGTGGTCCCATCTTTTACCTCAATCATCGTAATTAATATCGACACCCATATGGTTGTCGTCACTATCTTCATCTTGGAAGGAATCTTCACTTCCTCTTGGTTTATAAGTTTCTAATTCTTCTTGTGGAGAAGGAATTTCATCTTCTTCTAAAGCACTTAAGAAGTCATCTAATGGATCTTCTTTGTGTTGTTCTTCCTTAATTAAATCAGTTAATGGAGAAGCTAGTTCTTCCTTAACTTCCTCTTGTTTAACATTAAGTTCTTCAATAACAGGTTCTTCCTCTTCCTTAACTTCTTCAAAAATAGGAGCAGCAGGAGGTACTTCTTCTTTAGTTTCCTCTTTCTTATTTAAGTCTTGGAAGCAAGCTTCTTCGACACTCTTAGGAGCGGGAGTAGGAATAGGAGTAATAACCGGCGCTGGTTCTTCTTCAAAAGCCTGTTCATCAAATACTTCTTCAAATATTAAATTATTGCTTGTTTGTTGAGTTTGAGCAGCGGGAGTAGCCTCATTATTAGCGGGCTTATTTTTCGCCTCTTCTTTTTCTTTCAATAAACGGAGTTCTTTATCTTCGGGCAATTCTGGGAAGAATTTTTGACCAGTGAAAAAGAAAATGATTGATTTTACTAATTGGATGATAAAAGCAATAAAGCCAACCACTGCAAAAATAGCTAGGACAACTAAGAAGAATGGAAACGCTAATACGTAGAGAATGCCACGGCCAAATGCTTTTAATAAATCTACCATACTAATATTCTAAATATTATTATCCGCTTTTATCAAACAATTTTTGATAAAACTTGTTAAGGCAATCATCATTGGGAATAAAGCGAATAAATTAAAGCCGAATGGCTTATCAACTTTAGTGTAGAAAATGGTGAAAATGATGAACGCAATTAATAAAGAAATGCCGAGAATAATATAGACATATGGTTTCTTCGAACCAAGTAAATCCACTAATAAGAAAATAGCAAAATAAAACGATAAAGCCACAAAGGCTAATGAAGGTGGGCGATAAGTGAAAGCGAAGATAAATGAGATAAGAATACAAGTTAGTAAACCAGCAATATATGGCCAGAAAGAAGCGACATGTGTATTAGTTTCTACACCAATCTTCTTAATTTCAGTTAATAAAACAAAATGCGTTAAAGAGCACTGAGTTAAGGCCACAAAAAGAATGAAAAGATGAGTTAATTCTTGTTTATAAGCAAAGTTTGTTAAGCCGAATATTGTAATAAAAGTATGAACAATATCAGTCTTACTTACTATATTTAATAAAGGAATAAAGGCATAGGTCAAAATCACTTCCACAAGAGTGGATCCAAGTATCATCCAGAAAGGATTAATTTTCTTATCAAGTAGTACCCCAATAATAAAGCCAGAACATACCGCTGGAACAATATAGAAAACAGTATCAAGAATATTAAAGATTAAACATAATCCAATACTAGCTACTGCATAGATGATGTAATACCTTTTTTGGCAGTAATAAGAAACAACCGCACTGACAAAAGGTAGCATCAATATTAATAGAAGCATTAAAAATGGCACATAAGTATCTAAGACTATAAAGATGACATTAATCGCAGTCATCAAAGCCATATAAGTGATGTTATGAACCAAAGTGGTCTTTTTTCTAAATATTGCCATAACAATATTTTACATTTTTTATCTAAAAAACTATACTTATTGCATGACATATCGTTTTTTTATCGCTTCGCTAGCGTTTCTAGCGACAGTGGTAGCGTGTTCACCAGCACACGTTATTACGAGTAAAAAAACATATCAAGACTACGACATGGTGCAATCACAACAAATCAGGTGGTTGGATATTCTTAATCAACAAGAAGAAAACTACATTGTTTTTGTTTACTCTGAAACTTGTGGGTACTGTCATGACATGCTTGACGAAATAGTGGACTTCGCTACTGAAAGAATCTTACCAACTTATTTTGTTAATTCATCGATTGATCACATTCAAATTAGTGATGATTATGGTATTGGAATAATGGATATTAATGACTTATCTATCAAAGGCACTCCATCAATTATTGAAGTCAATGAACAAATGGTTGTGGCGAATGTTCCAGGCATTGATCAGTGCCTATCTTATCTAAATGAGAAGAGATTAGTAACAAATTATATTCTTTAATTGCATATCATTGCTTTACTTTGCTAATATATTGTTAACAATATATGAACTACCAAAATGAATTAAATGACAATCAATATGAAGCGGTAACGACTGAAGCTCAGCACGTCCGTATTATCGCTGGTGCAGGTTCAGGTAAAACCCGTGTTTTAACTTATCGTATTTCATATTTAATTAGTGAATGTCACGTTTTACCTTGGAAAATTTTAGCGATTACTTTTACTAATAAAGTCGCTAATGAAATGAAATCTCGTGTTGATAAAATGCTACCTGAGATGAGCCAAGATTTAACAATCAGAACATTCCACTCATTCGCCGCTTTCTTCTTACGTCATGAGATATCGATTCTTGGTTTCCCATCATCATTTACTATCTTTGATGAAGAAGACCAAACCAAATTAGTGAAAGATATCGCTGCCTCAATGGGCTTTAAACGTGGTGATAAGATTGTCGGTAAAGCTTTAGGCTATATTGGAAAACAAAAATTATTAGGTAAATATCCTGATGATATTAAAATTGTTAAACCATCTTTCGAAGATGAAAAAACATGTTTAGAAATATATCAAAGATATGAAGAAGAAAAATATAAATGCTATTCTTTAGACTTTGATGATTTGTTGTTGCAAACAAATTACATTTTAGAAAACTATCCAGATATTAGAAATAAATGGCAAGATAAGATTAGCCACATCTTAATCGATGAATTCCAAGACACTAACGATGTCGAATATAAGATGATTAATTTCTTAAAGAAACCAACCACGTCTTTATATGTCGTTGGTGATCCAGACCAAACAATCTATACCTGGAGAGGCGCTAATCAAAACATTATTTTAGATTTAAATAAACGCTACTATGACATGATTACTATCGTTTTGGATAGAAATTATCGTAGTACCCAAGCGATATTAAATGCCGCTAATAAATTAATTGCCTATAACAAATTAAGAGTGACTAAAAACTTATATACAAAAGAAGTAGGGGGAGAAGCAATTACTACCCATTGTTCACCTTCTGGGAGATTAGAAGCGGACTTTGTCGCTCGTGAAATTAGAAAATTAAAAGACTATGGTGGTTATTCATATAACGATATTGCGTTACTATATCGCTCAAACTACATCACCATGGATTTTGAAGCGGCTTTAACCCGTTATCAAATACCATATAAGATTTTTGGTGGTACAAAGTTCTATCAAAGACGTGAAATCAAAGACGTCTTAGCCTATTTCCATTTAATTGTTAACGTGAAAGATGATGTTTCTTTCTCACGTATTTTAAATGTTCCAAAAAGAGGCTTTGGTGAAACTTCTGAAAATCTATTAAAAAATGAAGCCGCTGACGCCAATAAGTCTTTATACGAATATGCTAGAGATGTTGATCCAAATGATTCAGAAATCAAAACATCTTTAATTAATTCTCTTAAATCAATGATTAAACTTATCGATATCGCTAGAGAAGATATCAAAAAGAACGAAGAAGTATTTTCTAAAATCTTGGAAGATATGATTTGGTCTGTTGGTTATCAAGAATATCTAAGAAAAGAAGATGATGGTGATGAACGTATTGAAAACGTTAAAGCCTTATTCGAAGATATTCGTCACTATTTGAAAAATAATCCATCATCGACTTTTGATGAATATTTACAAAATATTGCCTTATTAAGCGCTCAAGATGAAATCGTTGATGGTGACCATGTCACATTAATGACTGTTCATACCGCTAAAGGATTAGAATTTCCTGTGGTCTTTGTTTTAAGATTCAACCAAGGTGTTTTCCCTAACCAAAGAGCAATGCTTGAAGGCGGTTATTTAGCGATGGAAGAAGAAAGAAGATTGGCCTATGTCGCAATGACAAGAGCTAAAAAGAAACTTTATTTAACATTAGCTATGGATTTCTCATATGTTATCCAAGGTAATTTAATACCGTCCCAGTTCTTAAAAGAATCAGGTAATGAAGTGGTGACTAATAGAGAAACAATGTTCCGTTCTGGACCGCGTCCTCAACCACAACAACAAGCTAGACCAAAAGTTTATCGTTTTGATGATGGTGATCATCTAGACTTCACCCAAGAAGATAACAAACCAAAAACACCAATATTTGATGATATTAAGAATGATGTCACTGAATGGGCAGTAGGGGACATTGTTATTCATAAGAAATTAGGTAGAGGTGTTGTCATCGCTTTAGAAGGCGATGATATTATTAAAGTCAATTTCGAAGAACATGGAGAAAAATCAATATTAGGAACCCATCCAAGTGTTTCTAAAGGAGGTCATGCCGCATGAGCCCAAAAGAAAGAATCGATGAGATAAGATCTCTCCTCGAAAAATATAATTATGAATATTATGTATTAGATAATCCTTCGGTTAGTGATGCTGAATACGACCGTTTAATGCAAGAATTAATCATGCTTGAAAATGAGCATCCTGAATATCAATCTCCATTATCCCCATCTCAAAGAGTGGGTGGCTTAGTGCAAAAAGAATTCAAAGAAGTGACTCATAAAAGAAGCATGCTTTCTCTAGCTAACGCTTTTAATGAAGATGATTTAAGAGATTTCGATAAAAAAGTTAGAGAAATCACTGGTCTTGATAAAGTGATCTATATGGCGGAAATGAAGATTGATGGCCTCGGTATGTCACTTGTTTATCATGGTAATTTAGAATACGCTGCAACTAGAGGTAATGGTGTGACTGGTGAAGATGTCACTGCGAATGTTATCACTATTAAATCAATACCATCTCACATAAAAATTAATGAAGACTTTGAAATTAGAGGTGAAGTCTTCATGCCTAAAAAGTCACTTGAAAGACTTAATAAAGAAAGAGAACAAACAGGCGAACCATTATTCGCTAATGCAAGAAATGCTGCCGCTGGTAGCATTAGACAATTAGATAGTTCTATTGCTGCTTCTCGTGGTTTAGATGCTTTCTGGTATTATTTTGTTAATGCTTCTGATTTTGGCATTAGATATCATAGTGAAGCTCTTAAAATGGCGGACGATCTTGGTTTTAAAACCAATCCTGAAAGAAGATTATGTAACGGCATAGAAGAAGTTCTTAAATATATTGAAGAATATACTGAAAAGCGTTCTTCTCTTGCTTATGATATTGATGGTATCGTCATTAAAGTTGACGATATGTCATTATATGACAAATTAGGCTATACCGCGAAAACTCCAAGATGGGCAATCGCTTATAAATTCCCACCTGAAGAAGTCATTACTAAATTAGAAGACATTATCTTTACCGTTGGTAGAACTGGTAAGATTACACCTAATGCTGTTTTAACACCTGTTAGAGTCGCTGGTTCTGTTGTTCAAAGAGCAACATTACATAATGAAGATTTCATTACCGAAAAAGACTTAAAAGTTGGTGATTATGTTGTCATTCGTAAAGCCGGTGATGTCATTCCAGAAGTCGTTAGAGCGGTAAAAGAAAGAAGGACGGGTACCGAAATACCATTTGTCATGATTAATAATTGCCCAGTATGTGGCATGCCTTTAATTAGGAAAGACGCGATGCATTTCTGCGTTAATCCACACTGCGAAGCTCGTCAAATTGAATCTATTATTCATTTCTCTAGTCGAGAAGCCATGGATATTGAAGGATTAGGTGAAAGAGTCGCGGAACAATTCTTTAACCAAGGATTCTTTAGAAAAGTATCGGAAATATATCATTTATGTGATCATCGTGAAGAAATCATCTCCTTAGATGGTTGGCAGTCCAAATCAGTAGATAACTTGATTAACGCTATTGAAAAGAGCAAAGAAAACTCCTTAGAAAGAGTGCTCTTTGGTTTAGGTATTAAAGAAGTTGGTGTGAAGATGGCCAAAACCTTAGCGAGAAAATATATGAATATCGATAATTTAATTTCCGCGAGCGAAGAAGAATTATTAGAAATACCTGATGTCGGTCCAGTCGTCGCCCATTCCATTGTTAATTTCTTTGCTGATGAAAGAAATATTGAGACAATTAATGCTTTAAGAGAACAACATGTTAATTTCAATTATTTAGGTAGCACTGTCAGCGCTGCTGATTCATATTTCTCCGGTAAGACATGTGTTTTAACTGGTACATTAACTAAATATGGTAGAAAAGAAGCTACAGAAATATTAGAAAATTTAGGCGCTAAAGTGACAGGTTCAGTTTCTAAAGCCACTGACGTTGTTATCGCTGGTGTGGAAGCGGGTTCCAAATTAGATAAAGCCCAAGCTTTAGGCATTACTGTTTTAAATGAAGATGAATTCTTAGCCTTATTAAAATAAAAATGAAAACCGCTAATGAAAAGACATTATTAGAAGCAGCGCATAATTTAATGTTCGATATCAATGAAGTCGAACTTGAAATTTTAAAAGAAGAATACGCTGATATCTTAGATGCTATTGAGGAAATGAAATCTATTCCTAATATTGATCAATTAAGACCAATGATTTTTCCTTATGAAATCGTTACTGATTATTTAAGAGAAGATGTCACTGATAATGTTTTAGATAAAAAAGAAGCTTTAAAAAATGCTTCAAAAGTGGAAGATGGACAAATCGTCATTCCAAAGGTGGTGAAATAATGGACTACCTTTCTAAAAACATTTATCAAATACATGAAGCTTTAATTAATAAAGAAGTCACTCCTTTAGATTTAGTTAAAGAAGCTTTAGAAAAGATAAGAAAAGACACTAATAATGCCTTTGAATATATTTATGAAAAAGAAGCTATAAAAATAGCGGAAGATTTATCAAAAGAAGAAGTGGAAGTTGATAACCCATTATGGGGTATACCTTTTGCTATTAAAGATAATTTCTCCACTAAAGATATTCCAACATGCGCTTCATCTAAATTATTAGAAGGATATATTCCTCCTTTTGATAGTGAAGTCTATGCAAGATTATTAAATAAAAAAGCTATCCCAATTGCTAAAACAACATTAGATGAATTAGCGATGGGTGGTACAGGTAGTAGTGGTCATAAAGGTAAAACATTTAATCCTTGGGATGAAACTAAAACCAGAATGATCGGTGGTTCTTCTTGTGGTAGTGCCGCCTCATGCGCTGCTGGAATAGTTCCTTATTCTATCGGTTCAGATACAGGTGATAGTGTTAGAAAACCTGCTTCCTATAGTGCGCTTGTCGGTTTTAAACCAACATGGGGACGTATCTCCAGATATGGCTTATTTACTTTTTCTGCTTCCTTAGATCATGTTGCTTATTTCACTAGAAACGTTAAAGACTCCGCTTTATTGTTGAGTGTTTTAAGTGGTAGAGACGATAAAGACACAACATCTTCATCTTTAGAAGTAGAAGATTATTTATCTAAAATGGATGAAAAACATAGACCATATAAATTAGCGGTTATTAAAGATATCTATGATGACGTTAGTGATAAAAATATTAAAGATACCTTTGATAAGATGGTTAATCAATTAAAAGAAAAAGGCTATAAAATCAATACCGTCTCTATTGGTTTTGATTTAGCAAAGATTATTTATTCGACTTATTACATCATTTCAAGCGCAGAAGCCACAAGTAACAACGCTAATCTTGATGGCATTAAATTTGGTGTTAATAAAGACGCTGATACATATGAAGAAATGCTCTTCAAAGTTAGAAGCGAAGGTTTCTCTGACCGTATTAAAAGAAGATTTGTTATTGGTTCTCTTTCCTTATTAGAAGAAAATCAACAAGAAATCTATCTAAGAGCGTTACGCGCTCGTCGATTAATCGTCGATACATTTAATAAGATATTAGAAGATTATGATGCGATTATCTTACCTGCTTCTCCAACAGTAGCGCCACTTTTTGGCGATGATATTCCAAAGAAATCATTTAATAAAGACGCTAGTATTGCAGATAATTATTTAGCGTTTGCTAATTTAGGTGGTTATCCTTCTATAACTTTACCTTTAGGTTTTGAAAATAATTTACCATTTGGTGTTAATATCACTTCTCATCATTTCACTGAAAGCAAATTATTATCCATTGCTAAAGAAGTAGAAGAAGTGACCAAATTAAAGGACTTGGTGCATAAGTAATATGAAATGCGAAGCGATTATTGGCTTAGAAATACATTTACAGTTACTTAGTGAATCTAAGCTCTTTAGTGGTGCTCCCGCTAAATATAGTAAGGAACCTAATACACAAGTCGCTGCGTTAGACATGGCTTTTCCTGGTTCTATGCCAGTATTAAATAAAAGATGCGTGATTTCTGCAATCAGAATGGTAAATGCCTTACATATGGAATTAGACCGTTTAATTAGATTTGATAGAAAGAATTATTTCTATAGTGATCTAGCAAAGGGCTACCAATTAACGCAGTTCTATCATCCAATTGGCAAAAATGGTCATCTCGCTATTGATGTGAATGACAAAATAAAAATCGTTCGTATTAATCACTTACATATTGAAGAAGATGCCGCTAAACAAATACATTTAGAAAACAAAACATTATTAGATTTCAATCGTTCTGGTATGGGTTTAATTGAAATAGTCACTGATCCAGATATTAGAAATGGACTAGAGGCAAGAATGTTTTTAGAATCCATTAGAAGCATTGCTGTTTCCTTAGGAGTCAGTAATGGTCGTCTTCAAGAAGGCTCAATGCGCGTTGACGTCAATGTCTCTTTAAAAGTGGATGACACAAATGGTGAAATAGTGGAACTTAAAAACTTAAATGGTTTTAAGAATGTTGAAAAGGCCATCAATAGTGAAATCAAACGCCAAAAAGAAATCATCGCTAATGGTAAAAAAGTTAAACCAGAAACTAGAAGATATGATGAAAGCAAAAACACAACTGTTTTCATGCGTAAGAAAAACACTAAAATTGATTATCGTTATTTTGCTGACGCCACGATTGCACCAGTGAGAATTAGTGATGAATTAATAAAAGAAGCACTCAATTATCAACCAGTTCATCGCATTGATTTTGATTTCTTAACTAAAGAAACAATTGATGAAATAAATGATAGTGAATATCTAAGTCATTTATTCACCAATTTAGAAGAAAATGATATAGCGACATTAAAGGTTTCTAACTTTGTTTTAACACGTGTAAGAAACGAAATTAAGCGAGACGGTAGTGGTTTATTAATGGAAATTGAAGATGATTTATTATCTTTATTAAAGATGTATGAAGATGACAAATTATCATATAAACAGACTTCAATTATCTATCAACAATTAATGAAAAATAATCAACCATTAAATGAAATTTTGGAAGAATATAATTTCACTAATGAAGTGGAAGAAGATGAATTATCCGCCATCATTGATGAAACTTTGGTACAATATATAGATGCGGTTAATGATTATAAAAACGGCAAAGATAAAGCATTAAACTATTTATTAGGCCAAATCTATAAGCGCACTAAAAACAATATTGATTCAATAAAAGCAAAAGAATTGCTTCTTAATAAATTGGAGGAAAAATAACATGGCAGTATTAGTCACAGGTGGAACAGGATATATCGGTTCCCACACAGTCGTTGAATTATTAGAAAATGGTTATGATGTCGTCATTGTTGATAACTTCATCAACTCAAAACCAGAAGTTTTAAATCGTATTAATAAAATCACAGGTAAAACACCAAGATTCTATGAAGTTGATGTTACTAAATACGATGATTTAAAAAAGGTTTTTGAAAAAGAAGATATTACAGACATCATTCACTTCGCTGGTTTAAAGAGTGTCGCTGAATCTGTTGAAAAACCACAATTATATATCGATAACAATATCGGTAGCAGTAAGGTCTTATTAAGATTAATGAATGAATTCAATGTTCATAACATCGTCTTCTCTTCTAGTGCGACAGTTTATGGTGTTCCAGATCATGTCCCACTTAAAGAAAGTGATAAAGTCGGTGGTTGCACAAACCCATATGGTCAAACCAAATTAGATATTGAATATTTATTAAAAGATTACGCTAAAGAACATAAAGACGCTAACATCGCTATTCTTAGATATTTCAATCCAATCGGTGCTCATGAAAGTGGCTTAATTGGTGAAGATCCAAACGGCATTCCAAACAACTTAATGCCATATATTACTCAAGTCGCGGTTGGTAAACGTCCACACTTAAATGTTTATGGTAATGACTATAAAACAGTGGACGGCACAGGTGTTAGAGATTATATCCACGTTGTCGATTTAGCACACGGCCATTTATGCGCCTTAAAGAAATTAGAAGAAAAACCAGGCTTAGTGATCTATAACTTAGGCACTGGCAAAGGCACAAGTGTTTTTGAACTCGTTCACGCTTTTGAAAAAGCTAACAATATGAAACTCCCATATGTCATCTGTCCAAGACGTCCTGGTGATGTTGATGAAAACTATGCTGAAGTATCTAAAGCTTGGGAAGAAATGAAATTCAAAACCAAACTCAATATTGAAGATGCTTGTAGAGATTCATGGAGATGGCAATCTAAAAACCCAAACGGGTATGACAAATAATAAATAGTTTGTCACGCGCTTGTAGCTCAGCTGGATAGAGCGCTTCCCTCCTAAGGAAGAAGTCGGGCGTTCAAATCGTCTCAAGCGCGCCAGGATAAATATTACAGTGATGATACAAAGTCACTGTTTTTATTAATATAAGGTAGAACGCTACTATATTTTATGGTAGAATATAATTGATAAAAGGAGAAACGTTTTATGAATAAAATCACTGTAAAAAATATTGAGATTAATATTACCGGAATTGGGGATGATGACTACATCAGTTTAACCGATTTAGCTAGAATGCTAAATAAAGACGATCCAAGATATCCAATACAAAACTGGATGAGATTAAAAGACACAATAGAGTTTATTGGTTTGTGGGAATTATTAAACAATGAACATTTTAACCGCGTCGAATTCGATGCGTTTAAGAGTGAAGCTGGAAGAAATTCGTTTGTTATGACACCTTCCAAATGGATTAGATGCACAAATGCTATAGGATTCAAGTCTAAATCTGGAAAATACGGTGGAGGAACATTTGCTCATCGTGATATTGCTTTAGAATTTGCATCATGGATTTCGGCGGAAGTCAAATTATATATTATCAAAGAATTCCAAAGGCTAAAGGTTCAAGAATCTGATCAACTTGAATGGCATGGCAAAAGGATGCTAACAAAGCTTAATTATTTAATTCAAACCGATGCAGTTAAAGAACACCTTGTCACTATCGAACTCTCTTATGAACAAAAGAGCTATATTTATGCAAATGAAGCGGATCTTCTAAATGTTGCTTTATTTGGTAAAACAGCCAAAGAATGGAGAGAAGTAAATCCAGATAAAGAAGGGAATCTTAGAGATTATGCTAACACAATTGAATTAGCAATTTTAAGTAATCTAGAATTCATGAATGCTCAATTGATAGCAAATAAAATCTCACCAAAAGAGAGATTAATTATTCTTAACAAAGAAGCTAATAAAGAAAAAGAATTGTTCAATAGAAACAACGAGAAACCAATTAAGAGAATAGAAAAGAAGTAATGTCATTTATTAGAAAAACTATTTTGTGGTGCCAAAATGGTACCGCAAAAGCGCCATAAAAGGAGAGAATATATGCCAGTATATAAAGTATTAGGAGATAGAATTAAAAAGATTCGTCTAGAAAACAATATGACTCAGCAAGAATTTGCAGAGGCTTTAGGCTACACCCATAAATCAATGGTCAATAAGATTGAAACAGGCTTAACCGAAATGTCTTTTGATAAAGTAATAGCGTTAATCCTTACATTTAATATAAACGCTGCTGAATTTTTGGATTTAAGTGATGCTGAGACCAATAAACTAATGGATATGGCACATGATGCTGACAAACCAGATTGGCGAAAGATATATCCTCTTAAATCTAGAGATGAAAGTGTTGTTTATATCAAGCCGACATTAATTGCGTCTACTAGAAATATCGAAGTCGGTAAATATTCATATTATGATGGTCAAAACTTTACTAGTAGAGTAACTCATCACTATGACTTTTTAGGCGATAAGCTCATTATCGGTAAGTTTTGCCAAATTGGTCATAATGTAGAATTTGTTATGAATGGGGCTAATCATCAAATGAATAGTGTCTCTACATATCCTTTCTATATTTTTAAAGGTTGGAAACAAGAACCACCAAAAATGGATGATTTACCATTTAAAGGTGACACAGTAGTGGGAAACGATGTTTGGATTGGCCAAAATGCTGTTATTCTTCCAGGTGTCCATATAGGTGATGGCTGCATTATTGGCGCTAACTCTGTCGTAGGTTCCGATATTCCTCCTTATTCAGTGGTTGTTGGCAATCCGGCCAAAGCCATAAGAAAAAGATTTGATGATGAAACGGTAGAGTTATTAGAAAAACTCCAGTGGTGGAACAAATCCGAAAAACAAATACAAAAACTTATTCCAATTCTTTCTAATGGCAATATCGATTATGTTAAAAAAGAGCTCAAAGCAATTCTCCAATAGGATGGTAATTATAGTGTTTAACACAATTTGGCTATTTTAACCCCAATAATAGGGGTATGTTAATTGCTCAAAGGATATGCATTGTTAAATAATGTAAACCTTTCCAAAATATTTGAAAGGTGATTATTCACCTTTTTCTTTTATTCTCAATTATTAATAAAAAATTGTTGTAATATCGCACTGTGGGTCCGTAGCTCACCTGGGAGAGCGCCTCCATGGCATGGAGGAGGTAGCGAGTTCGATCCTCGTCGGATCCACCAAAACAGTAAAATTGTCCTGAGTTAAATCAGGATTTTTTATATTGTTTTCTTTATTTGTGCCAGAAAAAGTGGTGTATATGTCAAAAAGTAGAATTATTATTTTTCCTTATATAAATTAAAGGCGTTTAAAAGATTAAAAGGAGATTACTATGAAAAAAATCGTTTTAAGCGTCGCTTCTCTTGTTGCTACAGGTTTAATCTTGTCTGCATGTAACGGTGAGAAAAAAGAACCACAACCAAAATATGATGACCGTCCTAATGAAACATTCGTTCTTGGGGAAGTCGTTGAAAGCCAAATGAGCTATTTCAAAGCCTATGAAGTGAATTTCTATGATAACAACATCTATGAATTCGTTTCTACACAAGTCACTTATGGCTACAGCATGAATCTAGGCACACAAGTATCTGTCGCATATGGCACATACGAAAAAGGTGAAGCAGTTGATGGTGTTAACAAATACACACTCAACAAAGCCTCTGAAGTTGTCTTAAGCTCATTCTCTAAAGCTGGTGGCTTCAACATTTGCATCAACACCGCTGATAGCAAGCAAACATATCCAACAGAATTACCAGCATCTGGTGAAGGTGAAAAAATCTACGCCAATAATAAAGATGATGTAATTAAAGCTTATGGTTTAGGCACTGTTATCTATACAGAAAAGAACACATTGTCTTTTGAAGATCCAAATAGTGAAAATAGTGAAAAAGCAGTTATTGAGGCTGCCTCTGGTGATGTCAAAACAGTTTTACACAAAAGCATTAAGCAAGTTCAAACAACATCCAATATTGAAAAAGCTAGTGTCGGTGAAAAATATAGCGTGACTCATTTACATATTTTTGAAGATAATTCTTATTCCGCTTTTGGAACAGAAATTACATTCGGTTACAGCATGGTTTTAGGTACCACTGTTGTCAATACATATGGCGAAGGTAAATATGGTCAATCAGAAGATGGTTACACTCCATATACACTTTCTAAAGCCGCTGATGTTAACTTAAATTCTTATTCTAAAGCAGGTGGCTTCAATATCGCTATCAATACTGCTTTAAGCACACAAACTTATCCAACCGAATTACCAGCCTCTGGCGAAGGTGAAAAAGTTTATGCCAATAGCAAAGAAGATGTCGTTAAAGCTTATGGCGAAGAAGTGACAGTGTACACAAACGATGTCAATAACGCTTTAGAATTAGAAGATCCAAACGCTTAATTATCAATTAAAGATTTAAAAGGTAAATGTTATGGCAAAAAAAGGCAAAATATTAGCAACTAGTATCACTTTTGGAGCATTAGCTGTTTTATCAGTCGGTCTCATTGTCGGAACAAGCATTGCCTTCAATTATGAAAGTTTATTAGATGTCTATTTTTCAAAGAGTGACTATAGCGCGAGTGGAAGCGCTAAACAACTCTGCGAAGATGTCGTTGCTGAAGGTATCGTCTTATTGAAGAATGAAGATAACGCCTTACCATTATCAAAGCACGAAAGAAAAGTCTCTTTGTTTGGTCAAAATAGTGTGGACTTTGTCTATGGTGGTAGTGGTTCAGGCGCTATCGATACCTCTTTAGCGCTCAATTTGAAAGAAGCTTTTGAAGAAGCGGATTTCCAAGTTAACAAAACACTTTGGGATTTCTATAAATCTGGCCCAGGAGCGGGCTATAGAAAGAAAACACCAGATACCGCTGGTCATGGTACCTTTGCGGTTAATGAAGTACCACAATCTGTCTATACAGATGATGTTAAAAAATCTTTAGATGATGATGTTGGTGTTGTCGTTATTGGAAGAAGTGGAGGAGAAAGCGCTGATTTACCAGTCACTCCTTTATCAACAGGTGTTCGTTATTTACAATTAGACTCTAATGAAAAAGACATGTTGGATCTAGCTTGTTCTAAATATCAAAAAGTTATTCTTATTTTAAACACTAATAACCCAATGGAGTTAGGCTTCCTAGAAGATAGCAAATACGCTAATGTTAAAGGCGCCATCTGGGTTGGTGGTGTTGGTCAAGAAGGTATTAGAGCCATTCCGAAAGTATTAAATGGTACTTACAATCCAAGTGGTCGCTTAGTGGATACTTATGCATATGATTCCACAAGCGCTCCATCATTCGCCAATATGGCAAGTGCATCATTCACTAATAGTTCAGTGAAAAATGGTACAAATTATATCGTATTCGCTGAAGGTATTTATGTCGGATACCGCTATTATGAAACAAGATATGAAGACGTTGTTTTAGGAAATACAACAGGTTTCAAATATGAAGAACAAGTCCAATTCCCATTTGGTTATGGTGAAAGTTATACAACATTTGAATGGAGCGATTTCAAAGTTGAAAATAGCGCTGATGGTAAATCATTTGACTTATCAGTTACAGTGAAAAACGTCGGTGAAGTTTCAGACAAAGATGTCGTAGAATTCTATGTTCAAAAACCATATACCGCTGGTGGAGTGGAGACAAGTTCTATCGAATTAATCGAATTCGGTAAAACTTCCTCTTTAGCGCCACAAGCTGAAGAAACTATTAAAGTTAATGTCTTAAAAGAAGATCTCACATCTTATGATTATAAAAATAATAAGACATACGTATTAAACGCTGGTGATTTCTACTTCTCAGCAGGCGAAAATGCCCATGATGCATTAAATAACATCTTAGCGGCAAAAGGCAAAAATACCGCAAACGGTATGGATTATAATGGTAATTCTGCTCTTGCAAAATTAGCGTTTAATAATCCTAGTGTCGACGCTACAACATATCGCACTTCTAGCGTTACCGGTAAGCAAATTACTAACACTTTAGACGAAGCAGATGTTAATCATTACGAATCATTTAACTACTTATCACGTCATGATTGGAATGCTACTTTCCCAACACTTTTCAAAAATGGTAGTTGGGCTGCTCCAGAAGCGTTATTAGCAGATTTAGAATTCTATAAAATTGCTAACGACACTAGTGATGATGCGGCAATTGATGCTTTCAATTATGTGACTGGAAGCACCGCTACATCATATAAAGCAGTCGATTTAATTGATGCCAAATATGATGATTCTAAATGGGATGATTTAATTAACCAATTATCTTATAACCAAATGACTAAACTTATCAGAATTGGTGGTTACTCAACACAACAATTAGATAAGATTGGTTTACCTGCCACAACTGATAAAGATGGCCCAAGTGGCATCTCTGGTTCTCTTGTTGGTGGTGTCTCATGTATGGCTTGGCCAGCAGAAGTTGTGATGGCCTCAACATGGAACAAAGAAATGATTGAAGAATTAGGTGTCTTATTTGGTGAAGACTCCATTACCGCGGATGTCGCTGGTGTTTATGGACCAGGCGCTAACATTCACCGTTCACCATATTCTGGTAGAAACTTTGAATATTTCTCAGAAGATCCAATTCTTTCTTATAAGATTGCCGCTCACGAAATCAAAGGTCTACGTAGCAAAGGTGTTATTACCTATGTCAAACACTTTGCGCTTAATGATCAAGAAACTAACCGTTATGGTGCTGCAATTTTCGCTAATGAACAAGCCATTAGAGAAATCTTCACTAAAGGCTTTAAAGGCGCGATCGTTGAGGGCAAATCTAATGCCTTAATGGTAGCGATGAATCGTGTTGGTGCAAGATGGTGCGGCGCTAATAAGGGTATGATGACCACATTATTAAGAGATGAATGGGGTTTTGAAGGATTCTCCATTACAGACCAAGCTAGTGTTCCAGCAATGTTCTATCAAGATATGATTTCTGGCTTATGGGCTGGTACTGATATGTGGCTTAACACTAATAGTTCATATTGGTCATTAGCGGAATATAAGGACGATAAAAATGTCCAATATTATGTCCATCAAGCAGCAAAACATATTGTGTACGGCATTACCAAATCATGGGCAGTCAATGAAGGCTATAAAGTTTCTGATAGTGGTGAGAAAACTAAATCAAAAGTCAGTGTCTTGCCATGGAGACCAATACTTTGGACAGTTGATTGCTTAGTGTGGACTGGCACAATTGCGTTAGGTACAATCTTTGTCATCAGCCTCATTAATGGCAAAAAGGCTAAAAAGGAAGCTGAATAAATTCATATAGATTAATGGGCCTCTTTATGGGGCCCTCTCTATTTTCATCAGTTTGACATTATTTTATATCTTAATTTAAAATAACAATTGATGAAAAAAGTAAAAATAGCCATTCTAGAAGATGAGCTTTTAGAACAAGAAAAAACAGTTAATGCTTTAAATAGATTTTTTAATGAAAACAACATTGAGTTTGAATATTTCGTTGAAAACGATCCAAATAAGTATTTAGAACATGATTTAAGTGACTACGATTTAGCCATCTTAGACATCATTATGCCACATGAAATAAATGGTTTCGATGTTTCTAAAATCATTAGAGAAAAATATCCAAAGATTGCTATTATCTTTTTAACGAAGACATTAAATTACGCGATTAATGGTTATGAAGTTAGAGCGCTTAATTATTTGCTTAAACCATTAATATATGAAGACTTTGCGTTAAAGATGATGGCGTTTTTAAAAACATTAAACACTAATGGCTCTAAAATCCATTCATTCAAATGCCAAGGTTCAATTATCAAAGTTGTTGAAAAAGATATTGTCTATATCGACATCTATAAACACTATTTAAATATTCACACTAAAGATAATGTTTACGTGACACGTGGTAATATCAACACAATGGCTAAAGCTTTATCCAATATCTTCTCTTGCTGCTCAAGCTATTGCATTATTAACTTCCAGTACTTAGAAGAAATTAAGAAAGATGATGTAATTTTAAAAAACGGAGAAATGTTTAAAATTACCGCAAAATACAAAAAAGACTTTATGAAAGATTTCTCCACATATTTATTAAACAATGAATGACATTTTGTGGTTTTTAATATTTAGATCCTCGCTAATAGTGTTAGAACTATCAGTTTTCATTTTAGCGTTCTTATTTACTAAACCGAGAAAGAAACTGTGTTATTTAAAAATCGCAGTCGTTATTCTTGTTGTTTTAGGTATTACTATCAGTTTGAACTTTGGATTAAATGAAATATATAAAACTGCTAGATTTGATCGCACGCTTGTGAGTATTTTAAGTGGAATAATGAAGATATTAATATTCCTTTTGCTCGCCGCTGGTTTCCATTTTTGTTTTAAAACATCAATTTATGAATTAGGTTCAATTGTCTCTTTAGGCTACGCTGCTAGAGAAATATTCTTCTGCACCTATTCGTTGATATTTAATTTTATTAATCCAGGCTTATTCTTGATTCGTATTAATCAACAAACATTGCTTAATTTCGTCTTATATTTTGCTATCTTTATCTTATTCTTCGTCAGTGTTGTTTTGCTTATTAGAAAAGACAAGAAACAATATTTTTATACTTTAGAATTACCGACATTTATTATCTTGGCTATCGTTATTATTCTTAATACAATGCTCATCTCATTTGCGGAAACAATTTCTGATGAGCACATGCTCCAGTATTCATTCGTGCTTATTTCTAATATCATCGTTCTCACTTTGATCATGGTGTTAAATTACTACACCCAACAACAAATCATCTTAAAGAGTAATAATGAGTTAATTAAATCGATGCTTAACAAACAATCAGAACAATATAAGTTTGCTAAAGCAAATGCGGAATTAATGCACGTTAAAGCCCACGACTTAAAACACCAAGTGGAAATATTAAAAAGAGGCGGACCAGACGCTGAAAAGCTATTAAATGAATTATCAAGCACAATTTCTAACTACGAGTCCGTTATTATCACTGATAACAATGTGATGAACATTATTCTTTCGGAGAAGTGGCAGTACTGTGTTAAGCATGAAATCAAATTGTCGTGTGCGGTTGATCCTAAAGCATTTGAGAAAGTTGATAACGTTGAACTATATACGATGCTCGCAAATATCTTAGATAACGCTATTGAAGCGGTGATGAAAATCAAACAAAAAGATAAAAGAATCATCTCTTTAAATATTACATGTAATCATGGTTTATCGATTTTGAGCATCTATAACTACTTTAATAATGAAATTAAGATAGAAGATGGTGTGCCTTTAACAAGCAAAAAAGATAAAAAAGAACATGGTTTTGGTTTTAAGAGTATTAAAAATGTTACCGAGAAATATGGTGGCGCTTTAACGTTTGAAACAGATAAAGACATTTTTAGACTCCAAATCACAATTCCGGAGTAATATTAATAACTTTAAAAACATGACCTCAAGGTCATTTTTTATGTCAAAAAAGTGTATAGATATGCCAAATATTTGATTTGGTATTTTTAAGTATTAAAAATATAAATGTTCATTTAATGGAGGCTTTATATGGGATATATCAAAATAGATAACGTCAGTAAAGATTATGGACAAGGACGTGGAATATTTAACATCAATTTTGAAGTTAAAAAAGGTGAAGTGTTTGGCTATCTTGGTCCTAATGGCGCAGGTAAAACCACTACAATTAGAACACTCCTTGGATTTATTAAGGCCGATAGTGGACAAATTACTATCGATAATGTTAACACCTGGAAAGGTCATCATTTAACTAACGCTAACATTGGTTATTTGCCAGGAGAAATCAACTTTCCTTCTTCGATGAATGGCTATGAAGTTTTGAAATGGAATGCTGAATTAAGAAATGTTAATGACCTAACTTTACAAAATGAATTAATCGAATATTTTGAATTAAAAAACCTTCACACTAAAGTCAAAAGGATGTCTAAGGGCATGAAACAAAAACTCGGTATCATATGTGCTTTTATGCATGATCCAGATACCTTGATACTTGATGAACCCACAAGTGGATTAGATCCTCTTATGCAAGATAAATTTGTCCGTCTTATAAAGAAGGAAAAAGAAAAAGGAAAAACTATCTTAATGTCCTCACATATGTTTAATGAAATTGAAAAAACGTGCGACAGGGTAGCGATTATCCGCGCTGGAAACATCGTTTCTATCTTCGATTTAAAAGAAATATTTGATGGGGAAGAAGAAACATTTGAAATTACCTTCAAAGATGAAAAAACCGCTAAAAAATATGCAAAGAATAAAGATAATGTGATTGTCGAAGGCAATGCAGTAAGAATCACAATTATCCGCCACGATGTTGATGATTTCTTAAAAGGCATTAACAAATATGAAGTTATTAAATTAATCGAAGTCAAAAAGACTTTAGAAGAAGTTTTTATGAGTTACTATTCTTCAAAAAACAAAGGAGATGACAACCATGCTATTTAAAATATTTAAACAAGATTTAAAAGAATCGTTTAAGACTTGGATTATTTGCGCTTTAACTTTAAACATCCTTTTTATATTAATTTATTTTGCGAGTGGTACGATGAAAACTAGAGGCGCTTTCCTTATGGAACAGTTTTATACAATGTTTGCCACAATCATTCCTTTAATTTTTGTTATTGGCACCGCCAACAGATTAGTGGTCTCTCAAGTCGATGATGGCTCTTTATTCATGGTCATGGTCGCTGGTTATAAAAGAAGCCAAATCATTTTCACAAAGATAGTTTTCTATGTCATTTCTATCTTCTTGATGCACCTTTTGCTAATGATGGTGTCATTCATTATGATTTGGGTTAAACCATTATCACTCATCATCATGGATGCTTTCTTATTAAACGTTTTTGCTTTTTTGATTACATTAGCCATTGGTTCTGTTTGCTTCTTTGCTAGTGTTTTCTTTAACTCTAAAAAGAATGCATCGTTATTAGGAACTGGTTTCCCATTAGTGTCCTATCTTCTTTATACATTAGCCCATATGTTCACTAATATTCCTAATTTAGAAGATGAACCTCTTATCAACGTCTTGACCAATTTGAAATATGTTTCTATTTACTCTTTGTTTGACTATCAACTAATTATCGATAGGTCTTCGTGGCTTATTTTAATCGGTTTGTGTTTATTTGTTGCCACCACGATATTATTTACTCTAAGCGGTATAGTCTTTAAAAAGAAAGATCTTGCGCTATAGTATGCAATCGATAGACGATCATTATCAAAGCCAAAAATAAAACGTGTCAGTCAATAATTCTTCCAATTGAGATATGGTATAAATATGGTATAATAAAGCCATAAAAAAGTAGAGGATTAGTTTATGACGCAAGCATTACCAAAGGTACTACCAGTTAATGAACTTAAGAATACAGCCAATATAATGAAAACATGCCAAGAAAGCCCAGTTCCTATTGTTATTACTAGAAACGGTTATGGAGAAGCTGTCATGATGAGCATTGCTCTTTTTGAAGAATTGTTCGCTAAGGTTCAAGCAGCCGCTTTAATCAACGAAGGAATTGATGAAATTGAAAAAGGCGCTAAAGGTATGGACGGTGGTGAATTCTTTAATCGCATGAATAAGAAGTATGGAAAGTAGTTATACTTTAAACATTTATCGTAATGTCAAAGAAGACCCACACATCGACTTTGTTGATGGATACCTCTATAGTTGGGAGATGAATTTGACAAAAAATAACACAAAAAAACTATAGATATTGCTATTAATATAGGTAAAA
>CACYSA010000026.1 GCA_902777015.1 uncultured Erysipelotrichaceae bacterium | reverse complement strand
TTCTTGTGAGGCGCGCCATAATCGGGACGTAGCGTAGCTTGGTATCGCGTCAGTTTTGGGAACTGAAGGCCGCAGGTTCAAATCCTGTCGTCCCGACCATCCAAGATAATAACCCCTCAAACGAATGAGGGGTTTTAATATGTGATGCGCTCATTTGTGAAATCATTACCTATGGTGTATCATTATAAATGATGAAAGAAAAAGTAGTTATCTATATCCATGGTTTACATGGTTCATATCAAGAAGTAATAGACTACTCATATTTAAAAGATGAATATGATGTTTTTGGTTTAGATTATCAAGATGGTAATCCCTGGGAACCAAAAGACACAATTATTAATAATTTCATTGAATTAAGTAAAAACTATAAAGAAGTAGTGGTTATCGCTTATTCAATAGGCGCTTTCTATTCTTATGAATATCTATCAAATTTTAAAATTGATAAAGCGTTCTTTATATCGCCAGTCGGTGATATGTATGAACTAGTTAAAAGAATGATGTTTGCAAGTGGAATCAGCGAAGAACAATTAGCAAAAGAAGGCACGATAAAAAACAAAATTGGTCAAGTATTCTCATACGAATATAACAATCATTTAAAGAAACATGATGATACTTGGAAAGTACCGACATATATCCTCTATGGTGCGAATGATAAATTGATTAAATTACAAGATATTAATAATTTTATTAATAATCATCCAAATAGTTATCTCACAATTAAGCAAGGTTCTGAACATCATCTTAAGACAGATGAAGAAAAAGAGTTTATTAAAAAGTGGATATTGAAGAACATGTAAAAAGACCACGCCTCTAGCATTGCGTGGTCTTTTAAGCCGTTAGTAAAAATTATTTTCTTGCGGCTAACTTAACACATTCATAAGCACCATTATAATGACCTAATTTTTTAAGTTCGTCAATACGGTCGCACATGTGTGGAATTAATTCTTTATCGCTGATTAAGCGGTCAAGCATAGCGTTGACTTCCTTAACAGTGGGGCATTCAGGTGTGGAATCACCGTTTTCTCTGCCATTAATCGCCCCATAGACTTCATGACCGCCGATGTGCCTCATAAATAACTTAGGAATTGGATAATACGCTAATTCGCTAGGTTTTGTGACTAATAAGTCCGTGACTGGCATCAATAAATTTGTACTATAAACTGCTTCAAAAATGTTTTCGTTATAAATCGCATAAATTCCTGAAGCTTCTCCCTTTTTAAGCTCATGGACAAAGTCTTTTAATTCTTCATATTGATTGAAATAATTCTTTGTTTCGATGCCTTTGACTTTAGAGCACAATTTATGATACACATCGACATGATCACCAAAGTTAATAAATAGGGCAACTTTGTTTTCTTTAACGTATGGGATTAAATGTTTAACCATCGCTAAGAACATATCAAAGCCTGCGCCTGCGCCACCAACGGTCATTAAGATACGTAATGGTTTACCATTAGCAATTCTTTCTTTTCTTGCTTTATTGTCGTTTTCTAAATCGACTAATAGTTCGTGATCAATAAAGCAACCGACCATTTTAAGTTGATCTTCTGGAATGCCGTTAAGTGGTTTCTTATCAAAACCATTTAATGTTTTATAGCCAAAATAGGCAAATGGTGTTTGAACTGTGTGAATAGCCCCTTCAGAAAGGTGTAAACCCATTGGCCAGTTATCTGGAATAGCATTAACAACATGCTTCATACCAGCGTGAATAGCGGCTTGGGATGGCCAAACGTGAGTAGCAATATATGGGATATCTTTATCAATGTTTTTAAAGATTGGCACTAAGAGTTCAGAGTTTCTTTGGTCTTTAGCGTTGTAGCTAATCTTTTTAAAACCTTCACTATTAAGTGGTTCCCAAACGATCTTGTTAAATAATTTAGATTTTTGTGAAATACGACTCGCTAATGAATACATATCATTTTGTTCTCTAATCATTTTAGAGCCAGTCGCATCAAAGCTCGCTAAATCTAACCAATACGGTTTATAGCCTAAGGCTCTTGCCGCACTAGCCATCGCTATGGAGATGCGGTAGTGGCCAAAGCCCATTCTGATATTGCCAACGATTAAAGCGTTATCTTCAAATTTTTGGTTTTCTTCACCAAAGACGATATTTGAAGCGCCGATAAAATCTAATGTTGGGATGTCCTTAAAGGAAATTTTATAGTCCTTAGAAGAATCATCACCGTATTTCTTAATATATTTTGCTTTGCTTTTATTAGCCCCTTTTATGACCTTATTTGGCATGGGGTTATTAAAGATAATGGATGTTTTATCACTCATTGATAAATTCTCCTTTCTTAACGTCATAAGTTAATTTCTTTACTTGACCATATAACTCAAAAGTTATAGTGATAACGTGTCCTTTAGTGGTGTAGCGTCTATTGTGAGCGTTATAGAAGATATTAAGTGCTTTATCAAAAGTTTTCTTCTTAACGTCATCATAAGTAGCGATATCATCACTAGTGAATAATAAACTACCGAATAAAGCATTTAATGTTGTTAATGCTTCTCTTTGTTTTTCGTTTAATTTAATGTTCTTATCTCTTAATAAGAAGACATCAGGATCGTTACCAAATAAATGGTTGTTCATAAATGAACGATAAATGGTATTTTGCAATGTCACTTTAGTGGACACTCTTTCGCGGTGGAATAATCTCATATAGAAGACATCATCATAATCAAGAGAGACATCTGGTCCCACTCTTAAGTAGTCGAAGTGTTCATATGAATTAATGATATTCGCACCACAACCGAGGATAATCTTACCTTTAAGAGTGTCTCTTAATAATTGATAAGCTTTATCTTGTGCTTGGCATCTTGTTAAACCTTCGTAAGATGGTAACGCGCTAGCGTATAAGAAGTCTAATTTGAAGAAATCAAAGCCCATATCGACATAGTGGTTTAAACACTTTTTGATGTAATCAATGACTTCAGGATTTTCTAAATCTAAAGCGTAGAAACCAGACCAGTTACCACCTGCTTTAATTGGGTGACCTTTTTTATCTTTTCTAATCCAATCTTGATGTTCTTTAAATAATTTGGATTTAGTTTCCGCGGCAAATGGTGCTAACCAAATACCAGCTTTATAGCCTTTAGAATGAATAGTATTAACGATCGGTCTTAATCCATGTGGGAATTTAGCTTCATCAACATCTAACCAGTCACCAACGAATGTTTCATAACCATCATCAATTTGGAAGACATCAAATCTACTATCCAAAGCTTCTAAATCTCGATAAATGATTAATTCGTTAATATTTTGGTAATAGTTGTACCAAGAAGTATAGCCAAGAAGTTTCTTAACATTTCTAATTGGGAATGCTTCCCAGAAAGCATTTAAACCTTCAAGGAAATTATCATATAAACAATAATCAAATATTGTGGCTTCTTGATCTTTATTAATCTTTAAACCATCAACATCACTAATGAGGTGGATAGAACTTCTATCTTTAATTAATTCAATAATTAAATAGGCAGTTTTATAGTTAAGGTTATAGATGAATGTTTCATATTTACCTTTGCTATAAAAGATATCATGGCCATGACTTTTTCTAATTGAATAATTATAGAAATGGGAATCGCCATATTTATCCATCGCAAACATATGCGAGATGATGTGTGGGGATTTTCTAATATCACGGAGTTGCTCTCTTAAACGATATTCCCTAGTATCGGTCCATGATTGATAACCATTGAGGAAATAGTGGTCATTAAAGTTGATATGCCATGGAAAAGAAACGTCCGCTTTTACCAGAGTAATATCAGTGTGAGCTTTTAATTTAACTGTTGTTCTATGCCCGTCTCTATTTTCAAAGATAGTGACATCCTGATTAGACTCAGTAACAGTGTGCTTCTTATTATTTTTTAAATAGACGACACGCATAATAATTATTTGGTTTCTTCGCCGAGATCTTTATCGTTTTCAATTGCCTTTAAGAAAGCTTCATCGCCTTCTTTAGCAATGATTTTCATAATCTTCTTTTCTCTATAGAAGAGTAAGATAATTGCACCGACAACACAGAACGCTGCGGCAACGATAGCAACGATAATTAAGCCACCTTTAGAAGCGACGATGTCATTAATAACATTACCTTCTGCATCTAATTCACCTTGCTTGACACCAAGGATGGCTAAAGAAGTGAATAAAATCATAGCGATACTTTGACCAAATTTCATGGCAAATGTACGAGCGGCAAAGAACATACCTTCTCTATTTTGACCGGTTGTTTTAGCTTCGGCTTCCGCAACGTCGGCAACGATTGATTGAGGAATGATACCAAGTAAAGCCATTGGTAAAGCAGAGATAACCATGATGATAGCTAAGAAGACCCAGCTTAATGCATTAGCGTGACCTTCTTCTGGTAAGAAACCAGGAATGCTAGCAACCGCTGTAAGAGCGTAACAAATAGCTAAGCCTAAGAAACCAGCAACAATAAGTTTCTTTTTACCGAATTTCTTAACCAAACCAGTAACAAATGGATAGAACACAGCGCTTAAGACAGTCATACCACCCATCGCGACCATGACGATTTCTGGACCAAAGCCTAAAGAGACTTTAACGAAGAACGGAATACCAGTTTGGAACATTGTTAAGCCAACCCAGTACATAATGTCAGAAAGTGAGAATGTTCTGAAATCTTTGTTTTTGAATGTGGAAACAAGAGATCTAATAACGTTTTCTTCACTTGGTTTTGTTTCAACGAATTCTTTTTCTTTTAATAAGAAAGTTGGAAGCATCATACAAACACAGGCAACAACCGCTAAAACGATAAAGCAGATACGATAACTCCAAGCAAAACCAACTGCGCCTTGAAGCATACCAGCAAAGACGAATGGTGTATAAGCAAGTAATGTACCGGCGAAGAATGTTAAGGAAATAGATGTTGAGATGAACATTCTATCTTCTTGAGTTTTACCAAATTCAGAGATTAATGCATTGTAAGGTGTGCAGTACATTGTCATGAATAAATAGAATAAGACGATAGCAACACTAATCCAAACGATGTTCCATGGGCTTTGTTCAGCGACAGGAGCGCAGAATAATAAGACAGTAACAACTGATAGAGGAATAGCCGCAATTTGCATAAATGGAATTCTTCTACCTCTTGGGTTCTTGCTTCTATCACTTAATGAAGCGATAAGTGGGTCAGTAACAGCGTCAAACACACGGCTTAAAGCGGTGATTAAACCTAAAACTGTCATGAAACCACCAATGGCTAAACCAGGAATGATATATTGGATCGCGCCATTTTTAATATCACCACTAGTTGGTAAGTAGAATGTTACTAACCAAGCACTGATGATACCTGATAAAAGAGACCAACCTAATTGGCCGATAGCAAAAATAATCATTTGCTTTTTGGATAATCTTTTCATAATCTTTTTTCTCCCTTATTAGATTATTGATTAAGTGCCGATAAGATAATATCGACTAAACATTGGATTTGGGTTCTTTTCTCAACTATGTTGTCTTGAGATAGAACCGCTTTCTTGATAGATAGCTTCTTACAAAGTTCGAGAAGTGCATGAGTGGTGGAATAATAGAACATTTCAATATTGTTCTGTGCCTTGATAGAACCGTCATTAAGACCTTCTTGATAAGCCTTCATATAAGCAGTTTTATATTGGCCAACTACGGATTCGTAAGAATCCATCTCATCCCCTTGTTCTCCCGCCATATAGGCATCAAAATCATTAATGAATTTGAAGAAATCAGGGTGAGAGTCAAATATTTGCAAATAGCTGAAGTAGAAGATTTTGATCTTTTCAAAACCGTTCTTTCCTTCGTTCAACTTGAAGGATTCAGCATTGACCGCTTGCTGTAATTTCATCGCTGCTTGCACAACGAGAGTTTGTTTCTTGCCGAAATAACGATAAATAGTTGCTTCCCCAACTTGCGCTGAAACAGCGATATCTTTAATCGTTACGTCTTGAATAGAGCGGCACATAAATAAATCTGTCGCAATATCCACTAGAAAATTTTTCTTAGCATCTTTTAAACTCATAATTACTTTTATGATAGATTACCTATCAAAATGGCAATCTCTCTATCATCACTATATCTTTAATATTAAAATAAAGCAAACAAAAATTAACAAAATGCTAAAAAATCGAATATTTTATTTAAATAAATATAAGGTATAATAGTTATGCTAATTAATAAGTAGCAGGAGAATTAATAATGAAAATTAGAAATAAACTTTTGTTTTGTGCCGCTTTATTTGCGACATCATTAACTGCTTGTAATAACACCGCTCCACAAAGCTCAGAACCAGAACCAGACAACACCGTCGATGTCTTTGTCCTTTCTGGTCAATCAAATATGGAAGGATCTACATACTTTGATCATAACAATGGTTGGCTACAAAAAGCCTGTGATAAACTCGGATTAGACTCTGCACCAATGTTTAATGGTTATGAAAATATTTTGACAAGTTATTATGGATATTATCCATATGGTGGTGGAACTCCAACACCACATGCTTCTAATAAAAAAGATCCAATGGCTGGAGAATTCCAACCAACTAAAGTCGGCATGGGAAATACAGATCAATATATGGGTCCTGAAATTGGTATTGCAGAAGCGTTGCAGGAACAAGCTACAAGTGATAGACCTATCTATTTAATTAAGTGTGCTTTCTCAGGAAGCGGATTCGCCAAGGGTGATCCAAACTGGATTCTTGAAGGAGACCCAAGAACCGATTATAAGTATAGTAAAACAAAAAATCTTTATGAAAATAAGGTCAAGGTATTTACTGAGAATAATCTTGAATTGATTAAAGCCACTGGCAAAGATCCTGTTATTAAAGGTTTCTTATGGCACCAAGGCGAGAGCGATGCTGGCCAAGAAAAGTCATATGAATACTCTATGAAAGCCTTAATCAAGCGTTTTAGAGATGATTTTGCTGAATATGCTCCTGAACAAGATGGTAACAATATCGCCTTTATTGATGGTTATATTTATGATGGTCCAAGTTCGCCTTATGGCAATGGTGCTACTTCATTGAACAATGTTAAACAAAAAATAGCCGAAGAAGATGATAATAACTTTATTGTCAACTGTTCATATAAACAAACATATGGCTATTCTATCGATGAAGGCGACGCTGCTATGAAATGCGCAATCAACTATAAAGCCGGTGATGTTGAAGGTGGCGTTGACTACTACCATTACAAGACTTATGATGCCGTGAGACTTGGCCTGGGATATGGTGGTGTAATTAGAGACTTAGTCCTTAATAAATAAGTCATAAAAACCAAAGAGATGCGCTATAATAGTAACTGCGCTTGTAGCTCAGTTGAATTAGAGTGCAACCCTCCGAAGGTTGAGGTCACGCGTTTAAATCGCGTCAAGCGCACCAACTTAGAAAAATTGTCCTGTTAATTCAGGACTTTTTTCATTGATACAATCAATAAAAAAACAAACTCATAAAATTATGGTTAAAAATTACGCTTTACTTATAGTAAATATTCATGTAAACTTGTCACGCTTTTGAACCACAAACAAAAGAGAAAGGAGGGGAACGAATGAAAGCTAACAAAAATAAGTACTTCAAGGCTGCGAAAGAGGAAACTAATGCACTTGTCGTCTATTTTTCAAGTAAAGGATTCCAAGCAAATGGCATGCTTGAAAAAGGTAACACTGCCATTTTAGCGGAGATGATTGCTAAAGAACTCCACGCAGACTTATTCCAGTTGGTATCTAAGGACAAACATTATCCCGATGACTTTCGTCCATTAATGGACATATCTAAGAAAGACATCGAAGAAGATGCTCGACCACAATATCTTGAAGATGTACCAAATTTTAAAAAATATAAATATATCTTCGTTGGTGGTCCTGCTTGGTTCTTCTATTTCCCTATGATAGTGTATACATTCTTAGATAATCATGATTTATCACACAAAATCCTTATCCCCTTTACCACCCATGTTGGTTCAGGCTTAACTGGTATTGATACTCATTTAGAAGAACAATATCCAGGTAATGAGGTTTTTAAAGGTCTCTCAGTTATTGGGGCTTATACACAAGAAGATCCAGACCGTGTGAAAAGACAAGTTAAAGACTGGTTAGAAGATTTATTTAAATAATCTTTGTTAGAAAGATAGCGTCTCGTATTTACGAGCGTTTTCTTTTATCTTCTTGCATATTAAGCAAGAGATTACATAGTAATCTACTGATATCAAATTCCCTAGTAGAATTATTGCTTTTAGTGATAGAAATCATTTTTTAATTAATAGATTTATTAAAAAAATAGTCTTTACTACAATAGTGGTGCTTCAAGGAGGACCGTTTATGGCAATTAAGATTTACGCTGATGCTGGTAGTAACTTATTCCAAGGCATCATTAAAAAAAGAAACGCTGATATTACTGTTGTTAACATGTCCTTAACAATCGATGAAAAGATTTACCAATGTTACAAAGATGATATCGACGTTGATCAATTCTCCCACACCTTCTATCAAAAAATGCGAGAAGGAAGAAACATTAATACAAGTCAAATTACTCCCTACACTTATTTAGAAGCCTTTAAAGAAGACATCGCTAAAGGCAATCAAATCATTTGCTTTGTGATGGCTAAAGGTATCTCTGGCACTTATAACTCAGCTTGCGCTGCTAGAGATGAAATCAACCAAGAACAAGGTAAAGAAATGGTGTACATCGTTGACAGTGCAACTGCTGGCTTCGGTGAAGGCTTACAAGCTCTACATGCCTATGAATTAGTGAAAAAGGGTATGAGTTTTAAAGACATTTGTTATGAATGTGAAAAGTTTAAATTCCAAGTGAGAAGTGAATTCACTGTTGGTGATATTAAATATCTCATTAAAAAGGGACGTGTCTCAGCGTTACTCGCTAAATTCATTAACTTCTTAAGAATTAAGTTCATCTTAAAAGGCAGTAATAAAAGTAAAATCGAAGTGGCGGGTAAAGTCAGTGGTCGTAAGATGGCTTTAAAAAGACTCGCTGAAACTTGTATTAAAAAGATTAGACATCCAGAAAAACAAACAGTTTATATCTCACACTGCGACGTCTATGATGACGCTTTAACGCTTAAAAACTATTTAGTGGATCATGGTGTTAAGAACGTTGAAATATACTTTTATGATTTAATTACAGGCGCGCATATAGGCCCAGATTCATTAGCGATATTCTATGTCGGAGAGAATCGAGACTAAATAACAAAAATTAGTGTTTCTATCTTTTTCATCACTGTTATATAATAAACTCACTGCCCGAGTGGTGAAACTGGTAGACGCACTGGACTCAAAATCCAGCGGTAGCGATACCGTGCCGGTTCGATTCCGGCCTCGGGCACCATTGAGATAGAATAAGGATTCTTTGAATCCTTTTTTATTTTATTGGTTTCTGTGGCACTTTTGTGGCAAGACTTGCGATAAAGTAGAATCGATAAAGGAGAACTTTGAACATGAAACAAGAATTATTAAAAGGTTTAACCGAAGAACAAATTGCAAAAATTAAAGCCTGTAATAACAGTGAAGAACTCTTAGAGTTAGCAAAAGCCGAAGGTGTTGAATTAAGTGAAGAACAATTAAAAGCGATATCCGGTGGAGGCTTATTATGTTCAACTGAAAATAATTGTCCTCAATGTGGCGCTGGATATGATGACATTATGTTCTGGAGTGAACGTTTTGCGGATGGGCATGAAACCGTTCATTACGAATGCAAAAAATGTCAATGTCAATGGACCAAGGATAGATAATTTAATTCGCGTTAACATTTTAAAAGTGTTACTACTTATCAAAAAGTGTTCCTTGTATTATTTTTGCAATACTTAGATAACTGAGTGAACAATACTTGATACGAATCAGGGATTTTTAAAAGACCAAGGATTGAACCTTGGCCTTTATTCTTTATATCCCACCTAGAACAGCGTTGCAGTATAGCCATTCAATTAATTCGCTATTCTTAACGTCATTACCACCCGTAAACGTGATAGTTTCGTAATTATCATTTGTCCAAACTAAGGCGTTAGATATATCGCCACTTCCTTTGGCGACTTCTTCGTTGCCATATATGACCGCTTTTTGTTTACTTTAAAGTAAAAGTTTTATATTATGGAATAGTGCAAACGCACATAAATACATTTATATAAGCGGGAGTAGCGAAGTTAGAATCTCGTCAACACGGTGAATAACCCGGGACTAACCAGTGTATGAGCAAGACGCTAAAAAGACTTTTTGGAGGACAAGATTATGTTTGAAACAAAAAGCGCTAAGGAGGTCTTGCAACAACTAGATAGTAATGTTGAGCAAGGTTTAACTAGCCAAGAAGCTGGTGAAAGACTCGTTAAATACGGTCCAAACAAACTACCAGAAAAGAAGAAAACCCCGCTTTTTTTCGTATTCTTAGGTCAATTTAATGACCCAATGATTTTCATCCTTTTAGCGGCAGCGTTATTAAGTGTTGGTATCTCCATCTTTAACGTTGTTAAAAATGGTGAATCATTCGACTTTGCAGATCCTATCATCATCTTAGGTGTCTGTGTATTAAACGCTATCATTGGTACAGTCCAAGAAAACAAAGCGGAAAAATCATTAGAAGCTTTAAAGAAAATGTCTTCACCAACATGTGTGGTTAGAAGAGATGGAAAGCTTATTGAATTAAAAGCCGAAGAACTTGTTCTTGGTGACATTGTCATCTTAGAAGAAGGTAGAACCGTTCCAGCGGATTTACGTTTAACTGAAGCCATTAACTTAAAAACTGATGAATCATCATTAACTGGTGAATCTTTACCAGTTGAAAAAGACGCTAACATTGTCTTTAGTGATGAAGTGGGTGTTGGCGATAGAGTCAATATGGTTTATATGTCCACTCCAGTGGTATATGGCCGTGGTGAAGGTGTTGTTGTTAGAACTGGTATCGATACCGAAACAGGTAAGATTGCTAAGATGTTATCTGAAGGTGAAGATGATACAACTCCATTACAAAAACAATTAGCAAAATTATCTAAGTTCTTAGGTATCTTAACAATCGTTATCGTTGTCATTATCTTTGGTGTCCAAATCATTGACCTTGCTAAGAGCAATGGTGGTGCTAAAGGTTGGCTTGATGGTATTGTTGAAAACTTCATGTTTGCCATTTCATTAGCGGTTGCCGCTGTTCCTGAAGGCTTACCAGCGGTTGTTACAATCGTTCTTGCTTTAGGTGTCCAAAAGATGGTCAAAGCCAATACCATTGTGCGTAAATTACCATCTGTTGAAACATTAGGCGCTGTCAGTGTGGTCTGTTCCGATAAGACTGGCACATTAACACAAAACAAGATGACAGTGGTGAAAGCCTACTTAAATGAAAAATTAGAAGATGGGGATGTCATCTTCTCCGATGATTATAAATTCTTATCAATGGGTTTATCCCTTTGTTCTAATGCTTCTGTTGATGAAGGATTATATGGCGATCCAACTGAAATCGCTTTAGTGGAATACGCTAATAAGATGAATCAACATAAAGGTGATTTAGAAAAAGTTGCTCCTCGTATTAATGAATATCCTTTCGATTCCGTTCGTAAGATGATGTCCACTCAACACGAATATCAAGGCAAAAAACTTATCTTCACCAAAGGTGCTATCGACTCAATCTTAAAAGTTGCCGATAGAATTTCTATCAATGGTGAAGTGAGAAAAATCACCGCTAAAGATAAAGAAAATATTATGGCAGCCTCTGACTCTATGGCGGTCTCCGCTTTACGTGTTTTAGGTCTTGCTTATACATACGCTGATGAATTAAAAGAAGAAAACTTAGTCTTCGTCGGTTTAGTGGGTATGATTGACCCACCAAGACCAGAATGTAAAAATGCAGTTTCCATCTTTAAGAAAGCTGGTATCACCACAGTAATGATTACTGGTGACCATAAGACAACAGCCTTAGCGATTGCCAAAGAATTAGGTATCGCTGATGAAAATGGTGAAGCTCTTTCTGGTGATGAAATTGATGCTTTAACACCTGAACAATTACAAGAAAAAGTTAAGACGGTACATGTTTTCGCCCGTGTTTCTCCAGAAAACAAAGTGCAAATCGTGACTGCGATTAAAGCAAATGGCAATATTGCCGCAATGACTGGGGATGGCGTTAACGACGCTCCAAGTTTAAAAGCTTCTGATATTGGTATTGCCATGGGTATCACTGGTACAGACGTTGCTAAAGGCGCTGCTGATATGGTCTTAACTGATGATAACTTTGCTTCTATTGAAAAAGCAGTGGAAGAAGGTCGTGGTATTTATACCAACATCAAGAAAACAGTCTTATTCTTGTTATCCACAAATATTGCTGAAGTTTTAGCGATGTTCGCGGTTGTTATTATGTCCTTATTCTTAGCGGCTAATAACTTACCAACGCCTTTACTTGCTATCCATATCTTATGGGTCAATTTAATTACTGACTCACTTCCAGCGGTAGCGTTAGGCGCTGATGAAAAAGAAAGTGGCATCATGGATGATAAGCCACGTAATCCAAAAGAATCATTATTCTCTAGAGGTGGTTATTTTGTGACATTTGGTTATGGTTTATTAATTACCATTACCACAGTGTTTGCCTTCTTAATGATTCCAATCTTTGAAGGCCACGCCACATCACTTGAACAAATCGCTGAAGTGTTAACAAATAACGCAGACATTCGTATGCAATCTCAAACCGCTGCATTCTGTGTCTTATCACTTTCTGAACTCTTCCATATGTTAGGTATGACATCTATTAGAAAGTCATTTATCCATAACTTCTGGAGTAAGAACTGGTTACTCTGGCTATCATTCGTTTTAGGTATTGGTTTACAAGTAGCAGTTGTTAATATTCCAGGATTAAACGACTTCTTCTCATGCTATCCACTTGATATTGCACACTGGGGAATTATCATTGCATTAAGTGTTGCACCACTTGTGGTTCATGAAATTGTTGCGCTTGTTCTCTTTATAAAGAGAAAAGTTAGTAGATAAGTCTCTCCACTCTCAGTAGAGTTGCTATTTTTGTTAGTAGTGTGATTAAATATTGAATAATCTATAATATTTAAGCATGCAAAGAAAACAAATTGTCATTATCGGCGCTGGTGTCGCTGGTTTATCCGCAGGCATTTACGCTGAGCAACATGGCTTACACGCCATTTTATTAGAAAAGAACCCAAGCGTGGGTGGTATGTGTACTGGTTGGTACCGTAAAGGTTTTTATCTTGACGGTTGTGTCCACTGGTTAACAGGTACTAAAGAAGGCACTCTCTTAAATGAGATGTGGAAAAACGTCGATGCTTTTTCTAGCCAAGACGATATCCTTTATTTACCAAGCTGGGGTACTTTTGAATACGAAGGTACTAGAGTCACTTTATGGAGAGATCTAGAACGCGCTGAAAGAGAGTGGAAAGAAATCTCACCGGTTGATTCTAAGATGATTCATAAATTCTTTAAGATGGTTAGTGATTTCACTAAAGTCGAATTGCCATTAGATTTACCTTTAAGCATGATTCCATTAAATCGTAAGATTGGTTTAGGCTTAAAAGTTTTATCAGTCTGGCCATCTTATTTAAAGACCATGACTCAAACATGTGAACAATTCGCCGCTAAGTTTAAATCACCCGCTATTAGATTTGCTTTAACTAAAGCACAAATTGGTGAGGGTAACTTATTCTCCATGATTTATAGCTACGCGACAGTCGTTATGGGTGATGGTGGTATTCCTAAAGGTGCTTCTAAACCAATGGTGGAACGCATGAAAGATAAGTTTATCTCTTTAGGTGGTACTTTAAAACTTAACGCTAATGTCGATAGTGTTGTCATTAAAAATGGTGTCGCAAAAGGCGTTAAACTCATTAACGGTCAAATCATCAGTGGTGATTATGTCGTCTCATGCTTAGACACTAACTACACAATTAAGAGATTATTAAGAGATCAATATAAATTCCCATCATTCCAAAAACGTTTTGATGATCCAGTTCGTCATCAAGCTCCAAGTTGTGTATTAATGCACTTTACTATTAATAAGGATAATAATTTACCAATTCCATATACATTTGAATGCGAACCATTTAATGTCGGTGGTGTTAGTATTAATCACTTAACTATCCGTAGTTATTCTTATGATGAATCTTTCTCACGTGGTGATAAAACAGTTTTATCCGTCATGGTGGATCAAAGTAACGTTGAATATCCATATTGGAGAAAGTTATCTAAGAATAGAGAACTATATCTAAAGATTAAACAAGAAATCGCTCAAGAAGTGAGAAATAGAATTCTAAATAAATTCCCAGATGTTGGTGAATTAGACGTCTTAGATGTTTCCACTCCATACACATTCAACCATTATGTTAATACTTCTAATGGTGTCTATATGAGTTTCTTATTCACTCATAGAGATCCAATGTTCGCTCATAGTGGTCTTCTCCGTGGCTTAAAGAACTTCTATCTCTCTGGGCAATGGATGCAAGGTCCTGGTGGTTTACCAATCGCAATGACACAAGGCAAATTCGCTATTCAAAGGATTTGTAAGAAAGAGAAATTATCATTCATTTTCTCTCCAGTCAGACAAAAAACTAAAGCATAAGAAAAAGGTGATTCAGTTAAAAAAGCGAGTCACCTTTTAATTACGAGTAATTAATTTTGATTACCAAAGGCTTGGATTGCCTTCATTTTCTCCCCGAATATTAATGGTTATATCCTACTAAAGAAACGTTATAAAAGTGCCAAACGCGTGACACATATATAGCCACTTATACGTATAGGAAAAACATGTTTTGTTAATTTTTATAAATAAGTTGTTGAAAGTTTTTTCAAAAACACATATTATTATTAGGCGACTTAAAAGCGAATTAGACCTGCCGACTTAGCTCAATTGGTAGAGCAACTGAATCGTAATCAGTAGGTTGCGGGTTCAATTCCTGTAGTCGGCACCAGCAAAAATGGGTATTTAGCTCAGCTGGGAGAGCATCTGTTTGACGTACAGAAGGTCGGCGGTTCGATCCCGTCAGTACCCACCAATTTAGTGAATTAGCCCTGCAAAGGGCTTTTTTACAAAATAAATGCACGCGTAGTTTAGTGGTAGAACTTTAGCTTCCCAAGCTAATTGTGCGGGTTCGATTCCCGTCGCGTGCTCCATTTTGTATAATTTAAGGCATATGAAACAAGAAAAATCATGTGGTGTTATTACATATATTGTTATAAACAATGAAATCAATTATTTACTCGTCGAGCAAAATAATGGTTTTACTTGTTTTCCTAAAGGCCATGTGGAAAATAACGAAACCGAAGAAGAAACCGCTTTACGTGAATGCTATGAAGAAACAGGCTTAAAACCACAATTGATAAAAGGTTTTAGAGAATCAATTGATTATTACATGCCTGATTATGACGCAATGAAAGAAGTAGTGTTCTTCATCGGTAAAATCGATAAGTTAGACTATCACAAGCAAGAAAAAGAAATAAAAGACATTAAGTTATGTAAATATGAGGAAGCATATCACTACTTAATGTTCGATAATTGGCAAGAATTGCTTTTTAAAGCAAATGAATTTATCAAAAAGTTATAAACGCTTAAGCACGAGATTCATGATTTCTTCAAAAGATCCGTGCTTATATTTATTTATGTCTTCGTTATCTGGATTTAGTAAACAATCAGTAATGAGATAAGAATCAATTCCTAATTTGTTAACGACCATATCTTCTCTGACATCGTTACCAATCATGATAACTTCATCAAGTTTAAGATTATTTCTATTTAATATCATTTCGTAATATTTAAGATTTGGTTTACAAAATGATGAATTGTTATAGGCAGTAATATCAATAAAATCATCAGGATTTAAACCCGCCCAAATCATTCTAGCTTTAGTAGCGACAATAGGGAAAATAGGATTAGAAGCAATAATTACTTTGTAGCCTTTATCTTTTAATGCTTTAACAAACTCTTTAGCAAGTGGTTGAATAGGCAAGGCACAGGCAAACGCTAATTTTGGAAAATCATTGTTATAGAAGTCATTAAAATATGCTTCATCTCTTTGCCTACTTTCTGGATAAATAGTGGAAAAAGCTTCCCAAAATCTTTCTTCGTTTAGCTTACTGCCATCGTTTTTATACATAGCTTTTGTGCCATACCAAATAGCGTTAACTAATTCTTCAGGCTTATAGCCAAAATGTTTAACTTTGTTATAGACCGCAGCAAAATAGACCTTCTTAAATTCGTCTTCATTCATTGGTAACAATGTACCATCTAAATCAAATAATACTGCTTTTATCATGTTTAACATATTTTAGCAAGAAGTCCCCCACATCGACAAGAACTGCTCGATGGCTACCTCTATAGGTGGGGGATGAATTGCTAATTATAAATGTTTATAAAAACAAGCAAATATCTATATAAAACAACAAATATTTGTTGATAATATATCAATAAATTGATATACTAATATTAGGATGTTGGGATATAGGAATGGATTAAAAAGCCATTTTTATATCCCTTTATTTATCTAAAAACTATGAAAAGAAGAGCCTATAAGTATCGTATCTATCCAAACAGTGAGCAAAAAGAGTTCTTTGCTAAATGTTTTGGATGTGTGCGTTTCTTTTATAATAAGTCTCTTACTGATATGAACGAGATATATAAAACTACTGGTAAATTTAAAAACATCACTCCAACCCCATATAAGGAAGACTATCCGTTTTTAAAAGAAGTAGATTCGCTTGCTTTAAGTAACGCACAGTTAAATAGAAACGCTGCTTTTAAGAGTTTCTTTTCCCACAAAACAGGTTTTCCTAAGTTTAAAAGTAAAAGAAACGATCAAAGTTACACAACAAATAATCAAGGAAGCGTCAAATTCTCTTCTAACAATCGATACATCTCTATTCCTAAATGTCCTCGTATTAGAATTAAAAAACATCGAGACTTTGAAGGCACGATTAAGTCAATCACTATTTCTATGACCACTGATAATAAGTACTATATGTCTTTGCTTGTTGAAGAAGAGACTAAACCTATGGAGCCCACAGATAAGATGGTCGGTTTAGATTTAGGACTAAAAGATTTAATCGTTGATTCTAATGGTCATAAATATAAAAACCATAAGTATCTAACTAGATCTCAAAATAAATTAACTAAAGAGCAAAGAAAACTCTCTAAGATGACTAAAGGTAGTAATAATAGAAATAAACAACGAATCAAAGTTGCTAAGTTACATAGACACATCCAAAATCAAAGAAACGATTATCTCCACAAACTTTCAAAGAAGATCATTGATGAAAACCAAATCATTTGTATCGAAGATTTGAAAGTAAAGGA
>CACYSA010000025.1 GCA_902777015.1 uncultured Erysipelotrichaceae bacterium | reverse complement strand
CATTGATGAAAACCAAATCATTTGTATCGAAGATTTGAAAGTAAAGGACATGATGAGTGATTCTAAATTAGCAAGAAACATATCTGATGTATCTTGGTCAAGATTAGTCTCTATGCTCTTATATAAAGCTAATTGGTATGGGAGGAAAGTAATAAAGGTTCCTTCTACTTATCCTTCTAGTCAATTATGTTCTATATGTTCTTATAAAAACTCGCTCACTAAAGACCTCGCTATTAGGAAATGGACTTGTCCTAAATGTGGATCTATTCATGATCGAGATATAAACGCTGCGAAAAATATTCTAAGTAAGGGAATCGAAATACTTACAAAGGATGGGACACATCCGGATCGCTTGTTTATGCTTGGCTCATTAGAGTCATCGAGCAAGAAACCCCCACTTCTTTAAGTGGTGGGAGCGTGTCACTTATCGTTTTGACAACACATTTTCTAAATGTGTGTTATAATCACTTACTGTATGACTTGGGAACTATTCTTAGACATATTCTTAGACGCACTTAAAGACAGCCTTATTGTCTTCGCTTTCGTCTTTTTATTTCACGTTATTTTATCCTTTATTGAAACACCAATATCTAATTTTTTAGTTAAAAGAAAGAAGTCTTCTCCAATCTTTGGTGCTTTATTTGGTTTAGTTCCTCAATGTGGCACTAGTGTTGTCGCTGCGGATTTATATATTAAGAAATTCATTACCATTGGTACAGTTATCGCCGTTTTCCTTAGTTGTAGCGATGAAGCGATGATTGTTTTATTAAGTTCATGGAATGAAAAGACATTAATGATTTTCCCATTAATTGGTTTAAAACTAATAACAGGTACTGTCGTTGGTCTTCTTATTGATTTAATTGTCAGAAAACAAAAAATCATTGAAGTTGATCACATCGAAGAAGAAAAAGAATGCCATACACATCATCATGAAAACACTCCCGCTCATGCGCATTTAATTCATCCATTAATCCATTCTCTTCAAATATTCGCTTATGTTTTGATTATTAACCTAGCAATAGGCACAATTATTGGCTTTGTTGGTGAAGAGAATTTTACTAATTTCATGCTAACAAACCGTTACCTAGCGCCTTTATTTGCCTCAATCGTGGGATTAATACCTAACTGTGCTTCTAGTATTTTAATTACGGAATTATTTGTTAATGGTTCATTATCATTCGGTGCTTTATTCGCTGGTTTATTAGTTAATTCTGGCTTAGGTGTGATGGTGCTTTTAAAAGAAAAGACCATCTTCAAAAAAGCTTTAATTATTATTGCTATATGTTTTGTAGTCGCTAATGCATTAGGCTACTTAACATGTCTTATCTCAGGTTTTTAATAAAAGGACTCCCTTATGAAAAATAAAAAATTACTCCCTTTACTTACTGCCCTTATTGCTTTTTGCGTGAGCGCGTGTAATCAACCTACCTCTAGCAGTCAAACTCCTAGTAGTGAAGTTCCTACTTCATCATTATCTTCTAGTAGTCTAGATAGCAAAACATCTAGTTCTTCTAATAAGGTAAGTAGCTCATCAA
This sequence comes from uncultured Erysipelotrichaceae bacterium, assembly GCA_902777015.1. Classification (GTDB taxonomy): domain Bacteria; phylum Bacillota_I; class Bacilli_A; order RFN20; family CAG-826; genus RUG14515. The sequence goes on along the minus strand of CACYSA010000025.1, from coordinate 30,585 downwards.
AAGTTACTTCCAGTAGCAGTGTTACTTCTTCTAGTAGTAGCAGTTCTTCACAAAAATCTAGTAGCAGTGTTCCTGCATCTAGTTCATCTAGTGCTCCTTCTAGTTCTATATCTAGTTCTAGTTCAAGTACAAGCAGTAGTTCAAGTTCAACTAGTAGTTCATCCACTAAACCAGATAACGTTACTTTAGATATCTTTGCCTTTAACGATACACATGGCAATGTCAAAGACACACAAGGTAAAGGCATTGGTATTGCTAAAACCACAACATTAATTAAAGAAAAGACTGCGAATAAGAATGCAATTCTTATCTCACAAGGCGATATGTGGCAAGGATCTGTTGAAAGTAACTACACTAAAGGTAATCTAATTACCGAATGGATGAATCAATTAGGATTTGTTTCCATGACTGTTGGTAACCATGAATATGACTGGGGCAAAGACTACATCATTCAAAACCAAGAATTAGCTAATTTCCCAACATTAGGTATTAACGTTTTAAATAGAAGTAATCATCAACGTGTCGATTATCTTTCACCTTCTATCACATTTGAAAAAGGTGGTGCGAAGATTGGTGTTATCGGTGCGATCGGTAATTGCTTAAGTTCCATTTCTGGTAGCAGAGTTAAAGATATTTATTTTGCTACTGGCGATTCTTTAACAGCTTTAGTTAAAAACGAATCAAAAAGATTAAGAGAAACTGAAAAATGTGACTTTATCATTTATTCAGTACACGGCGATGGCTTAAATGATGAAAAAGATTCATATGATATATCTTTAAGCCGTGATAAATACGTTGATATTGTTTTTGAAGGTCACACTCATAAAGCTTATGACTATCAAGATGACGCTGGTATTTATCATATTCAAAACAATGGTTATAACGAATCCATCTATCAAGTGACAGTGGATTTAAATTTAAAACAAAACACATTTAATGTGACACCTAAGTTTTATGATACTTCCTATTATTCAAGTTATAGGAACTTACAAGAAGATGTCACCACGCAAGGCATCATTAATAAATACTATGATAATTATAGTTTTGCCTATGAAGAATTAGGCATTATTGATGGCTTTAAAGATCCTAACACTATTAGAAACAAAGTCGCGGAATTATATTTGGAAGAAGGCGTCAAAAGATGGGGCACACAATATAACATCATCCTCGGTGGTGGTTATATGTCTTGTAGAGGAAATGGCTTACAAGCCGGTAGTGTCCGTTACAGTGATATTAGTAACTTATTACCATTCGATAACGAAATAGTTTTATGCTCCGTTAAAGGTAGTGATTTAGTCACCACTCAATATATTACAGGCGCTGATACATATTTCGTTTGTTGGTCAGATTATGGTAATACCATAAAAGACAATTTAAATTACAACGAAACATATTATTTAATCGCTGATACATATGGTAGTGATTACGCTCCAAATCATTTAACAGTAGTCGATACTTATGATCCAGGAGTTTACGCTAGAGACTTATTAGCGTTATATATCCAACATGGTGGTTGGGCCTATATTCCACCTGTTTCTTCTCACGCTGGTACAATTGCGGATCCAAAAACAATTAACGAAGCCATTGATTACGCTAAACATCATGAAGGTTCAAGTGCTTCTCAAGCTGGTGCCGAAGGCTTCTTCTATAAAGGCATTGTCACTCGACCAGCAGCGCAACTTAGCCAATTAAGTGGTGACTTAAATGCTGTCTATGTCGCTGACGCAATCGGAGATGAAGACATGCAAATCTATTACCTTAAATACAACCAATATCGAAACCCAAAATGGTCAAGTGTTAATGATTTAAAAGTCGGTGATGAAATATTGTTCTGGGGTGAAGCATTCTATTACAATAGTCGCATTCTAGAATTCGCTAGTGGCGCTTATTGTGTTGAAATTAACGGTGTTTCCACAAACTAATTAATCACAAAAAGGGTGCTTTAAAAAGCATCCTTTTATTATGCCTAAAAATATAAATATGAACAGTTATTCATTTTTTAATTGCAAATATGAACAAACATTCATATAATAATCACGGTGATAAATTATGAAAGATGTAAAAACTACAACAATTAAGAAAATGGAAAGCCTCCTAAGTACAGCATCAGATGCAACAAGATTAAAAATCATGTTCGCACTTCTAGATGATGATGAATGCTGCTGTGGAGAGGAGTGCGAATGTGGTTCATGTGAAAAGATGAGCTGCATGATTGAAAAATGCGTTAACGATATCGCTAATGAAATTGGTGCTTCTCAATCTTTAGTGTCTCATCAATTAAAAGTGTTAAAAGATGCAGACTTAGTAAGAACACGTAAAGAAAAGACAAAAGTCTATTATTCGTTAAGTGATAAACATGTGCGCTTACTCTTAGGAGTGGCCTATGAACACGTGATAGAGGAGGAAAACGACAATGATTAAGAAAACATATCATATCTCTGGCTTTGACTGCCCAAACTGCGCTCATAAATCAGAGACACATTTAAATAAACATGAAAAAGTTGATAGTTGTCATATTGATTTCTCCACGAACAAAATGTTTGTCACATATAAAGATAAAGAATTAGAAGTGGAAGAAATTAAAAAAGTTATTGCTCAAGTGGAAAGCGATCCATTAGATATCTATGACTTAGATAAAAAAGAAGTTAAAAAAGTTTATCACATTTCTGGTTTTGATTGCCCAAACTGCGCTCATAAATCAGAATTACATCTTGCCAAGCAAGAAGGTATTAAAGACGCTCATATTGACTTCTCCACAAATAAGATGTTCATCACTTATAGTGATAAGCCATTCACCGTGGAACAAGTTGCTAAAATAATCGCTCAAGTGGAAAGTGATCCATTAGATATCAAAGAATTACAAAGCAAAAAAGAGGAGCACAAAGAAAAACTATTTACTAAATCAATGTGGTTCTTATTAGCAAGAGTCATTGTTGGTGTTGTTGTAATTCTTCTTAATTTATTAGTCTTTGAAAAATTCGATCCGAGTGGTTGGATTAGATTCGCTATCTATAGCGCTACATCAGTTTTATTGGCCTATGATGTCTTCTGGCGTGTTATTCTTCATATTAAAAACGGTCGTAATATCATTGACCATAATTTATTAATTACTATTGCGATTATTGGCGCTACTGCGTTAGCTATTATTGATTTACTCAATCCAGAAAATATCGAACACGGTGTGCACTTTGCCATGGAAGGTATGATGGTTGTGGGCTTATTCCAAGTTGGCCAAATCGTTGAAAAAGTAGCCACTAATAAGAGTAAATTAGCTGTCATGAACGCCGTTCAATTAAGAGTGGAATACGCTAATTTATTAAAGGACGAACAAATCGTTAAAGTTGATCCAGAAGAATTAAATATCGGAGATAACGTTGTTGTCAGTGCTGGTGAAATGATCCCAGTTGATGGTGAAGTTGTTTCTGGTTCTGCCTATATTGATAAATCATCATTAACTGGTGAATTTGTCCCAGTTTTAGCGGATACAAACGAAAGTGAAGTTTTAGCGGGTTGTCTTGTTAAAACAGGTTCAATCACAATCAAAGTTAATAAGAAATATGAAGATAGTGCAGTCGCTAAGATTGTGGAGTTAATCTCCAACAGTGGTGAAAAGAAATCTAAAGCTGATGAATTCATCGCTAAATTCGCTAAATGGTATACACCTGCTATCGTTTTATTAGCTGTTTTGGTCTTCGTTATCGGTGGCCTTATCACTAAAGATTGGATGAATTATCTCGTTAGAGGATTAGAAATCCTCGTCACAGGTTGTCCATGTGCAATTGTTATCTCTGTCCCACTTGCTTATTTTGCGGCTATTGGTTTAGCAAGCAAACGTGGTGTGGTTATCAAAGGCACAAATTATTTAGATCAATTAAATAATGTTAATAAGATTGTTACCGATAAAACAGGTACTTTAACTCATGGTGTCTTCACCATTCAAAAAGTTGCTACACAAGATGGTGTCAGCGAACAAGAATTATTAAATGCTTTATACGCCGCTGAAAGCTTATCAACTCACCCAATTGCTAAAGCAATCTGCCACGAAGTAGATGTAAAAGCTCTTGCGGCTAAACAAGTTGATTATCAAGAAATCGCTGGATATGGCGTTAAAACAACTTATGAAGGTGAAGTCATTATCGCAGGTAACGCTCAATTTATGAAAAATAATGGTGTTAAATCCATTAATGAAGACGCCATTGGCACAATCGTTCACTGTAAAAAAGGTGATAAATATTTAGGCTACATTGTCTTATACGATGAAATTAAAAAAGAAGCCTATGATATGGTCAAACTTTTACACAAAGAAAAGAAAGAAGTTGTTCTTCTTACTGGTGATAAGAAAGACAATGCTGAATATATCAAAAACGAATTAGGTCTTGATCGTGTTTACAGTGAATTAACACCTGATCAAAAAACAGAAATATTAGAAAAAGAAATGTCTTTAACTAATAAGGCTGTGGCCTTCGTTGGCGATGGTATTAACGATGCTCCAAGCATTATGCGTGCGGATGTTGGTATGGCAATGGGTGCTATTGGTAGCGATATCGCTGTAGAAAACGCTGATGTCGTTATCATGAACGATAATCCGGCTAAAGTTTATGAAGCAGTGAAGATTGCTAGAACCGCTAGAAGAACCGCTATCTTCAATATCGTATTTGCGTTATTAGTCAAACTTATTGTTGCTATCTTAGTGGTTATCCCAGCTTTAAATATCCCAATGGTTATCCCTGTTATCGCTGATACTGGATTAACAGTTGTCTTAGTTATTAATTCATTATTAATTCTTTATCGCAAATTATAAAAAATAAGCGACAAGGTATATAAAAAGCACGCATCCCTTCTAGCATAGAGATGCGTACCATGGTGTAATAGTTAATTAATCTTATTCAGATTCTTTAGCGAATTTCTCACCGGCTTCAATACCGATTTCAATCATTCTTAATAAGCCATTTTGTCTTTGTTCTGGTGTGAGTTCTTCTCTGATTAAGAAAGAGTCACTAACAGTTAATAGGCAAAGGGCTTTTTTCTTTAATTTAGCAGCGTTGCAGTATAAGGAGAAAGCTTCCATTTCAACCGCTAAAACGTTCATATCAGCCCATTTCTTCCAGCCTTCTTTATCAGCGTTATAGAAGATATCACTAGAAAGAACGTTACCAACGTGAACAGGGACGTTTTTCTTTCTCGCGGAATTAACCGCAGCTTCAACTAAGTCAAAGTCCGCACCTGCGGAATAATGACCGTTTAATCCATACTGATGGATCCAGTTACTATCGGTAGAAGCAACGCTTCCAACGATAATATCGAATAAGTTAATGTTTTCTTGATAAGCGCCACAAGTTCCTACACGGATAATGACATCAACGTCATAACGTGAATATAATTCATAAGAATAAATACCGATGGATGGCATACCCATACCAGAAGCCATGACACTAATTTTCTTTCCATTTTTGGTATAACCTGTATAACCATAAATGTTTCTTACACTTGTGACTAATTTCACATCGTGAAGATATGTATCAGCAATCAATTTAGCTCTTAATGGATCTCCAGGCATTAAAACAACGTTAGCAAAATCGCCAGGATTGGCACTATTATGTGGTGTTGGCATATTTATAAATCTCCGTTTCCGTTAACATTCTACATAAAATTATTGTTTTAAACAATAGAGAATATCTTTGACCTTAAGAAGATAAATGACTAGAATATCACCATGAAAGAATTCAAATTAAATCAAACTTATTTTAAAGCGCTTGTCACAATAAAAGCGTTAAATGACTTGCATTATTATCCATTAAACGAAGGTATTTATAAAATCCTCGTTGGTATTGTGGACGAAGATACCAAGCGATTTGTGGACTTGGATAGTTTTGGTACGCTCATTTCTTTTACCAGCAAGAAAGTGTGTCGTTTAACAATGATGCTTTATCGTTATGGTTATATCGGCAGAGTGTTCGACACTAAGACAAAAGAACTATATTTTTCATTAACCGACAAAGGTTATAAAGCCACAGAACAATTTCTAAAAAAACACAAAAAACCATTCGCTAGAAGAAGCAAAAACAGTTCTCCTACAATTGTCAAAATTGATTAAATAACCTATTTTTTTAGTATTTTTGCTATCTATTGTTGAAAATATATTTAGAAATATATTATGATATTTTTGCACTCATTTTGGAGGTAAATGGCATGAAATTTGCATGGGAAAACGATGTAATGCCTCTTGGCAATTTTATCGCTTCATTAATTTTGATTGTTGTTATATTTGGTGGATTATTTTTCATTTTATACAAAGTTGCAAAAAGACGCGCCACATTTATTTTGTTATCCTTGGCTTTCGTTTTCTTCCTTGCCGCCTTCCTTCTCAACCTCCCAATTGTCTGCACATTAATTGCCTTTATTTCCGCTGCTGGTTTAGCAGGTTGCTTCTTTGCTAATCTTGGTGATGTGAGAAAATTCATCGCTAATCCATTCTCAAGAGTTACCGCTAAAGCGGCTAACTTCGGTATTGAAAAAATTTACGATACTCAACTTCTTTATAAGAACATTGAATCAGCAGTTATTTCATTAAGTAATGCTCGTATTGGTGCCATTATGACATTTGAAAAGAACACAGACTTAAAAGATATCATGAAAAATGGTGTCCCAATTCATGCACCTGTCACCCCAGAAATCTTACTTACAATCTTCTATCCAGGTACACGTTTACACGATGGTGCGGTTGTCATTCATGGTAATGAAATTATTGCCGCTAGTGTCTTCTTCACACCAACCACAAAACCATTCGCTGGTAAATATGGTTCAAGACATAGAGCAGCCATTGGCATTTCTGAAGTATCGGACGCTGTGACTGTTGTTGTTTCTGAAGAAACAGGGCGTATCTCATTTGCCGTTAATGGTGATTTAGAATCTGTTAACCAAGCAAACTTCCTCCGCGTATTTGAAAACTATATGGCGGATAATTCAGCGGAAGAATAATGGACACTAAAGAACTTTACGACTATATATTGAAAATCCAATCCATCGCAAAAATAGGATTGGTTTTTTCAAAAGATCCATACGCTATTACTAACTATCAACAGATTAATGATCTCACTTTAGAAATGCTTGAAAAGTTAGTGGATATGGAGTTTCATAGACCTAATTATTTCTCAAGAGATATTTATCCTACTCCAAGCGTATCCGTTAGAGCGGTTATTCTTAACGAAAATCGCGATAAAGTATTAATGGTTAGAGAAGCTAATTCTGGGACATATTCTTTCCCGGGAGGCTGGGCGGATTTATATGATTCCGCTGGTCAAACTGCGATTAATGAATCTTCGCAAGAAGCCGGTGCGGATATTGAAGTAGTTCGTCTAGTAGGTGTGCTTAATCGTACTCCATTTAAAACAAATGTTTCTTCACCTGAATATCTCGTTGTCTTTGAAGGTAAATTAAAAGGTGAACTTCATGAACACGAATATGAAACTGATGATGTTAATTGGTTCCCTATTGATGAACTTCCTCCAATATCAAGAAAAGTGATGAAAGAAGAAATCGATCGTATTATAGTAGCGATAAAAACTAACAAAACCATATTTGACTAATAAATAATTCAAAATGACCTTAATTTTTAAGGTCTTTTTTGTTAGTATATTATATATGTATGATTTAAAGCTTCTTACATCGTTAACACAAATACAACTAGCGTTTGTCATCATCGTGCCAATCGTTGTCGTTTTATTTTTAGCGCTCATCTTATATTTTCCAATTTCAGCGCATTATAAACGCTCGCATTTCCAAGTGCGTTTTTATAAGCGTGTATATAAGGTTGCATTAGAAAATGATTATTATTTAATCAATCAATTTTATTTCAAAGTTGACTCAAATAAATTGGCCAAAGTCGACCACATCATCTTCGGTGAGAAATATATTTACGTTATTTTGTGTAAATATTATGAAGGTGACCTTGTTGGCAAATCTTCTGATAAGTCATTAATTTTCATTTCTCATAAAGGTAAGAAATGCTATACCGATAACCCAATTAATCAATCAAAACAATTAGCGAGTAAATTATCTTCATCTACTGGTTTAGATGCTTCTTTACTTATCGGTATCACTTTAATTAACGATGACTGTAAAGTTGAAGTCCATAGTGACTCCAAACAATTCTATATTATTCAAAGAAGAAAATTCCCCGCTCTTATTAGAGCAATCGAATCTCGTCCAGTACAAAATATTAATGAAGCACAGCTTGCAAAAGCAGTGCAATCAATCGCTAAAGAAAACAAAAGGAAGAAATAATGAAAGATTCATTAAGATCATCTTCATTTAATAGATTTAAAACTAACCCATCTTCATATATCGCTATCGGTATCATGGGTGGTTTGTTTTTAATCATTTCAATGCTGATTGCCTTTATTTCTCCATCTTTACTTTTAGTAACTGTCCCATTAATTGGTTTACCATTTTTATTTGCTAGTCACATCGCTTCATATTATTTGCAAATAAATCAACCAGTGACTTTCTCAGCGTTTTTAAGATATTATTACGGCTTCTTCCGTACACAATTTAGAGGTTCATTCAGAGGCATTATTTCGTTTTTAAAGGCTCTTATCTTTTATTTCATCAGTGTTTTAATTGCCTCTTTAGTTTTTGTGATTATTTTCACAAATCAATATGGTTCAGTTTTTACAGATACATTAAAAGATTTCGCTTTTAGCTATTTATATTCGATGGACGCAACATATGAAGATCTCATTGCAATTATGAACGCAAATGATGGTATGTTATTAACCTTCATCTTCTATGTCTCAGCATTTGGAATTCCTCTTGCTATGCTAGCGTTTATTTACTTTATTTCATTCTCTTCAATATCGATTTACTATCGCACAAATGTCGCTTTTGCGGCCCCTCCATTATTAAGGATGAGCATTAGCAATACTTATGCCGCCCATAGAAGAAATATGAGAAAAGACTGGTTCTCTCTTAACTGGCCTTTATTAGCCTTGTCATTCCTTGGTATGGCAGGTTTCGCTATTTTAGATATTTTAGTTATTAAAAGAATTGATTTATTACCAGCCTTTGTCATGGTTGGTGGTGTTGCTACCTTAGTGTTCTATCTTCCATTCTATTTCACCAATATGGAAGTCATATATAAGAAATACGAGATGAACTTCAGAGAAGGAAATCAAAAAGCCATTGAAGATGTCTTAAAGAAAATTCAAAACAGCATTGATTTAAGCGAAGAAGAAAAAAGAAGTTTAGAGCAATCATTACAAGGACAAAGTGATGATAATGAGGAATATCTGGAGCAAGTGACGGGAATCGAACCCGCATATTAACCTTGGCAAGGTTACGTTCTACCACTGAACTACACCTGCATTTGGGATTTCCAAATCGCGCTCAATTATTATAAACACAGAAAAAAATTCTTGCAACATTAAATTGAAAGAGGCAGAAAAAATGATTACAAACAAACAACTAGCAGACTTAATTTTTCCAGATGTTACCGAAACAATCGATGATTTAGAAAAAAGATATCCACTTAGAGATTTACCAGAGGGTGCACAAGTCACAAGATTTGCACCAAGCCCTACGGGCTTCCTCCACACTGGTTCTTTATTTACTTCTTTAGTGTGTCGTAAAGTCGCATCACAATCAAAAGGCGTTTTTTATGTCAGATTAGAAGACACTGATACAAAAAGAGAAATTGCTGGTAGTGGTGAACAACTTTTAGATCAATTACATGTTTTTGGTATCGATCCAGATGAAGGCTACTTAGGAAATCATGAAAAAGGTAATTATGGCCCATACGTCCAATCTAAGCGTGCGCATATTTATAAAATTGTTATTAAGCACTTATTAGAAGAAGGCAAAGCTTATCCATGTTTCTGCACCTCAAACGATTTAGAAGAACTTCGTAAAGAACAAGAAGCAAAGAAATTAAACCCAGGATATTATGGTGAATTCGCTAAATGCAGAAATCTTTCTAACGAAGAAAAATATGAAAAAATTAAAAATGGTGAACATTTTGTTATCCGTTTCAAAAGTGATGGAAATCACGAAAATAAGATTAAAGTCTCAGATTTAGTCAGAGGCGAATTTGAAATTGCTGAAAACGATCAAGACATCGTTATCTATAAAAGCGATGGTTTACCAACATATCACTTTGCCCACGCTGTCGACGATCACTTCATGAGAACAACCACAGTTATCCGTGGGGAAGAATGGGTTGCTTCTTTGCCAATCCACGTACAACTCTTCAGAGCGTTAGGTTGGAAAGCTCCTAAATACGCTCATTTACCAGTCATCATGAAAGTGGATGAAGAAACAGGCAATAAACGTAAACTTTCTAAAAGAAAAGACCGTGAAGCCGCTTGCTCTTACTTCATCGAAGATGGTTATTTACCACAATCACTCATCATGTATTTAATGACTATTGCTAATAGCAATTTTGAAGAATGGATTCTCGCTAATAAATTCGAACACATGGAAGACTTCACCTTCTCATTTAAGAAGATGTCATTAGAAGGTGCTTTATTCGATATGGGTAAACTCAACTTCTTCGCTCGTGAATTATTAGTCAAATATAACAAAGATGAATTTACTTCTTTAGCCTATGACTACGCTAAAAAATACAATCCAGAATTACAAAAAGCGATTGAATTTGATAAAGAACTTTTCGCTAATATCATGAACATTGATAGAGAAAAGGCTAACCCAAGAAAAGACTATGAAAAATTTGGTAATATCCTAGATATCATTGGTTTCTTTTATAAAGATAGATATAACGAAGTTATCAAAGAGCCATTACCATTTAATGAAAAATTCTCTAAAGAAGACTTAATTGAAGCATTGACCGCTATTAAGAATGAACTCAAAACCAATACTGATGAACAAATTTGGTTCAATGATTTAAAAGAAATCGGTACCAGACTCAACTATGCTGCTAATAACAAAGACTATAAAGCTAATCCAGAAGCTTATAAAGGTAACATTGGCGATTTAGCGGAAATACTCCGTATCACCTTAACAGGTAGAAAGAACGCTCCAAATCTTTGTGTGGTTATGTACTTATTAGGTTTAGAAGAAACACATAGCGGGAGTATAATTACTCCTGCTGGTCCTATGGAGAAGTGGCTTAACTCATCGCCCTCTCAAGGCGACATTCACGGGTTCGAATCCCGTTGGGATCACCAAGCGGAACTCTATACGAACACCCCAATTTATTGTGATGGTAGACTATTTGGAATAACATTAGATCTAAAACCATTCTTTGAAAGAAGGCGTGCTCGATTAACCAATGTAAAGAATCACTCAAAGTAGTGGTTCTTTTTAGTTCAAATCCATTATGGTTCACCAAGCCAAACATTACCCGCTACTAAATCCTTGGAATAGCAATAAACCTCGGTAATATGCGGGTTTTTTGTTGCAAAATACATCAAAAATGACATCTGTACCAGTTAATTCTTGGGATTTCAGACCATTTTGAAGACCGAATAAATGGTTTCAAGAAAACTGGTACAGCGGGTACCGTGCGGGTAATCTCGCTACCTTTTAATGAAAACAAATGTGTTAATTGATATAATCAAAGTAATATATGAGGTACTTAAGTGGAAGCTGGAAGGAAAAAGTTTGTTCCTGGTAAAAACGATTTTGAAACATGGTGTAAAGAAAACAAGAAAACAGTTTTGCTTTCTGAGTGGGATGTTAATAAAAACATGCCCACCAAACCAAATCAAGTCGCATATGGTTCGAGAAGGAAGATATGGTGGATTGGCAGTCAATGCGGTCACTCTTTTCTTTCAAGCTTGAATAAACGGACTTCAGATGGCACTGGCTGTCCATATTGCACCAATTCTCATGCAAAACTACTTGTTGGTTTTAATGACCTTATGACCACAAATCCTCTTCTCTGTGAAGAGTGGGATTATGATAAAAATGGTAGTTTAAAGCCAGAAATGGTTATGAAAGGGCAACATAAAAAGGTATGGTGGAAAGGCAAGTGCGGTCATAGTTGGCTTGCTTCGCCGGATCAAAGAAACAGAGGCAGGGGCTGCCCTATTTGTGATAACGAATCAAAAACTTCTTTTCCAGAGCAGTGTCTCTTCTACTATTTGAAGCAAGCGTTTGATGAAGTTATTAATCGCGATAAAAAAGCCATCAAAGGCGTTGAGCTGGATATCTATTTGCCTTCTATCAAAACTGCTATTGAATACGATGGCGGCGCATGGCATAAGGATTTAAAAAAAGACTTAATCAAAAACAAAAAATGCAAGGACAATGGAATTTTTCTCTATAGAATTAGAGACCGTTTTTGCCCATCGATGGACAACGACAACTTTATTAAGGTTATTAACGTAGCATCAGACAAAGATGAAGACTTAGAAAAAGCACTCTTAGAATTGTTTGATTATTTGTCTTTAAAAATAGATGTAGATATTAAGAATGACAGAGTAAAGATTTTTAGCCAGTATATTGTTGCTAGAAAAGCAAATTCTTTATTGGCCCTATTTCCGGAAATAGCTTCCGAATGGGATTATGAGAAAAACGGCGAACTTACTCCAGAAATGGTAATTCCAACGTCTCCCAAAAGAGTTTGGTGGAAAGGCAAATGCGGCCATAGTTGGATTACTGGTGTGAATAGTAGAGTAAACAATAAAACAGGATGCCCAGTATGCAGTTTAGGCAGGTTGTGTGTTGGTTTTAATGATTTAAAGACATTGAATCCAGAAGCGTTAAAGTATTGGAATTATGAGAAAAACGTCAAAGTGAATCCAGAAGACTTTACATTAGGTTCTGCAACAAAAGTCTGGTGGCACTGTAACAAATGTAATAACGATTTTGAAATGGCTATTTTTGCAAAGGTTAGAAGTCCAAACGCTTGCCCTTTTTGCTCTCATCGGAGAGTGAATAGAACAGTTACAGATTTATTGCACGTTAAACCTGAATTGGCCGAAGAATGGGATTATGAAAAGAATAAACCACTAACACCAGATCAAGTGACTTTTTCGTCATCAAAAAAAGTCTGGTGGTTATGTCCAAAAGGCCATTCTTACTCTGCTGCTGTTTATAACAGATATAACGGAAGAGGATGCCCAATTTGCTCCAGCAAAAAGATAATACCTGGCGTAAATGATTTTGCACATCTTCATCCAGAATTATTATCTGAATGGGATTATGACAAAAACGATAAAATGCCGTCTGAGTTTGCTGAGTTTAGCAGAGTATATGTTTGGTGGAAAGATTCAAAAGGTCATTCTTGGAAACAAACAATCGAACATAGAATCTATGGCCATGGTTGCCCAATCTGTAACGGGACAGCCAAAAAAAGAGTAGTAAATCTCGATACAGGCGTTGTGTACGAGTCTCTTGAGGATGCAGCAAAATCTTGTGGATTACTTCAAGGCGATACCATATCATTGTGTTGCAAAGGCAAGCAAAAGAAAGCCGGTGGTTACCACTGGGCTTATGCTGACGATAAAAAGTAGTGGGTACGCCCCAAATCTAAGACCTACATCGTGAGTACTTTGTAGAAGTTTCACTGCTTTCTCGATTTTGTTCTACTAAAACTCCATAAATATCGTTACTATAATAGTAGTTATAAAATGAAATATTAGGTTTGGAGCAACAACTGCGTAATGATGATTGTTTGAAAAAAGCAGTTTATTTCGAATACTTGTGATAAATAAGACTAAAATATTTCAACACGGAGGCTAATATGACCTTGATCAACTGTCCAGAATGTGGAAAAGAAATCAGCGATAAAGCGCAATCGTGCCCTAATTGTGGTTTCCCATTAACAACATCAAACAAAATTAAATATGGTTTAGAAAATCCTTCTGCCCTATTTGAGCTGATAAGTCAGGAAAAACCTTTTCAAAAGAAATGCGAAATGGAAGATTTGGCGAATAATAATTATGGCCCGGCATGTTTTTTCATTGGTAAAAGCTGTCTAAACGGTGAAAACGGTTATGAAAAAGATATAGATTTAGGTACAAAATGGCTTGAGAGAGGCTACTATCTAAAAGATTCACAGTGTGCTTACTTGTACCATGTAGTAAAATCAAATCGTTTTCACAACGTCACAATAGATGATTGGAAGGTCATTTTGCATGATTTTGAATTAAACGATAATCAAAAAGCAGCTGTTTTAAATAGGATTGGAGTCCTTTATGCTGACAAATATGGTCAAGATTTGAATGACGTAGATTCTTTAAAAAACGCTAGATATTATTTTGAAAAATCAATCGATTTAAATAAAGAATACGCGTTAGATAATCTGCTTTCAAGCTACGTGACTTCAAATGAAATAGACGCTTTAGAACAAATGATAAAACAAGAAAGGTATTTGGACACAACAGAAGATGATGCCACTTCTCATGTTGCGTATAGAATTTGTCTTGCTTACAGGGACGGCAAATTCATGAATTCTTATGTCATAAAGAATAAAGAGAAATATGAAGAATATCTATCTCTCACGTGTAATACATCTTTGACATGTGGCTATTGGTATGTAGAAGCAGCTAATTATTACATAGGAAAATCTCGTGATGCAACATATTTAGTAGATAAAGACAAGTACATAAAAATATCATTTGATTTATGCCAAAAAGGTCTAACAAAGAAGCCAGTAGATAATGTGATTTATGGAAAATTGTATAACTTATTAGGAATAATATGCGGTGATCCAAATACCAAATTATTCAATTTTGAGGCTTCGGAAAATTATTATTTAGAAGCGATACGAAGAAATAATAATTCAGCTGAAAACAATCTTCAAATTCTTAGAAATAACAACTTTGGTATTTCAAGTAATAATAACACGTCAAAAATCATTTCTGTGCAAATCATTTCGACGCAAGATGTAAGAAATGGGAAATCAACCGTGATGCGCTCAATAGTTGGAGGTTTTTTATTTGGAGGTTTAGGTGTTTTAGGCGGAATAATGACGTCGAAAAGAGATTTACGTTATACATTTTTAGTTATATACGATAACGGTCGAAGAGAAACTATTTCAACTACCGAAGGAACAAAAGAGTTTGAGTTGCTAATACAATTCGTTAAATAAGATATAAAAAAGTTGCTAATTGCAGCGGTTGCTAAATGCTGTATGCAATGCTTTAAAGGCTTTTGAATGTTGAAGTAGTGGGTGCAGTTCAGATTTGGACGGGTACAGGCATAAAAATGCCCTTAATAGCCAAGTAAAAAGTAGCGTATATCGTTTCACTTGCCTCACAAAGCGGAACTCTATACGAACGCCCCAATTTACTGCGATGGTAGACTATTTGGAATAACATTAGATTTAAAACCATTCTTTGAAAGAAGGCGTGCTCGATTATCCAAAGAAAAGAATCACTCAAAGTAGTGGTTCTTCTTTTTTGTTTGATGATAGAATGTAAACAATAAGAATATGATTTACTATAGTAAGGAAGCTTATGAACCAAATCTTTTGAACGAAGCAATATTGCCAGTTTTGAATCCAAAAGAGCAAAAGAAGGAAAAGATTGCTACTTTTTATTCAATTCACTTCTTTAAAGTTAATGGTAAAGGCGATTACTATTATGATCATAGATACCCTTTATTGTATAAAAGTAGAAAAGAAGCGATCGAGAGAAGCACCAAAATGGCCGACGAAAACCTCAATGGTTATTTTCCTCTTGTTTGTAAATATACAATAGATAGATATAGATACTGTTGGATAGATTATTATTCCCTAAATATAAAGATTAAGGACGGCTCAAATGTTATTTGCGTGAAAAAAATCAAGTCCGAGCTATTAAAAAAGAGAGGCAAAACACAATGAACATAGCACACAAATTAAAACCAAATCAGTACAATATCTATGCCGATTATCATAACTTGCCAGTTAAAGTGTTGCTTGGCAAAGATGGTAATTTATATACAGAAAAGATAAAACGAAAGGTCGTTACTTTTTACTTTTTTGAAGACGAAGACGTTCCAGAAGATTTTTCTTATAGAACAATGAGATTTTCTGAATATTATGAATGTGTAGTAAAAAATGGCCATAAGTATTTGTCACATTACTCAAATAGAGACTTTATTTGGCACATTGATGCTTATGATGCATTTACTAAAGAACAATTAGAACTTTTTTTCAAAACCGCAAAAAAAGGAAGAATATATTAGACAGTATGACTTTTTGTTTGATAATAAGTAGTATTTTATGAAAAGCAAATAATAAGAAAAACGATTAGAAAGTATGGATAATTTAAAAGATTATATTGCAAGGCACAAACAAAACAAAGAAAAGGCATTAACATTTGTCGAATACTTGTATTCATTGATGGACAAATATGGGTTTGATAATGCATCAGATTTATACATTAAAGCTAATGTTTCAAGACAGCTTTGGTCATCAATTATTTCTAAAAAATCAAACCCATCACTTAATGTTTGTTTGAAAATAGCTTTTGCGATAAAAGTTACAAATCACGAATGCAAATATCTTTTAAAAAAAGCCGGCTATACATTATCTTCATCTAATGAGTATGCATTAATTATTAGATATGCTATAGAAAACAAAATATATGATATCTATGATGTTAACAAACTTTTAGAAGAAAACGGTTACGGAGATTCGCTAATAGTCTGATGATTTACGAAGAATTTATAACGCTATTTAATAGGTCTAAACAAATTGATTCAGGATACATGTCCGTTGATATGGAGTCATTTCAATTTTATTTAACAAAAATAAATTGTTTTTTGGATAAATATTTTGAAGAAAAGAGAGATTTAAGGTGTTATGAATTGCTAAAAGATAGAGCCCAAGGCAAAACTTTTAAAGAACTAGGCGATAAATACAATTTATCACGTCAAAGAATAAATCAGATTGTTACATCAGCTTTATCAAAACTTAGAAGCCCTTTAATAGTTCAAGGGAATAGCTATCTAAATGGTATATTTACGCTTTTATGTAGCATTGGCGAAACTGAAATAATGAAGTTTATTTACTATCTCATTTCTTCAAAGCATGTTTTGCTACTTATCATCAGTGATGACTTATTCAAGAAAAGCCTTCAATTCGAAAGGGTGATGAAGGAAGTGGATATAAAAAGAGTTAAAAAGAGTAAGCCTAGACAAATTAAAAAGCGTTTCTGCGATGACGAAGAAATAAAAAAGGCAGCAAGAAAGTTTCTAAGGACGCATTATGGTACAAATTCATTAAGAGAAATCGCTGATTATTTAATGAAAGATTATAATGAAGAAAACGACTATGGCTTTTCTGGTAAGGTTTCTTGGGAAATGATTATGAATGTTTTATATGAAATGCAAGACGATGGTGAAATCAAAAGATCTTACGGGAAACTGGCTTTAGAAAGATAGACAACAACAAGAGGTCAAATTAATTGTCAAATGAGGTTTGACCTTTTTTGATACCTTTTTTCCTATAATTCAAATGCATTGAGGAGGAAAGATTTATGAACAAAACATTAAAAAGAATCCATGAATATTTATTGGAGAAAGGTGTAAAAGAAAAGTCAATCACTGAATCTGACCGTTCATCGGTTTATTTAGCGATGGAAATAATGGAATATGCTCATAGGAACCAAAAAAGAGAAAATAGCGAAGATTATGCAAATCATCCAGCAAGAGTATTGGATAACTATCGTAATCTAGTTGGAATTGATCCTGATAATTTCTTTTGCATGGATGAAGATTTAATGTGCAAACATAGAGTTCCATACAAAGGAGTTCAAGAATTGTGCTTGCTACATGATGTAGTGGAGGACACAGAGTTAACTTTTGATGATGTAAGAAGTATTTATGTTGAGTGCGGATTTGAAAAATTCTTTGATATGTATATCGGAGACGCACTTAAACGTATTACACATAATAAGGCTGTTACATATGGTGATTACATCAAAATATGTCTTGATAATCCTGTTTCTGCGATTGTTAAGATGATGGACCTTCAAGACAATCTACGAGTTATTGATTTAGTAAAACTGGATGCTGCAAACGTCAATAGAGCAAGAGAATACTTATTTTTCATTTATATAATTAATGATGTGTATCACTTCTTGGAAAATGTTCGAGAATACAAAAAAGAAAGAAGCAAAGCGTTTAGAGAGGCTAATATATGAATACCTTAGACATGTCAGATTTCGAGTTTGAACTGTGCAGGATTCATAGGAAATAAAAATAAGAGAAGATCGCAAAACGCGATTTTTTTCTTTTTAATCACTAGAAAAATAATTATTTTCAAAAAATACTGTTCTAATAGTTTAATTATGCTTACTGTTATTGTTTTTCCAAAAAAATTATTACTAGTAATAAAAATCATTAATTAAACGTTTTGTTGAGTTAAACTAAAACACACTGTTATAGTAAAAATAGACAATGCAACGAATAGTGTTTAGGCTTTTTTGCTACATCAAATATAAAATGTAGTTGTCTCTTAAAGGAGGGCAAAGAAATGGCTAGAAAAATCGGAGATCGAATTAAAGAATTAAGAATTAATAAAGGCTTAACTCAATTAGAATTAGCAGACAAACTAGGATTTACTTCACAAACAATTAGCAACTGGGAAAGCGGAATTAGAGAACCAGATGTTGACGCTCTTTCTCAATTGGCTAATTTATTTAATGTAAGCCTGGATTATTTATTGCTAGGCAAGAAAGACGAACCATTTAAATCAATGAAATGTCCTTTCTGTGGTGGAAACAGATTTCTTAGACCACATTTTCTATCTGACTATTTCCGCGAAAGCAAAATCACATGTGTACATTGTGGATATACATTCTCTCTTAATCCAGATGTTAAGATTTCTTATTTCCTCAAACTTAGGGAATTGAATCAAATTTTGAATGAGATTTCATCAAAGCAATCTGAAATAAAACTCTATGAAGCAAAGACTGCAGATGTTTCTGGATTCAAAAAGGAATTAAAAGACCTAAAGAAAAGATTAGCGCTACTTAAAGAAGCTGGAGTGGAAGAAAGCAAAGAAACCAGAGCACTTGATGAATCAATTGCCGAATTAGAAGAAATCATTAAACGCGGAAAAGATGATAACGCAATTAGAATAATTAACAATTTAACACATGAAATTGATAGATTAACCGCTCAAAAAAACGAGATTTTAGGAAGGCTGCGTGACCCGTTTAAAGCTGATGTCGATATTATAAAAGAAGCATCAGATAAGAATCTCAAATCTTTAGAAAAAGAAATCATTCAAGAATTGTTAGAAATAGAAGTTGATAAATATATCGACATTGCTAATGTAACAAACAAACCTCGGATGGTATTATTAGATGATTGCTTATTAGAGAATTATGACAAGTTTAATTCACTCTTATGCACATTGAGACAAAAAAACTACGTTATTCAATTAACAAATAGCGAGTTGAAAGCTGATTGCATTCTCGTAGAGAATGAAGAAAGAAAAAAAGAATTAGGTGATAAAGCTATTACAATCAAAGAATTTGAAGAGCGTTGGGGAATCAAATTCAACGATCAACTCTTTAAAAATAACAGTTGACTTAAAGCCTTATCTAGAAAAGATCCGTGCCAAGTTAGATAAAAAGAAGAATCGCTAAAAGCGGTTCTTTTTTAAAGAAAAAGAGCAGCCATAGAAACTTATACTGTTTTTCTAAAAAGGCTGCTTCTAAAATGGAAAAGATGAAAAGAAAAATAACACTATATCTTCCAAATGATAATTTTGAAGGACTTGTTAAAATTACTGAAAGTAATGGTTGGCAATTTTCTGGGCAATTGTTTTCGTGCTTTAGAAATAATCTTGAAGCTTTGCTAGCAGAAAAAGACAATTTAGAAAAAACGGTGTTTATATCTTATTGTCTGATGAAAAAATTTATATTGGTCAAACAACCGATTTAATAAAGAGAATAAAACAACATGATGGAAAGAAAGACTGGTGGGATAGAATAACCAATCCATTGGTCTTGAATACTCTTTTTGTTACAAACAACAGGAATGTTGTTATAGTACTTCTTTTTTTGTATAATGAATTAAACCTAAAACATAACGATAATAAAGGAAAACAGAACTAATGAGTTTATTGTATAGAATTAAAAACTATGGAAAAGAAACTTGTTCAATTAATGATCAATGTATTTTAAAGCTTAACTCGCTTAAAAACATTTTCACTAGAGAAATTGATGATATTAACTATAAAATAGGCAAATTAAACGAAGAAAAAAACAGTTGTCTGACTAAGGTAGCTGAAGTTAAGAAGAATTTAAAATCAAAAATTATTATTGAGTGTCAAAGAAAGGCTTATGAAGCTTATGGAGAAATTATAAGCACTTTTGACTTAGCTGACACATTGATTTCAAAAGATACTATATCAAATAAAACAATTCAAGATTTGAAGTCAGAATTGCTTTCTTTACTAAGAAGAGTGAAAGAAATAAATGAAAAATTAATACCACAATTAGAAGCTGAAAAAGAAAACAGAAACAAACAATACAAAAGCGATGTTGAAAAAATTCAATACGAAACCAAAGAGAAAATTGACAAAATTAGAATCCCTTTAAAAAAAGATTATCTAGAAAACGTCGAACATAATGCAGTAGATTTTAATAACGCGTCAATGCCAAATAAAAGCGAAGATTTGCCCAGCTATGTTACAATCGGAAATTACATTGTCCAAAGTAACAACGAATTAAAAGATATTTGCAATGAGAATCCTATTTTATTACCGATTGATTTAGATACAAAAAATAATGGTAATATCATTGTTAAAATTGATTCAAATCATCTTTATGACAATAATCAACAAATTGAAAAGATTATCACAGGTCTAGCGATGAGATATATTGAGAGTTTTCCTAGTGGACATTTGAAATTAGGAATATATAGTTCTTCACTGACATCATTTGGACGTTTAAGTGCTTTGTTTACAGCTGCTGCTAGAGGAAAAATATCTATCTTGGAAGAATCATGCAAAACAAAAGAACAGTTTTCTAAGTTGCTTTTGTCAATTTCCCAAAAAGGGGAAATGATAAATTCAAAATTACTTGAAAATGGATGTACTGATTTATACGAATTATACGATAAAGATATAAAAACTGAAGATTTTCAATTGGTAATAGTTCATGATGCTTTTAAAGAAATGACAATAGAAAACATAAATCAATTCCATGGATGTGTAAGCGAATTATCTAAATGCGGTATACGCTTTATAATTGTTGATGATTTTAATGAAGAACTGTATAAGAATAAACCATCATCTTTTATGAATAAACTTAATCAAATTTTAGAATGTGGGAATGTTTTTAATATTAACAATTTATTAATTAAAGATAGTAATGGTAATTCTTGCAATTTAATATCCTGTAATGATATTAGTCAACAAAAGATATACGAGTTTATCAATACTTATTGTAATTATTCTAGCGAAAATAAAGCGCCATATTTGTCCTATGAAAAAGTAGGGTTTGGAAAATACGAATCAGACAAATCAAATTTCGAGTCAATCATTATTCCGGTTGCTTTATCGGCCCCGGATGTATGGAATATCGAATTTGATATTGTTGGAAAATCACCAAATGCGAATTTAATTGTTGGTATACCTGGAACAGGTAAATCTACACTTATTGATTCACTTATAATGAATGGTTCTATGAAATATTCACCAGATGAACTTACGTTTCAATTATTAGATTTTAAAGACGGCATTTCCTCATCTGTTTATACGATGGAGGAATGTAAAATACCGCACGTAAAAGTAGTGTCTCAAAACAATAAACCAGAAGAGGCAGAAATTATTTTATCAAATATACTGGCAGAAAGTGAGAGAAGAAACAAAGAGTTTATGTCTTTAAGAGACGAAACAAATGAAGCGATTAGAAATATTGTTGAATATAATAAACTAGTTTCGTCCGGCAAATATAATAGAAAGAATATGCCTCGTTTAATTATTGTTATTGATGAATGCCAATATCTATTTGAAGAAGAATCTCTAGCTAAAAAATGCCAAGATATTGTAAGAAAGTGCAGATCTCAGGGAATTCATTTGATCTTGGCAACACAAACGTTGTCACACAAAATGTGGAATACTATAAAATTTGTAGAAGGCATTTATTGTTTTGAGATTGCTAAAGATGATGCTGAACAATTATTAGATAGAAAATATGTATCTTTAATATCATCAGAAATACCAAAAGGGTCTTATATGGCTTTTGCCTCTAACAATAATGGTCACGATTGTTCAAAAATAAAAATAGCATTTGATGGTGGAAACACTTCTAAATATTCTGCAAGAATTAGAAACAAATGGAGTGATTATAAAATCGACCTTGTTACAATTGGCGACAAATCACAAAAAGTTATTAACAAAAGAAATTACATATCTTTAATTTCTGAATTAAAAGACAAAGAAATACCTTTAGGCGAAAACTATAACGATCATAGAACATTGTCGATTTCTTATGAAAAGAAACGCCCAATGTTTTTGGCAGGAACCAACCAAAAAGCCGCTGATTCAATTTTGGAATTAGTAACGCTAACAGCTGCTGTAAAAGGCATCACAACATACCTAATTGACGCATCGGCAGACCAAGAATTAAATAAATTCGCAAAAGAACAAGCCAATGATTATTTCTTTGTAGGAGATGAAAAGAATTATATCGAGTATTTGCATATAATTTATAAGTTGTATAAAGAAAGAGAAATAAATTTAAGAGCAGAGAACAAGCCAATATTTTTTATCGTTAACAGTTTGCAAAATATAGTTGATTTTTTAAATAATAGAAAAGAAGATTCGTTTGATGAATCTAATTTAACTGATGATTCATCTGCAAAGATTGATTATTCTAAACTTTCAATGAAAGAGATAATAGCTCTCTCTAAGAAAAAACAAAGCAATCAATCTTCGAGCGGTATTACTGTGTTTGGAAGAGAAACTTTAGTTCCATTTCTTATGAGCAACGCATACAAAGCTAATATATTTATCTGTGTATCCCTTGATAGTGTTTCTCTTACTAATGATTCTGGGGAACAAGTTTTTGGTTATTCACACAGAAATATCATAAGAACATCAGATTTCAAAATATTGTATCCAAATTGCAATAGCGATATTAGAAATATTATGGATGACTCATTCAAAGAGAAAATGCTTAATGGTTTAAGCGAAAACATGGCTTTTATGTCTTTTGAACAGCGAGAGTTTTATAAATTTAGATTCTTCCAGTTGGAGCGAAATAAGTGATATGAAAATAAACATGAATTTGGAAAAATACGACATAGAAGCGTTAGACGAAATATATAAAACATCTGACTCGCTCTACAATAAAAGCGAAGAATTAGAGATTCTTGGCGTTGCAATGAAAAGTAAATTAGGCATTGCTGAAGAAGAATTCTCAACAAACAACTATAAAAGAGTTCAAGAAGCTACTGACAATTATTTACACAAAATGAAACTAATGAGAGAGGAACTTATTGAGTTAAGCAAATCGTGTAGAGAATTAGCTGAAAAAATTGCCAATATTTGGCAATAGAAGGAGAATAAAAAATGTCTGCAAACAAAGGAAAAGCAAGCAGAGCAGTCGTTCAAGCGTTGATTAACGATATGAATGATTTTAGCGAATATGTTAACGGAGAGCTTCAAGCAATGCTGAACCAAGCAGAAAGGCTTGGAGAAAGCTGGAAAGATCCACAATACTCCCAATTTAGTTCTTTTATTTCCGAATTAACAGAATCTTTAAAAAAAGATTTAACAGTTTTTAGAGAGGCAACAATCGCTCTTCAAAAGAAACTTGATATGTATCAATAGGAAGGCTTTTTATGGATGCATACATCGACACAGAAGAAATTGTAGAAGGCATTGAGTGTATATCGGCAATTATTGAAAATTTGGAAGCATTAATTGGAGTTATGAATATAAAATTAAATAAGGCAGGAGAGGAATTCACTAGTATTAATTTCGAAAGGGCTTCAATTAATGTTAAAAATGCTACAGAATCTTTGGATTTAATGAATTCGAAATTAGAAACAACTAAGAGTTTTCTAGGAAAATTAGTTTTACAAATTGAACAATATAATAAATTAAAGTATTAGGTAATTGTATGGAATTTGAATTAGGTAATATCGCAAACATAGGAAACGAAATAATAACAAGCGAGCAACAAATAAATAGAAGCTTTAATTCGGATTGGAATGATGATGTTCATGAATCCTTTTATGAATTTGTCAGTTCTTTTGAAAGGGAAGCTAAAGCAATCTCGGATTTAATAACTAGTTTTCCTTCAATAGTAGAACCCTTAAAAAAAGTTGATGCAAGTAAACTAAACGAAGAATGTGAAAATCTTTTATCTTTAATTGAAGGAATCTAGTATGGCAAAGGCAAATGTTAGTATTCAAAACGTAACTTCATTTCGTGATACTATTGGCAGAGAAAGCGAAGAACTAAATAGAATCAATAACGATTTTTCTAATCAACTTAATTCTACTTCCGAGAGAATTAATGTAGAAAAAGAAAAAATTAATTCAATTCTTGCCAAGATATCAAGTGGCATTGCAAAAGTGTCTGCGAAAATTGAAGAACTCAATGCGGAATTAAAAGAATTAGAAGCAGAATTAGCCGCGACTCCACCTACTATTACAATAACAAGTACCGATGAAGATGGGAATACAACTACAGAAGAAGTACCTAATCCTGCATACGAAGCTTTGTTGGCACAGATTGCACAAGTTCAAGAAAAAATAAATCAGCTTGAAGAAATTCTTTCTCTTTTTGAAGAATTGCAAAATAGAGCAACAAAACAAAACGAGATGCTTAGTCAGGCTCTTAAAAAAATAGAGGAACTAAAAGAGGAGCTTACCGCACACCATCAACAATTAAATAATTTTTCCCAAGAAGCAGTTCAAAAATTAAGAAGTATTAATCAAGTATTAGAAGAATACAAAGCAACAAAGATACAAACGCCTTCATTAGAAAAATATGAAAAGAAAACAGGTGGTTTCTTTGATTTGTTTAAAACAAAAGAAAGAAGCTTATTGAATTTGCTGAATAAAACCCCTGCCTTTAATAAAGGGGTAAACGAAAGCTTAAATCAATGTAATCCACACTATGACAGAGATGTGTATGAGTATTCGTTTAATTGCCAAAGGTGCGTACCAGCCTACGAAATGCTAAGAAGAGGTTATAATGTTACTGCAAAGCCAAGAATAAAAGAAGAAGATTATCTTTCAAGGTTTCCATATTCTGTTTGGGAAGAACCTGATGTTATTAGGACTTCTTATAACGGAAGAAGGGAAATAGAAGAAGCGATGGAAGTTTGGGGTGATGGAGCAAGAGCCCAAATAGTTGTTGCTTGGGACAAAGAAGATAACGGCCATACATTTATCGCAGAACAAAAAAATGGAAAAACTTATTTTATGGATCCCCAAAACGGCGACTTAGATTGCTCCCATTACTTTGAGGAAGTAGAGCAGAATTCAGTTACATTCTGTCGTATTGATAGATTAAAACCATCAAGTTATATAAAAGATTGTGTGGAGGAAGCATAAATGGAATACAATGATGCATTAGCAAAAGCAAAAACGTTTATTGATAACGAATTTCAAACAATTAAAAAAGTTGTTGATTTAGAAGACAGTTGGGTGTTTGTTGGAGGATCTCGCATTGCTGGTGAAATATTAATGGATTCAACAAAAATCAGAATATATAAGGAATCAGGAAAAATAGAATTTTTCCACATCCCTCCTATGGAAAATTTACATTTGTTAAAAAAAGGTAAAATAATATATAAAATGGAAGCATAGAATAATGTTTTACGAGAATAGATTAATGGATATGGTGAATGAATATAAAAACTCGTTCACACACATATATAACGAATACAGGAAGAATTGTTCTGGAAATGATGTTTCTTTCTCAGAATGGCTAAACAACAGAAATAGAGTTTTAAAAGAACTGGAAGAAGAAATTAATTCTATTTCAGATGTGCGTTTTAAAAAACGTGTTGTTTCGCTTTCAAACAAAGACAGTTTTAAAGAAATTGAGAAAGGTTTTAATTTTACTAAGCTTTGCTACTTTATTGATAACTTAAATAAAGAAAAAAAATCTAATAAAATACTAAAATATAATCCTGAATATTGTGATAGTATTTTGATTCACATTGCTTATGAATATGTCCGAATCAAATCTTATTTAGACGATGAATCAAAACGTTTATCAAAAGTAAACAGTAAAGAGTTTAATGAAGCAAGTAATAGAATCATTAATGTTTGGAATCAAATGTACACCAACAGATTAGAAGCAATCATCAATGATGAATATAAAATTCTTATTCAAGAGATAGAGAACAAGGTTTAATTTTTTTGGAGAAACACATGAAAAACGAAAGCAAGCTCATTAATTTTACCAAAAACAGAAAAGATATAGCTGATTTTTTATGTACGACAAATCAGGTTTCTTTATCAGACATCAAACTCTACACTCAACTATATGAAAAGGATTACCCTTATCCTGTTAAAACCAGTTGGTATAAAGAATTATCAATCATTTTTGTAATTATAACGTTAGCATTGCAATTATTTACCCCAATTTTTAAAGAGTATATAAGCCTTTTATTAGATCTTGGATTGATTGCATTATTGCTTCTTTCCTTTGGTTTTGTAAGAAAAGTAAAATATCCAAACGAAGAATATTCTGTTTTGTCTCTTATAGTGGTCTCTTTAATTGGTGCATTACTTTTAGTCATATCATTTTTCAACAAAGAGAGTCTAATTTCAAACTGGTATTTTCTAAATGTTTCATTTAATAAAGGTAATATTAAAACAGCCTTTTATAATACAATTAATAATTCCACATTAGTCTTTTTCTTTGTTTCATGCGGATTAACTTTAGCTTCCATTCTTTTTGGAGTTTTAATCGGACGCCGAAGACTGGAAAGCATTATGGCGCCAATGATATCTGTTGTAGGGCTAATGCTATTTTGTTTCATATCCAATTTATCTTTAGATAAAAATCTATTAGATACGTTTTATAATCCCGCAGAAGGCACAGATAAACTATATGCTTTTTATCTTATTATGATAGGAGCATGTGCTGCATTAGTAGCATTTGATATAGCTTTAATAATAATCATTAGATTAATTGGTGGAAAGAAATCTATAGAAAGAAGGTAAATATGAAAAGTAAAATTAAGAATGTCTTGATTGCATGTGGATTATTGCCGTTTGTTTTATTTTTAACCTCGTGTTCTACAGAACTACTATATAGATTCGTTTTAGACGCTCCATTAATTGAATCTAATGGAACTCTTTTAACTTGGAACGAAGTTGATGATGCAGAAAAATATAAAATATATAATGCTAGTAATGATGCCATAATTTGTGAAACAAGAGAAGTAACATATAATTTTGATAATTTAGTTGAAGACATGCAAGTTTATATTAAAGCTTTCTTTGAAAAAAGTGATTTTAGATATAAGTCATCGGAAAAATCCAATATAGTTACTGTTTCTGTACCAAAATTGAAATCACCCGTGCTTTCTTCAAAAGGGAATAAAGTAATGTGGGACAAAATTGAAAATGCTTATTTCTATAAGCTGTTCAAGGCTTCAGATAATTCATTCATAAAAGAGTTTAAAAAAAATGAATCCTCAGAAGGTTTTGTGTATACATTTGAAAACAACAACGAAGCTTTTTCCGTATATGTAATTGCTTATTATGAGAATCAACAATTATTGAGCAAACATTCAGACAATTCAAATACTGTAAGTATTTTACCAGATATTCTCTCCTATGATTTGTCGGTCGGGAACGATATTCAAGTTCCATCAT
Source organism: uncultured Erysipelotrichaceae bacterium (assembly GCA_902777015.1). Taxonomy (GTDB): domain Bacteria; phylum Bacillota_I; class Bacilli_A; order RFN20; family CAG-826; genus RUG14515. Next base: position 2,829 of record CACYSA010000025.1, on the reverse strand, counting down.
ATGTTAAAAGAATTACACTTTCTGGCAGTGGAACCAGAAATATTATTATTGAAGAAAGAACTGGCGCTTTATCTATTGCCCTAGACAATGCGGACATTTTAGGATCAATAATTGGTTCCAGCCTTGAAAATGATATCTTTAATCTTGATTTAAATATCCAATTTACAGGCAATAATTATATTCGTAAAGGTATTAATGCATCAAAAATAACACTAACTGGATTAAACAATTCAACATTAACCATCCAAAACGCAGAAGAGACTTTTGAGAATGCAATCAAAGCTGACGATATAGAAATTAATGGTGGACAATTGATTTGTACAACAACCAATACCAACCCAACGGTTTATGCAAAAAAATCTTTATATTGTAATAAAGGAAAACTAACTTCGGTTGGTGGAAATGGTGCTTTTGGAGCAACAGGAAAAAATGGCACCACAGGAGAAAAAGGAACACGAGCCAATAACGGAACAAATGGTTCAGCTGGTTCTAATGGTAAAAACGGTTCAGATGGTTCAAATGGTGGCGATTCTGTTTATACAGAATTATTAAAAGCTTCTCCAGAATTTACTTTTGAATGCACTGGTGGTGCAGGAGGCAATGGAGGCACTGGTGGTGCAGGTGGTGACGGCGGAAAAGGCGGCGCTGCAGGAGGCAGCGAAGCATGGACTGGTGGCGATGGTGGAAAAGGCGGCACCGGTGGTAACGGAGGAAAAGGTGGCACTGGAGGATACGCTATTTTTTGCAATTCTTTCGAAGGAGTTTTAAATGGAGTATTAAAATCGGGTAATTCAGGCAACGGTGGCGCCGGCGGTAAAGGTGGCTATGGCGGAGACGGTGGCGATGCAGAAGGCGCTTATCTTATTGGATATCCATCAGGTGGTGATGGAGGCGCTGGCGGAAATGGCGGAAATGGTGGAGAAACTCCGGTAGCTCATGCATTAAATTTTACATATTTGGGTGACACTTCAAATCTAATAATCTATGATTTCACCCCATCAACTTATTCAAAAGGCGGAGATGGTGGAAATGGAGGCTTTGGTGGCAGCAAAAATACTAATTTTTGGGGCACAGTTGGTGATGATGGAAACCCAGGAACTGGTGGCGCAGGAGGTGCTAGTGGAAACGGCAGTGCTGGTTTACCTGCACAAGGTCGAATTGGCGGAAAAGGTGGATAAAATATCTTTAATCAAATAGCGTTTTCATTCAATTCGTTTATTCATAAAATACCTTAAGATGAAATTTGAATATATCTCGAAACACAGGACAGATGTGGCAAGAGAATAAATTATAATAAAAATCAAAAAAAGCATCGCTCATTAGAAACGATGCCTTTAGTTTTTAAATGCTAACGATAATTAAACTTACCAACCTGATCAAAACCAGGATACACTCGACATTTTCCTGGAGGTTCAATTTTGACGAAATCGCCATAAAAATCTCTCTTTTCTAAAAACGAGTAATAAACCAATGTTTTATTTTTTCGTCTAAGACGATGTAATAACGAACTCGTTTGTTACGACTTGTCACCATATCGCCAGATTCTGTAATACAAACATGATGGTTCTTTTCAAGAAAATGATAAGCTTGTATTTTTAATACAAAGCTTTTCATAATTCTAGTTGTTTGAACAAATCATAGGAACTATGTTGACTTCGCGTTTCGTTAATTTCTTGTCAATATCTAGAATATGAAAGAAAAAGCGGCTGCCTATCATCTTGAATGAATAACACAGTGACAACATTTATCCAGCGATGGTGAGCAAGGAAACATGGGAAAAAGCTAGAGCTAAAGCAGAATTGACACATAGAAAGTTAATAAGCTATAAGGCAAAGCAAGATTATATCTTAAGCGGAAAACTCATTTGTGGAGAGTGTTTGACATATTTTATCGGTGATTCCGCATATTCAAGGAATGGAACTGCTCATTACTATTACACCTGTCCAGGCAAAAAGCATAAAGACTGCACAATGGAAAGGATCAACAAAACGAATATTGAAGATGCAATTGTTCAAGCAGTAATCGACTTACTTTGGAGCAAAAAAGATATCGAAAGATATGTAAGAATCTTTATGAATGCTGCAAAAGAAACAGTCAATAAACAGTCTGAACATTTAGCAAAAGCTTTGAGAGATACCAAGAAATCAATTGCAAATATCACAGCCGCTATTGAACCAGGAGCTAACTTTGAAGCTCTGATTCCAAGACTCAATCAATTGATGGCAATTCAAAAAGAACAAGAAAAAGATCTACAGAGAAGTCGTATTGAAAGTGGTGCTTTTGATGAAGAATCGCTACGAAGATTCCTGGATAGATTAAAACTAAAAAACTATATCAGTACTGATGAGCGAAATTTTTTTAGTAGAAATGTTCATAGATACGATATATCTTTATAAAGACAAGACGATGAGAATACTCCTCAATTTCGGAGGGACCGAATCATACAAGAGTGTTCGGTTGGAAAGTCGTTTGGGTCACCAACTTAGTTAAATAGGATTGATACAATGTGTCAGTCCTTTTTACTTATTCAATGTGGATGTCTACAATTTGTGGACAACTGAATTTATATATGTTATCATATTTATATGATAAAACACTCAATAAGATATTTTAACAACAAGCCAGTTCGTGCTGTTTGGGATAACGATAATTCTTTGTGGTGGTATTCTGCCGTAGATTTTATCACTATTTTGATTGAACCTAATTCGCCTAGAAGGTATTGGAATACTATTAAAGTGAGGAATCCAGAGTTGTCTCCGTTTTGTGGACAACTGAAACTGTACGCCACTGATGGTAAGAAGTATCTTTCTGATGTCATTAATGAAGAGG
>CACYSA010000024.1 GCA_902777015.1 uncultured Erysipelotrichaceae bacterium | reverse complement strand
AAACCAAATCATTTGTATCGAAGATTTGAAAGTAAAGGACATGATGAGTGATTCTAAATTAGCAAGAAACATATCTGATGTATCTTGGTCTAGATTAGTCGCTATGCTAATTTATAAGGCTAATTGGTATGGTAGGAAAGTAATAAAGGTTCCTTCTACTTATCCTTCTTCTCAATTATGTTCTATATGTTCTTATAAAAACTCGCTCACTAAAGACCTCGCTATTAGGAAATGGGTTTGTCCTAAATGTGGGTCTATTCATGATCGAGATATAAACGCTGCGAAAAATATTCTAAGTAAGGGAATTGAAATACTTACAAAGGATGGGACACATCCGGATAGCTTGTTTATGCTGGGGTCATTAGACTCCTCGAGCAAGAAACCCCCACTTCTTTAAGTGGTGGGTATGTCACACGTTTTAAACGCTTATTTTTCTCAAAAATTTATGTAAATGAAGGGTAATAGAATCGTTCGCGTACACGTGAACATTCTTATTTATAAATAAAAAATGTAAGTGCTAAAAAAGTGCTAATATTTTGTAAACAAAATAGAAACAAAAACGTGTGTAGTATAAAAAGTTAAGCGCTTGACAAATATATTGATTAGGACTTTAATAATTGCAAATCTTTTAAATTCCAACGAAAGGAGAACTAATTATGAAATTCAAAAGGTTACCCCAAGTTATCGTGTTAGCCACTGTCGGTACCCTTTGTGCTTGTAATGGTCCATTACCAGAAAGAAAAGCACATAAGGACGAAGCTATCTACAGTGCAACAATTGATGGTGCTAAGAAAGACAATCTTACATGGAAGGACTCGTATGATGCCGTTATTGCCATGACAAAGAAGACCTCTGGTGCTGTCAGAAACGAGTATTTACATCAAGCTGAAGACATCTTAATGAGTACAGGTGCTATTACACCTATCTACTACTACACAGACCTCTTCATGGAAAATGAAAAGATGGAAGGATTCTTCTCATCCCCATTAGGTTACAAATTCTTCCACAGAGCCACAGTTGACGGCGCAAAAGAATACACTGTTTGCGTTGGTCCAAAAGGTGACTCATTCGACCCAGCGATTAACTCCGCTGTCGATGGCGCTATCGTCATCTCCCACGTTTTCGAAGGTTTATACCGTTGGAAACAACCAGAAAAAGGTGATGTTGCTGCCGAACTCGAACCAGGCCAAGCCGAAAGCTTCGAAAAAGTTCCAGGCAATGATGGTCACGTTAAGTACAAATTCAAATTAAGAGATAACATCAAATATTCTGATGGTACTGCTTTAAAAGCTAGTGATTTCGCTAATTCCTGGGCCAGAGCTGCTTCTGGTAAATTAGCCGCTGACTATGGTTATATGTTTGACTGTGTCGTCGGTTATGAAGAAACAGCCGCAGACGAAAACAACTTCAAACCATTATCTGGCGTTAAAGCCGATGATGAAAAAGGTGAATTAGAAGTCGAACTCATTAGTGACGTTCCATACTTCTTAGAATTAACAGCCTTCCCAACCTATGCTCCAGTTAAACTCGACAAGGTGACAGGTGATGACTGGTGGACAAAAGCTGAAAACTATATCGGCAATGGTCCATTAAAAGTTTCCAAAATGGATAACAAAGATGGCGGTTCCATCGAATTCGTTCCAAACGAAAATTACTGGGACAACGCTAATACAAAAGTTAGCAAATTAACATTTGCGTTATCCGATGATGATGATAACCAACTCGCCAACTACAAGAAAGGTGACTGGAAATTCATCGACTCCGTACCAAACGATCAAATCGAAGAACTCAGTAAGGGTAAAGACTACCACGTCAATGGTCAATTAGGTACATACTACGTTATCTTCAATGTTAACGATAAGACACTCAATAGAACATTAAAGAGTGAATCAGAATACGCTACATTCCGTAAAGCCTTAGGTTTATTCATCGACAGAAACTACATCTGTGAAAAGATTGGTCAAGCCGGTCAAGAACCAGCCAATACATTCGTTGGTAAAGGTATTATGGAAACAAACGCTGATGGTTCCTTAAGTGAATGGACAACCAAATCCGGACCAAATAGAGACGGTAAAGGTTACTACAAAGTTGGCAAAGCTGACTACGAAGCAAACTGCGCAGAAGCTATTGAAATGATCAAAGGCTTAGGCTTCAAGTTTGATGGTAAGAAATTCACCAACATCCCAACACTTACCTACCTCTACAACACAAGTTCAGGTCACAAAGCCATTGCTGAATACCTCCAAGGTGCTTTCAAAGCTTATGGCATCAACCTCAAACTTGAATCTCAAGAATGGGCTACCTTCCTCAACACTCGTAAAGATGGTAACTATTCTATCGCTCGTAACGGCTGGTTAGCAGACTACAACGACGCATGTTCCTTCTTAGATATGTGGACAACTGATTCCGGCAACAACGACGCTCAATTTGGTAGATAATTATTTAAATTAAGTTAGTAGCATACCAGGAGAGGCCTATGCCTCTACCTGGTTTTGCTATTAAATACCCCTTATTCACGAAAGGAGCAAAAACTATGAATAAAAAACTTGGTTTTTATATACTCAAGCGAGTTCTTTTAGCTCTTTTAACCATTGTTATTGTCATCACTGTGACATTCTTCGCAATGCAATTAATTCCAGGCGGCCCTTTTACTTCAGAAAAAGCCGTCTCGCAAGAATCTCTTGATAGGCTATATGCAAAATATGGCTTAGATAAACCACTAATAATTCAATACTTTAATTACTTATTTAACGCACTAAGATTCGACTTTGGTTATTCTATTAAGTCACGTGGTGCGGTGACTGTTAATCATATCATTGGAGAAGGTATGAAATTTAGCGCCACTATTGGACTTATTGCCGCTTTTATAGCAATCATTGTCGGCGTTATCTTAGGTTCTTTAGCCGCTTATAAACACAATACAATTATTGACCGTATTATTATGGTGCTTTCCACTGCTTCTGTGGCGGTGCCATCATTCATCGTGTCCACTATTTTCTTATATTTGTTCTGTGTTGTGTGGCAAATTTTACCTGCAAATGGTAGCGATTGGAGAGGTTTTATTCTTCCAACAATCACACTATCATTCTCGCCAATGGCGTACATTATTCGTTTAACTCGTTCATCTACTCTAGATGTTTTAAATAGTGACTATATTAGAACAGCCTACGCAAAAGGCGCTTCATTCTCTAGAGTTTTATATAAGCATTCATTAAGAAACTCGTTAACACCTGTTATTACATATGCTGGTCCAATGATTGCCTTTATTCTTACTGGTTCATTGGTTGTTGAAAAGATATATGGTATTCCTGGTATTGGTCGTGAATTCGTCACATCCATTACTAACCGTGACTATCCAGAAGTTATGGGTTTAACTATTTTCTTAACTTATTTAGTTATCATCATGGTGCTAGTTAGCGATATTCTCTACACAGTGGTCAATCCACGTGTTGATTTAGATTAAGGAGGGCGGAATTATGAAGAAATTTAAAAATCCTTTATCTTTCCAAGTTGATTACGACCGCGAATCAATATTCAAAGTCGCAACTGATAAAGAAAAACAAGAACAAACATTCATGCGTCCTTCTACATCATTCTTAGGAGATGCGATTAGAAGATTCAAAAGAAATAAGATCGCTGTTGTATCTTTATTCTTTATCGTCTTTATCTTATTAGCGATTTTCCTTATTCCTGTATTTTATCCATATACCTACGACCAACAATTAGGTATTCAACCAGGTAAAGCTGTTGATGATACATTCAATAACTTACCACCATTTGCTTATAGCACTAGTGAGCAAGTTAGAATATCCGCTGGTGAATTCATTTGGCCACACCTATTTGGTACAGACCAATTAGGTAGAGACTATTTCATCCGTGTTATCTATGGTGCTCGTGTGTCATTGATGGTTGGTTTCTTTGCCGCGATTATCGTGTTGATTATCGGCACTATTTACGGTTCTATTTCCGCATTTAGTGGTGGCAAGGTTGATATGGTGATGATGCGTATCGTTGATGTTATTTATTCGTTACCAGATATGGTTATCATTATTCTTTTATCAGTTGTTTTGAAACAAGCGTTTAACTTTGAAGGAACATTCTTAGATAAAGTAGGTACACCACTTATCTCCATCTTCGTTGTTTATGCATTGTTATATTGGGTAGGTATGGCTAGACTTGTTCGTGGTCAAGTCTTATCCGTTAAACAAACTGAATATGTTTTAGCTAGTAGATCAATTGGCACAAGCACTGGTATGACAATTAGAAAACACATTATTCCTAACTGCTTATCTGTCATCATCGTTAGCGCGACTTTACAAGTGCCAAGCGCAATCTTTACTGAATCATTCTTAAGCTTCATTGGTTTAGGTGTTAGCGCTCCTATGCCATCATTAGGAAGCTTAGCAAGTGATGCTGTTTCTGCTTTAAGTAATCGTCCTTACTTATTGCTCATTCCTGCAATCTTCATTTGCTTAATCGTTTTAGCGCTTAACCTTATGGGTGATGGCTTAAGAGATGCCTTTGACCCAAAACAAAGATAGGAGGTTTAACTTATGGCGAACGAAGTATTATTAGAAGTCAAAGATTTACATACCTCCTTCAACGTGCCTTCTGGTGAAGTGAGAAGTGTTAATGGCGTTTCTTTCACCTTAAGAAGAGGCGAAGTATTGGGCATTGTTGGTGAATCCGGTTCTGGTAAATCAGTTACTGCATATTCCATCATGCAAATCTTAGAAAAACCAGGACGTGTGATCGGTGGTTCTATCAAATTCGATGGTCAAGAACTACTCGGTTTACCAGTCAAACAATTACAAAAAATTAGAGGTAAAAAGATCTCTATTATTTTCCAAGACGCGATGTCTTCTCTTAACCCTGTGTGGAGTATTGGTGACCAATTAATGGAAGCCGTTCGTATTCATGAAGACGCAGAAGTTAAGGCCAAAAGAAAAGCACGTATTAAAGAATTAAAAGCGGAAATTAAAGTCAAAAAGGCAAATAATGAAGATTATTCTGAATTAGCAAAAGAATTAGATGATAAAGTCAATTTCGCTAGAAAGCGCGCTTTAGAAATGTTAAAGCTTGTTGGTATTACTGATCCAGAAAAACGTTTAAAACAATATCCATTCGAACATTCAGGTGGTATGTTACAAAGATCAATGATTGCGATGGCTTTAATTAATGAACCAGATTTAATTATCGCTGACGAACCAACGACCGCGTTAGACGTCACCATTCAAGCACAAATTCTTGAATTATTATTAGATCTTCAAAAGAGACTTAACGTTGGTATTATCATCATTACTCACGATTTAGGTGTTGTTGCTCAAATCTGTCATAGAGTTAATGTTATGTACGCTGGACGTGTTGTAGAAACAGGTACCGTTGATGATATTTTCTATAATCCTCAACATGAATACACTAAAGGTTTGATTAATTCCATTCCAAAAGCAGATAAACGTGTTGATAAATTAGAACCTATTCCAGGTAACCCTGTTGATGTCTTTACTTTACCAAGTGGTTGTTCTTTTGCTCCACGTTGTAAGAATTGTATGAAAGTCTGTTTAAAGAAATTCCCACAATTTATTAAAGTGAGTGAAGACCACTATACAGCGTGCTTCAAATATTTAGAAAAACTCGCTGATGAAGGCAAGATTAGTGAAGACGAACTTCAAAGATATCTTGATAACTGCCAAGAAGGTAATAAAGCCTTTACACGTATCTCTCGTTTAGATGTTGAAAAAGCTTATCAAGATTATTTAGCGAAGAAAAATAACTTCAATAACGATGTTAAGAACAACGCATTAAGCAAAGAAGGATTAGAAATCGCTAAATATAGAGTTAATGAATCTAGACAAGAATATTACCGCGCTAGACGTGACTTTGCATATGCAATTAAAGACCGTAAAGCGGGTGGTTCTGAAAGATTATCTATTGATAAGAACGATGTTCATAAAAAAATTAAACACCATAAGGTGGAAATCGACGCTAATGCTTTAGATATGTCTAAAGAAGAATTTAATGCATATCTAGATAAATTAGTGATCTCCACTACACCTGTTAATCCAGATGCTTCTAATGAAGCGGTTAATCAAGCAAAAGCTGATTTAAACGAAGCTAAAAAAGAATATTTAGCCGCTGCTGGTAGACCACGTAAAGACAGAGTGGAAGCTAGATATAAGATTGATATTGCTAAAGAACACGTCGTACAAGCTAAAAGAGACCTCTATTGGTTCAATTATATTAATAAGAAATTAGAGGCCACCAAGAAGGCTTTAACCGCTATTTATGAGAATGCTTATAAAAGAGCGGAAAAAGCTAAAGGACAAGGAAAGGAGTAGTAAATTATGATTTCTAAAGATTTACAAGCTCAACTCGATAAAGAGTTTGCAGCGGCACACGAAGACTTAAATGTTAAAAAAGAAATAGTCTTAGAAGTTAATCACCTTTCCATGTATTTCCCAATTAACGTTGGTTTCATGAAGACCAAAATGTTAAAAGCGGTCGATGATGTTTCCTTTACTGTTAAAAGAGGTGAAACTGTTGGTTTAGTGGGTGAATCAGGATGCGGCAAAACCACATTAGGTAGAACTATCTTACAATTATATAAACCAACTGCGGGACGTATTATCTTTAACGGCCAAAGAGTTAATCCAGGCACTAGAATGGATATTGATGACCTTACTCGTAAAATTTATGAGATGAAGGATTTACTTGTTCAATTAGAACCAAAGGCTCAAAACGGTGATCAAGAAGCTATTGAACAAGTCAAGCTCGCTAATGACCGTATTGAAAGATTACAAAGAAATATCGATAAGATTAGAGCTAGTAAGAAATACTATAAAGGATTAATTAAAGAATTTAGAAAACACGCACAAATGGTTTTCCAAGATCCATATTCTTCTCTTGATCCACGTATGACAGTTGAAGATATTATCGCTGAACCATTAGACGCTCATAAGATTTGTAAAACCAAAGAAGAACGTCACCAACGTGTTGAAGAATTAATGAAGATGGTCGGTCTATCTAGCGAACACGCTACTAGATATGCTCATGAATTCTCTGGTGGTCAAAGACAAAGAATTGGTATTGCTAGAGCTTTAGCGCTTAATCCTGAATTCATCGTTTGTGACGAACCTGTTTCAGCCTTAGACGTTTCTATTCAAGCCCAAGTTATTAATACTTTTAAGGAGCTACAAGAAAAGTTAAAACTTACATATTTATTTGTAGCCCATAACTTACTTGTTGTTAGACACATTTCTAACAGAATTGCTGTTATGTATTTAGGACATATTGTTGAATTTGCGGATAGTGATGAATTATTTGAAAATCCATTACATCCATACACTAATTCGTTATTATCTGCGATTCCTGTTCCAGATCCAAAGATTGCTAAGAGTAATAAGCGTATTATTATGCAAGGTGATATTCCTTCACCACTTAACGCTCCTAGTGGTTGTCCATTTAGAACAAGATGTCCAAAAGCCACTCCTGAATGTGCAAAAAGTAGACCACCACTTGTGGAAATTAAACCAGGTCACCAAGTTGCATGTCACTTAGTTAAAGCGGACAAATAATCAATCAAAAGACGGATAGATGAAAAAATTTATCCGTTTTTTAGCAGTTTTGATTTATTAGTGCGTCTTGTTAGTAGGAGGACAAAACAATGAATTCCAAAATTAAATTAGTCTTATTAAGTTTAGCCGCTGTTTCTTTAGCGGGTTGTAGCTCAAAGAGCGGATATTATCCAGGAGGAAGAGATACTTACTATTCTCCTAGTCGTGAGACATCTTACTCTGGACAAAGAACAAGCGAAAACCCATATACCGATCCACAAGAACAAAAGACAAGTAATATTTCTTTAACAAGTTCTACATTCTCTTATCCATGTGTGAGAGAGGCTATTGATCATAATTCCTTAAATGGTGCGAAAAACGCCCTTAGAACTGAAGAAATGCTTAATTATTTCTCTTATGGTTATAAAAATGAAACAGATGAAGCTTTATCCACTATCTTGGAATTACAAAGATGCCCATGGGGTAATGATACATATTTAGCCTCTGTTATCGTTAAAGCAAAAGCCGCGGAAACCGCTAATGTTAAGAATAATTTTGTCCTTCTTGTTGATAGAAGTGGTTCTATGACTGGTGTCTTTGATTTAGTTAAGAAATCACTTAATACATTAATTGAAAAATTAGGCGATGATGATACAGTTTCTATCGTTACATATGCTTCTGGCGTTTCTGTTGAAGCAGATGGTTATACAGGTAAAAAGAAAACTGAATTAACAAATATCGTTAATAACCTTATGGCGGGTGGTTCTACCTGGGGTGAAGGTGGTATTGAAAAAGCTTATGAACTCGCTCATAAACACTTCATTACCGGTGGTAATAACCGTGTTGTCTTATTAACAGATGGCGATTTTAACGTCGGAAAAGTGAGAGGTGATCAATTAACCACTCTTATCAAACAAAAGGCCTCAGATGGTGTTTATCTCACCTGCTGTGGCTATCGTAGCTATGATAATGGTACCTTATATACCTTATCTGAAAATGGTAATGGTAATGCTTACTATATTGATGGTGAATTAGAAGCCACAAAAGTGTTTGAAAAAGAATTTGGTAAAGCAATGTATACCGTCGCTAAAGACACAAAGTGTCAAATCGAATTCAGTGACGCAATTGCCTCATATCGTTTATTAGGTTATGAAACAAGACAAATGAGCGATGAAGAATTCGAAGATGATAAAAAAGACGCTGGTGAAATCATGTCTGACCACACTACTGTCGCTTTATATGAATTGAAATTAAATGAACAATATTCTGATGACTTTATTATCAAGACAACACTAAGATATAAAGATCCAATTACTCAAGCTAATAAAGAAATCATTAATAAAAAAGATGACTTCAATATCGTTAGAGCGGATGACTTCGCATTTACTTCATATGTCGCTGAATATTGCTTAACATTAACTGATAGCAAATATAAAGGCAGTTCTTCTTATGATCACTTATTAGGAAGAATTAATGAATCATATATCAATGATGTCTATAAAGAAGACTTTGTACAAACAGTTAGAAAAACAAAAGCTCTTCAACATTAGTCAAAAAGACAAAGTAAAAACCCCGATTTTCATTCTCGGGGTTTTAATTTTCTAGATATTTAGTACTTATTTCTTATCGTTTAAGCCATATTTACGGTTGAAACGATCGACACGACCATCGGATTGAACAAATCTTTGTTTGCCAGTGTAGTATGGGTGGCAGTTAGCGCATGTATCAACCTTGATTTCTTTTAATGTGGAACCTGTTTCAAATGTGTTACCACAGGAGATGCATGTGACTGTGCAACGATGGTATTCTGGATGGACACCTTTTTTCATAACTTTTTTTCTCCTTCCGCCTTGAACTGTAATGTCGTTCAAAGTAAGTTTGCCCATAAATAGTAACAAATATAAATGAGGTTAGCAAATAGATTTTAAAAATAATAATTTTTGCAAAAGGATAAACACACAAATAATAGTTAGAACAATTCTATATTGCCAACACCGAATTGTTTAATTTTCTCATCATGGGTTATAAATCTCATATTGTTTGCAATAGATTGGCTGACTAGAATCTGATCAAAAGGATCGTTGTTGTTTTCAAAAGTAAGTTTATCAAAAGTGGCAACACTATCGACGCTCAAAGATAAGAAGAAATAACCAGCTCTCTGGCAATAATCTCTAATTTGAGTAGCAGTGAATGGCATTTTATTTGGTGCCTTTTTGTGCTTAATGCTTATTTCCCAAAGAGAGGCTGCTGATAAATACACATCGTTACTTTCATTGCAAATCATTTCGACAATGTATTCTGGGAGCTTTTCCGGTGCACCAAGCGCCCAAAGAAGTGTGTGGGTATCTAATAAAAGCTTCATAGGTTAGTCTCCATAAAATTCATCAATTGAAATATCATTGAATTCTTCAAGAGAAAGATTAAAATCTTTCATTTCCTTTTTAGCAGCGCCTATGCGTTTGCTCTTTTTATTTCTTATTAAAGTAAGCTGCACGATTGGCTTGCCATTCTTTTTAATATAAATAATTTCTTCTTTTTCATCTACTAATTGCTGAATTAGATTAGAAAGATGTGCTTTGGCATCATAAATGCTAATTTCCATAATCTTTTTCTCCTTGGTCTGACTAGTCTGGTCAATTTATTATAACGCTTTCTAAATGATTTGTTAATCATTAATTAACAGAAAGTTATTTTTATCATATAATCTAACATGATGGAAACATTGAGTTATCAAAGAAACGAAACATATATCTTAATACCGGCTTATAAGCCAGATCATCTAATGATTGAGTTATTGAAAAAGCTTAAAGACGAAGGTTTTGATATTCTCGTTGTTAATGATGGCTCAGGAGAACAATATAATGCTGTTTTTGAAGAAGCTAAAAAATACGCTGAAGTGATAGAACAAAATCCAAATAAGGGTAAAGGTGCAGCGCTACGTTTAGGATTTTCTTATGTAAACTTACACCCCACCACTCATAAATATGTCATTACATGTGACGCGGATGGACAACATCTAGTGTCAGACATCATTAAAGTTGATGATAAATTACATGAAACAAATAACATTGTTTTAGGCAGTCGTACCTTTGATAAAAGCGTGCCTAAAAGAAGTAGAAATGGTAATTTCATGTCGAGATTATGTCGCACACTTTTAACTAAGGAATATGTTCAAGATGATCAATGTGGTTTACGTGGTTTTCCAATTGATGATGTTTTCAATTTAATATCATTACAGGGTAACCACTACGAATATGAAATGAATGTCATATGTAATCTACAAATTAAACGTTTAAGATTTGAAGAAGTACCTATTGAAACTGTTTATTTAAATGACAATAAATCATCACACTTTAAACCAAGTTTAGACACATTTAGAATTCAAAGAACAATTTGGATGAATGCGATAGTGCCTTTTGTCTGTGGTTTATTAAGTATTGCCATGATGACTATCTTATCAGGTGTATGGAATAACGCTGGATTATACAAATATCTCTTTATGGCGTTATCTTATCTTTTCTACTTCCAAGCATTGATGGGTATTACAACATTTATGTGGCCCACAAAAAGGATGAATAGAAGAATACTTGTGGAAGGATGTTACGCCACTATTAAAACGTTATTTGTTTTTGTGATATTCACATTTTTTTACGAAGTGTGTCATCTATATGGCTCAATTGCGTATACAATTGCCTTAACATTGTCATTCTTAATTAACTTCCCGCTTGCTTACTTGGTGTGGAAGATTAAAAATAGAAGAGTTGTTAGTAATAACAAAAAGGAGAATTAAAACATCATGAAAGAGAATTTCGCAATTCTTACTGACGCCGGTGGCGATTTTACAAGAGAAATCATTGCTAAATATGGCATTGAAGAAACACCAATGAGTACTGTTGTGTGGCCAGATGGTTCTGAAAAACCAACAGATTTATATTGGGACACAATGAAACCTGAAGAATATTTCACATTAATGACAAATAAGAAAAATAACTTCAGCAGTTCCATTCCTTCCCCTCAAACAATTATTGATAGATTAAGTGCTTTAGCAAAAGCAGGCAGAAACGTTGTCGTTATTACTATTTCTTCTGCGATGAGCGGTGGCTTCAGTGCATTTACCGTTGCCGCTAGAGAAGTGATGGAAAAATATTCAAATATCAAAATTGAAGTTATTGACTCATTAAGATATAGTGGCGCGATTGATTTAATCGCTGTTGAAGCAAGTTTATGTCGTGAAAAAGGTATGGACTTTGATAGCACTGTTAAATATTTACAAGACTTTAGATTAAGAATTCACCAATGTGGTTTCATTGATGATTTGTTCTTCTTAGCCAGAAAAGGCAGAATCGGTAAAGGTAAAGCCTTCATGGGTAACATGATTGGTATTAAACCATTAGGCGATTTATGTAATGAAACAGGTCAAACACAAATCATTGGTAAAGCCCGTGGTTATAAAGCTGTTTTAAAATTATTCCCAGAATATATTAAGAAAACCATTGGTCATTCCACTGGTAAATCATTCGTTGTCACATATTCATTAAGAGAAGCACAAGCTTTAGAAATGAAACGCATGATTGAAGAAACATTCCATCCAGAAAACTTAATCTTTGTTCCTGTTGGTCAATCCACAGGTTGTAACGTTGGTCCAGGTTTAGCCGCAGCGTTCTATGCTGGCGACGAACCAGTTTCACCAATGTGTGAAAAAGAAGCCGTTATTTTAGGGGAATTATTAAAGAAGTAATATGCCTCAATTCGTTATCATTATCTTAATCGTCGTTGGGTCATTATTAGTCTTAGGATTATTATTTTCCGTATTTTTCACATTCCTTGTCGCTTATAAAGTTTATAGCAAGACTTTAATGCGTGGAAAAGCTGGTTCTTGGGGTAGAGAACAATGCTCAGAACCAGGTAATCCCGCTTTAGAAACAATGTGGAAAAGAGGCGTTGAATGGTCTAAAGGTGATAAATCATTCATCAAAGAAGTTAGTATTACTTCTAAAGATGACTTAAAGCTTGTTGGTGAATGGTTTGATTATGGTTTCGATAGAACAATCGTCATTCTTCCAGGTCGAAGAGAAACATTAGTGTATTCATACTATTACGCTCAACCATATAAGAATTTAGGTTTTAACGTTTTAGTTATCGATCAAAGAGCGCATGGCCTTTCTGAAGGTACATATAGCACATGTGGCATATTAGAAGCAGAAGACGTTAAGTTATGGCTTAAATATATGCATGATGAACATAACCAAAAAGAAATGTATATACATGGCATATGTGTTGGTACATGTGTGACCTCTATTGTGGTAGCGACATTTAAAGAACCATATTTAAAAGCCGTTATTATGGACAGCGCTTTTATCACATATAAGGAAATATATAAGAACCACTACATCGAAAGTGGTCACGCTTTATTCCCTGTCTATTATCAAATTTGGATGTGGTTTAAGCATTTCACTAAATGCGATATCAATGACGCAAGAACAATTAAATATGTTCCTGAATTTGGTAACATCCCAGTCTTATTTATCTGGGGTACAAAAGATATCTATTGTTTACCTGAAAAGAGCAAAGAATTATACGCCGTTTGCTCTTCAAATAAGAAAGAAATTGCCTGGTTTGAAGGCGCACTTCATTCTCGTGTCAGATTAAGTGATGAAGAGCGTTATGACTCCATTGTCGGCGACTTTTTGGCGAGAAATGCCTAGTTTGCAACCAAAAGTTGCGAAAATTCTAACTAGACTAGGTGGCGCAACCGAATGCGTATTTGCTAGATTGTTGGTGTCAAAAACAGGAGGAAACGATTATGACGATTGAAATTGCAGACAGATTAGTCAAATTAAGAAAAAAATATGGTTATTCCCAAGAAGAACTCGCGGATAAATTAGGTTTATCAAGACAAGCAGTTAGTAAATGGGAAAGAGCCGAAGCTAGCCCAGACACAGACAACCTCATTTGCTTAGCGAAATTATATGGAGTATCTCTTGATGAACTCCTCGCTACAGATGAAGACATCGACACTATCGTTGAAGAGCAAGTCAAAGATAATAAAGATGAAAAGAAAGACGATAAAGTAGAAATCAAAGATGATCATGTTGTCTTATTTAGTAAAAATGGCAAGAAGGTCACTATTGATGATAATGGTGTTACCTGTTATAACGCTGATGGGACAGTTAAAAGACACGAAATGGATGTCCCTACTGCTGTTATCGGTGCTGTTGAAGCAACATTATTCACATTAGCTTTAGTGGCTTATATCGTTGTTAGTGCGATCTTTAACTGGTGGCACATCATGTGGGTAGTATTCTTCATTCCAGAAATCATTTGTTCTATCGCTAGAGCAATTAGAAAGAAAAACGCTAACCACTTCAATATGGCATTCTTAGCCTCATTTGCCTTCTTCTTTGTGTGCTGGTTCTTACCTATTGCCCTTCATAATGGTATGCCATACTTATGGCACCCAATGTGGGCAGTCTTCTTAGCTATTCCAGCTTATCACTCCACTGTTGGTGCGATTAATAAAGCATTAGGCAAAGTTGATGAAGACGAAAAAGACGAAGAAAAAGAAGAAAAAGATAACGAAGATAAATAGTATTTAATAGGAGCTTCATTATGGATTATAGAGAATTAACAAAAGAAGATATTGAAAAATACGAAGCAGAAATCAAAAACTTCATGAACTATAGAAATATATTGTTCTGGTGCGCGATTGGTTCTTTTAGTGGCGCGCTATCATTACTTATCGCTGCGATATTCCTTCGTAATATCCAATATCAATTCTACGAATGGTCAATGTGGCTATTTGCATTCTCTATTGTCTCTGGTATAGCGTGCTTCATATTAAGATCCGCTTTATTCAATAGTAGAATTAATAATAGAAAAGTATTAATCCAAAAAGCGAAAAAATATCAAAGAGAACAAGAAGAAAATAAAGAATAATTATGGCAAAATATGTTGTTTCATTAGGTGGTAACGCCTTAGGTAATAATCCAGAAGAACAAAAACAAGCATTAATCAGAGTGGCTTCCGCTATCTCTGATTTACTTGTATCTAATAACCAAGTAGCAATCGTCCATGGTAATGGTCCACAAGTAGGAATGATCAATCTTGCTTTTGAAACTTCTAAAGAAACACCTAATATGCCGTTTCCTGAATGTGGCGCGATGAGTGAAGGCTATATTGGCTTTCACATCCAAAACGCTCTATATAACTGTTTAAGAGAAAAAGGTATTAATAAAACTGTTTCCACAGTGGTTACACAAGTACTCGTGGATGAAAAAGACCCACTTTTTAATAGCCCGTCTAAGCCAATTGGTTCATTTTATTCAAAAGAAGAAGCAGAACAAATCGCTAAAGAAAAAGGCTATATCATGAAAGAAGATGCTGGCAGAGGCTATCGAAGAGTGGTCCCTTCACCACTTCCAATTGATATTATCGAAAAAGAATCCATTAAAGCATTATTAGACGATGGACAAGTCGTCATATGCGCAGGTGGAGGTGGCATCCCTGTTATTAATAAAAACAATAAACTAGAAGGTGTTGCTGCGGTTATTGATAAAGATTACGCTTCCGCGAAATTAGCGGAATTAATCGACGCTGATTATTTAGTAATATTAACCGCTGTTGATTATGTAAGCATCAATTATAAAAAAGAAAATGAAATGGTATTAACTAATGCCACTAAAGAAATGATGGAAAACTATTTAGAGCAAGGTCATTTCGCTAAAGGCAGCATGTATCCTAAAGTTCAAGCGGTACTAAACTTCCTTAAAGGAAATAAGAAAACCGCTGTTATCGCATCATTAAATAACGCTGAAGAAGCATTTAAATTAAAAGCCGGAACGATTATCAAATAATTTCCGGTTTTATTTTTTTATTGTTTTATAAAACAAAAAGTCTATGATTATCGTTTGTATGATAGCAACGATTATTATTTCATGCATAACATTTCTAGGGATTACACTATCGATATTGTTCTTCCCACATATCAAGATTAAAAGTATTAAATTAGATACCTATTGGATGATTGCTTTATTAGGAGCAATCGTTTTAGTGGCCACTACTTTGTGTCCAATAAAAGAAATCAAAGATTCATGGACAAGTAATACCGCGGTCAATCCATTAAAGATATTAGTCTTATTCTTTTCGATGACTATCTTATCTATCTATTTAGATGAATTAGGTCTATTTAAATTTTTAGCGGCGTTCGCGGTCAATAAAGCTAAAGGTCATCAATATGTCTTATTCTTTGTTTTATATTTCCTAGTTAGTGTTTTAACGATATTTACATCAAACGATATTGTTATTCTCACATTCACACCATTTATATGTTTCTTTTGCAAACACGCGAAGATCAATCCTTTACCATATTTAATTGCAGAATTTGCCGCGGCTAATACATGGTCAATGATGTTTATTATTGGTAACCCCACGAACATCTATTTAGCAACTTCCGCGGGTATTACATTTATTGAATATTTAAAAGTGATGCTATTACCAACGATTGCCGCTGGTTTAGTGGAATTGTTAATTATTTATCTATTGTTCTCCAAGAAATTAAGAGAACCATTAAATAACGATGAAGTAATAACAATTCATATTGAGAGTAAGGTTGATTTGATTATTGGTTCTTTACACCTATTAGTGTGCCTCGTTTTCTTAATCATCTCTCCATATTTACATATTGAAATGTGGTTAATATCAGCGATATGCGCACTATCTCTATTAGTATTTTCTTTAATACTTAGACTTATTAGAAGAAAAGAATGGAATTATTTAGGAGATAGTTTTAAAAGACTACCATATCAACTAATTCCATTTGTGTTATCAATGTCTATTATTGTTATTGCTATTAATTATCAAGGTATCGCTAGTAAGATTGGTGACTTCTTAAATAATGGTAATTTAATTATCAATTATGGTGCTTCTTCTTATTTGTTCTCTAATCTTATTAACAATATTCCAATGAGTATCTTATATTCCAATATTCCTACTGCTTTAACTAATGGCGAGTATATGAAAGCAATCTATTCAAGTATTGTTGGTAGTAACATTGGTGCTTTCTTAACACCGATTGGTGCGCTTGCGGGAATTATGTTCTCTAATTTATTAAATAAATACGAAGTTAAATTTTCTTTCTTAGACTTTATAAAATACGGGTCCATTATATCGGTACCCGTATTAGCTGTTACTTTATTAGTGTTAGGCTTTGTTATTTAGTCTTCTTAGCCTTTTTATTTGTCTTTAATTTCTTAAGTGGTGCCCACTTGTTATAGATTCTTTGATAATATTCTCTCCAAAGATTCTTAACGTGTTCTTTGCTATAGAAATCTGAGATATATTTGCTACCTTCTTGATAGTGTTCATAATATTTCTTATCAGTGGCTAATTTATTAATTTGTTCACAGAAACCATCAACATCAGGCGCTTTCGCGTAGGTATCTTTATCATTGAATAAGATATCTTCATATAATTCTAAATTACGAAGTAAGACTGGTTTTCTAGAATTAACAGCTTCTAAGATAGACATTGGGAACAATTCATCAAATGACGGCATGAATAATAAGTCACACATATTGAAGATACCATTCATTTCCACACGTGGAATGATACCGATAAATTTCACATTTTCTGGTGGATTATCCATGATGGCTTTTAATTCTTTATAGCCATCAGTAATTGCGCCAAATGAGAAACCACCCGCCCAAACGAATACTTTATCTGGGTTACGTTTCGCACATTCGACATAGTCCTTAACACCTTTTCTTGTTTGGACTTGTCCACATCCCATAACTACAAACTTATCATGTGGAATGCCATATTTATCTCTTAAGGCGTTTCTTTCTTCAAGAGGTAATTCATGGAATTTTTCATGATCAACGAAGTTAGGAATATATGTAATGTTTTCTCTTTTTAAACCAAGTTTCACCAATGGTTCAATAAAGATTGGATTAACCACGACTGCTTCATCGGCTTTCTTATAAGCATGTTTAACATATTTCTTAAATGCCCAGAATATTGGTTTAGGCATTTTAAGTGAACCATCAAATGTTTCAGGTAAGCAGTGTACATAAGTAACATTGATATGTCTTTTATTTAATCTCATCACATATTGAGGATTAAACGTATGCATATGATAGATATCAAAATTAGATTTCTTTGAGTTAATTTCCACTTCAAAGATATCATCATTTTCTTTTACTAATGCGACTTGTTCGATATAAGCACTACCAACACCTTGACCATCAACAGATGTGGCTTGAGATAACATATTAATTCTTATTTTTTTCATAGCACTACTATTCTAACTTATTTTTATATTTTTAAAACTTTTTTGGACAAAAAGCGTTTTTCTCTCCTACTTAAATATATAGGAGGTAAATTATGGCTTTCAAAATTTATAACAATCGTAAAACTAAGCATCCTTCTATTTCCATCAAAAGTGGAGATAAAAAGATGATGTCAATCTGGTATTCCAGTTTGCTAGTCCATAATGGGCAACATCATCTGAAAATATTTAATCACATTCCATCATTTAGGTAAATACAATGTCAATAAAAAAGTCAGCATCGAAGCATCGCAATTAAGGACGCTATATCAACTGACCAAATTAAGTGACATGCTCCGCCACTTAAAGAAGTGGGGGCTTCTTGCTCGAGGAGTCTAATGACCCCAGCATAAACAAGCTATCCGGATGTGTCCCATCCTTTGTAAGTATTGTAGTTCCCTTACTTAGAATATTTTTCGCAGCGTTTAGATCTCGATCATGAATAGATCCACATGTAGGACAAGTCTATTTCCATATCCCGTCGTCCTATTATTAGTATATCAATTTATTGATATAATCACAACAAATATCTACTTTTTTATATAGAAATTTACTTGTTTTTATAAATGTTTATAATTAGTAGTTCATCCCCCACCTATAGAGGTAGCCATCAAATTGATGTGGGGGACTTCTTGCTAAAATATGTTAAATCACATTCCGTCATCTATGTAAACTTTAGTGGTCTTTTTGCTCTTTTTACGTGTTTTCATACATAATTCATTGGAATTATGCTAATATTTCACCAGTATCAAATTTTAGACAAAGGAGGAAAATACATGATTAGTAAGAAATTAGCTATTGAAGTACTTAATGCTGGTTTAGAAACAGGCGCTGATTATGCTGAAATCTTCTATGAAGATAGCAGCTCACATTCAGTGATGATTGAAAACGGCAAAGTGGAAACAACTAGTTCCAATTCACTATGTGGTGTTGGCTTACGTTTATTAAAAAACAACCAATGCGTATATGGTTACACTAATGACTTAAGTAAAAAAGGCTTATTAGCGTTAGCCAATTCATTAAACAAATCATTCCACGATAAAAGAATCTTAACTGTGGAAAAATTAGACATGATTAAGAGCAAGAATCGTAATCCTGTAACACGCAGTTATGATGATGTTCCAGTGGAAGAAAAGATTGCTTTAATCCGTGAAGGTATTGATGAAATCAATTCATTAAAAGATCCAAGAATCGTTAGAACATTTGGTGTCTTTGGTGATAATAAGCGCTTTGTCGCTATCTTTAACTCTAAAGGTAAATGGTTCAAACGCACTACTGAGTTCGGTAGAATGGTCTTCCAAGTTATCGCCGCTGATCAAAACGGCTTTGAAACAGGTTTTGAAGGACCAGGCGCTCAACATGGTATCGAATATTTTAGAACTGAAAAAGTTAATCCTAAGAAAGTGGCTAGAAAAGCCGCAGAAACCGCTCTTAAGATGTTAACAGCAGCGGAATGCCCAAGTGGTATCATGCCAGTTGTTATTGGTAACGGTTGGGGTGGCGTCTTATTCCATGAATCTTGTGGTCACCCATTAGAAGCAAGCGCAGTCGCTAAAGGCTTATCTTGTTTCTCAAATAACAAGATTGGTGATTATATTGCTTCACCAGTCGTTAGTGCGGTTGATGATTCCACTATTCCTGGCGAATGGGGTTCAATTGATATCGATGATGAAGGTAATCCATGAAGGTAATCCAGGTACAAAGAGATTACTTATCAAAAATGGTAAATTAAATGACTATATGATTGATGATCTCAATGGTCGTCGTATGAATAGAGAAGGCAACGGTGCTTGCCGTAGACAAAACTATAGATTCGTACCTACATCTCGTATGTCTAATACCTATATCTGTAATGGTAAGAGCACACCTGAAGAAATCATTAAAGCCACTAAATTAGGCTTATATGCTGTTGGTTTTAACGGTGGTTCTGTTGATCCAACAACTGGTGAATTTAACTTCGGTTGCAGTGAAGCTTATATCATTAGAGATGGTAAAATTGCTGAACCAGTTAAAGGTGCAACTTTAATTGGTAAAGGTTTTGAAATCTTAAAGAAAATCGACATGGTTGCTAATGACTTAGATTTAGCCCAAGGTATGTGTGGTGCTTCTTCTGGTTCTATTAGAACAAACGTTGGTCAACCAACTCTAAGAGTTAGCGAAGTCACCGTCGGTGGCCGCGGAGGGGAGTTAAAATAATGGGCAAATATGATAAGTTTTTTGCATTAGCAAAAGAAGCAGGACTCGAACAAGTCGAATTATCCATTTATGAATCTCATAATATAAACATCTCCTTATTCCATGGAGAAGTTGATGAGTATAAAGATAACAATGGTTATTCCATTTTAGCTAGAGGTATCTTAAACGGTAAATGTGGCGCTGCCGCATGCGATGTCTGGAATAAAGATAAAGCAGCGTGGTTAGTAAAAGAAATTGTTGCCAACGCTAAAGTCATTGAAAATGATGACCCAATCTTCATCTTCAAAGGCAGTGAAAAATACCACAAAATTAACACATTTAACAAAGAATTAGAGAACGTTTCCATTGATGAAAAAATGAAAAATCTCTATTTCTTAGAAAAAACATGTAAAGAAATTGATCCACGTATTGCAGAAGTTGCTGGTACTGAATTCAATCAAACAAGTGAAAAGGTGACATTAATCAATTCTAATGGCCTTAACTTAGTCCAAAGAAGTAACTACTTCACTTATGTCGTTCAATGTGTTGCTAAACAAGGCGAACAAACAAAATCAGGTTATGACTTCTTCTTAGATAACGATTTCTCAAAATTCAACGCAGAAGAATTCGCTAAGAAAGTTGTTAAATTAACTGTTGATCAATTAGGCGGAGAACCATGTGAAACAAATAAATATAAAGCTGTTTTACATCCAGATGTTGTTACTTCCTTATTAAGAGCCTATATCGGTCATGCTGACGCTGAAGAAGTTCAAAAGAAATCATCCTTATTCATTGATAAGGTTGGTCAAAAGATTGCTTCTAGTAAAGTCACTATTGAAGATAAGCCATTAACAAAGAACGTCTTTGCTAGATGGTTTGATGATGAAGGTGTTGCTACATACAATAAGCCAATTATCAAAAACGGTGTGTTACAAACATATTTATATAACTTAACCACCGCTGCTAAAGATGGTGTTCAAACAACAGGTAATGGTTTCGGTGGCGGTTCTAAACGCGGCATCGGTACAGCGTTTGTTTCCTTAAAACCAGGTAAGAAATCATTAGAAGAATTATTCAAAATGGTTGGCAATGGTGTCTTTATTACTGATGTTTCTGGTTTACATGCTGGTCTTAATAGACAAAGTGGTAACTTCTCACTTCAATCCACTGGTTTCATGATTGAAAATGGTAAGAAAGGTAAACCATTAGACTTAATTACTGTTGGTGGTAACTTATTAGATGTCTTTAAGGATATCGTTGAAGTTGGTAACGATGTTACTGTCTCACCAAGTGGTGTTTCCGCTGAATCAGTATTAATTAAAAAGATTGCTGTTTCCGGTAAATAATTAATCAAATTAATCAACTAAATAGACCGTTATTAAAATAGCGGTCTTTTATTATTTTGTAAGTGGTATATAATGAAGTACTATGAAAAATTATAAAAAACTCCCAATAATTCTATCTGCTATTGCTCTTATTTTAAGTGGCTGTGTTAAAAACCAACCAGTTTCTAATGTTCCTTCTAGTGAAACTAGTGCGACTAGCGTAACTAGTGAACAGGTAAGTTCAAGTGATGTTGTTTCTTCTTCGAGTTCAATAGCGTCACCAACAGTTTCTAGCAGTAGCCAAAATAGTTCATCATCCACTATTAGTTCATCTACAGCTAGCAGTAGTTCTGCTGCTTCTAGCAGTTCATCTGCAGCAAAAAGTAGTTCCACTGCAAGTAGTAGTTCTTCTTATAGCTACAGTGTTCCTCCAGTAGATGAAGATACTAAATGGAATATAAATCTTTCGTTAAGAGGTGCTGAATTTAGGAATGCCTTACAAACCATTATGGCGGGTAAAAGAACTAAAACAACAACATATAGTAATTGTTTATCATTAGGCGCTAAAGCAGCGGCATATCCAAGTGCCTCTTCTTCAACATTTGTGCCTTTCTATCATGATTCTTCTACAACCGCCACTACTGGTCAGTGCAATAGAGAACATACTTGGCCAAATTCTAGAGGAACTGGAACAACTGGTCCAGGTGCAGATCCATTCATTATTAGACCAACATTATCAAGTGAAAATAGTGACCGTGGTAATCTTTTCTATGGTACAAGAGGCAAAAGCAATAAAGAATGGGATCCAATGTCATGTGGTTTTGAAGCATCACGTGGTGAATCCGCAAGAGTTATTCTCTATGCTGCCACAATGTACTATAAAGAAGGTTTATCATTATCAAATAATCCAAACGATGGTACTTCTTTAAAAACAATGGGTACTCTTTCCACCTTATTAGCGTGGAACACTACTTACGCTCCAACACCAATTGAAATTCAAATTAATAATTATTTAAGTGATAATGGTTATGGCCGTAATCCATTTGTTGATCACCCAGAATATGCTTCATATATTTGGGATAATAATGGTTTATTAGGAGGAGAAATACCACCTGATCCAACCGAATTTGAAAATGGCTTAAATATCGAAACTACATTAAGCAATTTAGATGGAAAGGAATATGTTATTGCTTCAAGCGATTCTTCTACATCTTTCTCATATTTTGCAATGGATAATGAAGCCAAATCTAGTAGCCTTCCATGGTATATTAAACCAATCGGTGCTTCAGTAAACGAAGATAAAACCAAAATCATTCCTAATGCTGGTTCAACATTCAAATACTATAAATTCATCAAACAAACTGATGGAAACTACTATATCCAAAATAAAGAGAATAATAACTACTTATTTGCCTACTATGATGGTTCCCACTATAGCATTGGCTTAGGCACCACTCCTACTAATAATGGTAGTTTGTCATGGAATATCACAACTACTGGCAAAGGCTTTGTGTTTAAGAATACCGCTAATGTATATTTGGAATACTACAATAGTTCATTCTGTGGTTATAAAAGCGCTCCGTCCGTACCTATCTATTTATTCCATTAATAAAAAAGTTATTTAATTATATTAAAAGCGCCATTTAAGGCGCTTTTTGGTTTATCTAATATATTTGCTTATTTAGAGGCGATTTGAAGCTTGTAGCCTTCTAATTCCCAATCAGCGTGAGCTTCAATAACTCTATCTAATGCTTCATTAAATAATGTAACTTCAGTTGCTTGTCTATTTTTAGGTGTTTTCTTAAACGCTCTATAGACATTATTTAAAGCAATAATACATTCACTTCTAGATTTATCTAATAAACCAGACATTAATAAATAAGCACGAATAGAGGCCATGGATACGTCATTAGAAATTTCTCTTCTTTCAGAAACTGGAACTTCTTTTTCGTAATATTCTTTAGCTTCTTCTAAATCTTTAGTAATTAAATTGATATAGATCTTTTGTGCACGAGCGCGAATAAAGACTTTTGCGTCAATATTTTCTTTCGCCGCAATAATCTTATCCAAGATTTCTTCTGCTTCTTTATATTCTTTTTTATCTAATAAAGCATAAACTTTGTTTAAGTTAAGATCAGCGGTGAAGTTAGTAATTTCATCGAATAACTTAATTTCAACATCAGTATTACCTTGTTGTATTTCGTGTTCTACACGTAATAATTCATTAAAAGCGGCTTTATTTTTAGGATTGCTAACCATTGTTAAACGATAACCATCGGTCATAGAGTCAATCTTTAAAGGAATAATGTTGTAGAAAAGAATAACTAAACCAATCGCGCCCACAGTTAAGAAACCATACGCTAAATCGCCTAATGCTCCACCTTTATCTTTAAATAATGTGAAAATAACCATGACGATGATAGCTTCAATAACAAAGAATAATGAACCAAATATCAAATATGGTGTTGGATTAGCCTTTTCTTCGTAGCCTTTCTTTGGAACAATTTTAGTTTCACCAGTTAAACCATCAAATGAAGAGAAACGGAATCTGAATTTGCCATTATCTTTATAAAATGAGAAATAAATAATAGTGACACTTAATATTTCATATTTGCCCACTTTAGCCCCAGCGATATGGGCAAGTTCAAATAATATCGAATTGAACAATACGCCGATAATGACTGAAAGGAACACAAATAAGTAATAAAGTCCTCCTTGGAATGCACTATCGACTTGGTGTGTTTGTAAGACTGTTAAACCAAACACTACCGCTAAGGCGATAATAATGAGATAAATTATAAGACCAATAACATCTTCTTTTTTCATAATATCGATGTCCTCCTAGATACAACTTTTAAAAATGGCTTCTACCACTTCTTTATCCATATTTTTCTTTGGGTGCTCAATTATTTTAGTACCATTACTAGTAATAATGTTAGTCAAAAGCGTAATATCTGGATTATTTATGCCTAAATCTTTAAAAGATAGAGGCATTTCTAATTCTTTAAATAGTTTTTCTATTTCTTTAATACCAGCTTTTGCGTTATCTAATTTATCATGCTTATGTAAATCAAAAACATTTCTCGCTAATTTATCAAATTTATCAACATCATAATTTACATAATATTTAGCCCAGGCTGGGAATAAGACCGCTAAGCCAGCAGCGTGAGCAACACTAGGATAAACAGCAGAAACAGCATGTTCTATTGGATGAACAAAGAATGCACCATTTTTACCAATGCTTGTTAAACCATTATGTGATAAAGATGACATTAGCATAATGACCGCTCTAGCATCATAATCAGTTGGATTTTTCATCACCACTTTAGCGGCTTTAATAACTGATTTTAATAATGCTTCAGCAAAGCCATCCGCAGGTTCGTTTTCACTAGAATAATTAAAATATCTTTCTAATGTGTGCATCATAATATCAACAATGCCATAGGCTGTTTGTACTTTAGAAACACTATAAGTTAATTTTGGGTTTTCAATAGCGAATACTGGTCTAACAATATCATCATTGAAACCTTGTTTAATTTGTTTTTCATCATCTTGGATAACACAAGATGTTGATAATTCACTACCAGATGCGGCAATTGTTAAAATAACGCCAACGGGTAGTGCTTTAGTGGGTTTAACCTTATGCAAATTGAAATCAAAAGAATCACCAGAATAGAAATAGCCTACAGCAATATTTTTCGCGGTATCAACAACTGAACCACCACCAATAGCGAGTATTAAGTTAGGAGCAAATATTCTCGCTTCTTCAATACCTTTATGACATAAGACAATCGTAGGATTTGGTCTAACGCCTTCTAAGACTTTATATTTGATATTAGAAGCAGTTAATGAATCTTCGACTTTCTTTAATAAGCCATTTCTTTTAACTGAGCCTTGGCCAATCACTATATAAACACGCTTATAGCCACCATCTAAACAGATTTGGCCAATAAGATCTTCTTTATTGCTGCCAAAATATATCTTTGTGGGACTGATGAAATTAAAATCAATCATGATTTCTTATTCCTCCATCGATAATCTAATAAATCTAATATTTCTTTTCTCATATTTTCATCGTTTTCAAAACAGAAACATTCAAATAAACCACTTAATGTTTTGTTCTTATGAGTAGATAAATAATAAACGATGGAATTAGAATAAGCGAACGCTCTAAAGCGGACGATATTTTTCTTCTCGTTAGTGTTTATACGTTTACTTTCAGAAATATTATTGATAAAAGTTGTAAAGCAGCGATAGCAAGTATTGTAAATAAATTCTACGAATAAATCTTTACCCGCTGAGTTAAGTGTTTCATCTATGAATCTTTGATTCTTTAAATAATATTCAAATATCGATGTCGCCATTTCTTCGGAGTGTTTAACGTTATCAATACCAGGTATTTTTTCGTTTAAGAACACTAACGCTAATAAGTCATAGATATCATGAAAATGATAATAGAATGTTTGTCTATTAACTTTACAACGGCGTGTTAAAGCCGCTACCGATATTTCTTCTAACGGCATTTCTGACATCATTGATTTAAGCGCTTCAGCGAATCGATGTTCTGTTTTCACTTATGTTTACAAACCTCTTTAGCAATCTCTGCTCCAACAGCAGCATTATTAAGAATTAAGTGGATATTGGATTCTAATGATTCTCCACCAGTTAAATCCACTACTGTTTTTAATAAGAATGGTGTAATTTCTTTTCCTTTTACGCCTTTTTCATCAGCCATCTTTAAAGCTTTTTCGATAGCGTCATTGATGATTTTATCATCCATAGCGAATTCTTGAGGAATTGGATTTGTGATTAATATACCACCTTGGAGATTATTTTTCCTCTTTTGATAAACAATTTCCGCAGCTTCTTTTGGATCATTTATTTCATAATCCACAGATAAACCTGAATGTCTTGTATAGAAAGCTGGTAATTCTTTTGTTTGATAGCCTAATACTGGGACACCCATTGTTTCTAAATATTCTAAAGTTAACGGCAAATCTAAAATAGCTTTAGCGCCCGCACAGACGACAGTGACATTGGTCTTACCTAATTCTTGTAAGTCAGCGGAAATATCCATTGATTCTTGTGCTCCTCTATGAACACCACCGATACCACCAGTAACAAATACTTCAATACCTGCTTGGTTAGCTAAAATCATTGAGGAAGAAACAGTGGTTGCCGCCCATAACTTCTTAGCGTAGACAACTGGTAAGTCTCTTCTAGATGCTTTACCAATGCCTTTAACTTTGCCAAATAATTCAATTTCTTCTGGTGTCATACCAACAACAGGTTCACCATCAATAATGCCAATAGTAGCAGGAACAACACCATGTTCTCTAATAACTTGTTCCACTTTTAAAGCGGTTTCCACATTCTTTGGATAAGGCATGCCGTGGCTAATAATTGTGCTTTCTAACGCAACGACTGGTTTATTAGCTTTTAAAGCCTCTAAAACTTCTGGATTAATTTTCATACTCTTCTCCCTTTCCAAAAATCTTATTTATAACGAAATATAATGCAATTAAGACAGTAACGATAATGCCAGTAATGAAATATGCCGGTCCACTCATTTCCATAAATGGAACACCAAATATTGGATCTGCTTTATTTGATGTGTAAGAAATAATAGCAGAAGTCACTAGCATAATAATAGAAATAAGCCCTATAACAACGATGCTTATACGGCGATATTTACTTAAAGGTAAGCAAACATAATAGAAAACCGGGATACCTAAAATAGTAATAGCAATCATAAACATTGTTGTTAATGTTTGCTCATTATAAATACCAAAACTAACAATGTTGTTCTTTTGCATTGAATATAGGACCACTAATAAGATGGAAGCAATAAGCATCATAAGTGCTCCTGGTAATGATTTCTTTAGTATATTAATAAAGTATTTACCTTTAACTTCGTTGTTCTTTCTATCAAACACTAATAACGCTATCGCTGCGATATCAATAATCGCATCTAAAACAAAATAACGATATAACGCAAATGGATTTTCCGAAACTTTAGTTGCGTAACTAATCGCGAATAATATTGCTAAGAATATAGCGAATAAGACTTTACTAACAAGGAATAAACTAACTCTATATAGATTGTTAACTAATCTTTTACTTTCTTCAAAAGCCTTAGGAAGATCATCGTAATTATCATTTATGTAAACGACTTTTTCACCTTTGGCTTTTAATGATTTAATAATAGCGTTTTTCTCTTCTCTTTGTGCTTCACCAAAAACAACGTTTCTATAAGCATTACGTATTGCGGTATATTCCATTGATATTTGTTTACTTGTATTTAACACTCCAGCGTCATAGGCAATACAAGAAGCTTTTAATGTGTTATCACTTGATACAACTTTAACATTAATATTATGTTCGTTTAGCCATTTAATTGATTCCACCATTGATTCTCTAACATGCTCTTTGGTGATAATTAAGGCAACAACATCCAAATTTTCAGTAATTTCATTTTCACCTTGGGCTAAAACGTAGACGTCTTGTCCATATCTAACATATTCATCACATCTTTTAATAATACCTGGTTTATTTTTAATAGGCATATTATCCACTAAACCAATGAAATATGTTTTTCCACCTCTAAAAGTAGCACCCATGGTGCGTGTTTCATAATTAAACGAGTAAACTTTTTTAACTTCGCTACTTAGTTCAAAGTCATATTGTTTCTTAAGAGCGTCAATTAATGGATTTCTTTCATTAACGGCGTTTAAAACATTAGAAATAGCTTGTGATA
Organism: uncultured Erysipelotrichaceae bacterium; assembly: GCA_902777015.1. GTDB lineage: Bacteria > Bacillota_I > Bacilli_A > RFN20 > CAG-826 > RUG14515. The sequence continues at coordinate 7,593 of CACYSA010000024.1, read as the reverse complement.
CTTCTGATTCACTTCTTCTAACGTCTAAAATAACGACTTTTTTAATTAATATTTCACCATCACAAAGAGCGGTTTCTTTATCAAAACAAACTGTCGTGGCTTGTGATAGCTTAAGAAAAGCAATTGGATTACTAATTTTATTACTCATGCACATACATAATAAAAAAACTTGGAGTAAAATACCAAGTTTATTTTATAAGTTATTTGCTTCTCTTGCTTTTGAAATAGTTTTTTATGATTGCGGTGCATTCATTTTCTAAAACACCTTTAACTATTTCTGGGCGATGATTAATGTTATTTGCTTCTAAGACATTAATTGAGGAACCAAATGCTCCACCTTTGATATCAGGAGCGCCGTACACCACTCTTTTGATACGAGATTGGATAATTGCCCCACTACACATAATACATGGCTCAATAGTGACATATAATGTGCAATCCACTAACTGCCAATCATTAACTACTTCACTAGCTTTTTTAATAGCTAAAACTTCAGCGTGACCTAATGGGTTATGAGATTTATCTCTTTGGTTATGACTTCTTGCAATTATTTGACCATCTTTAACAATGACACAACCAATTGGGACTTCATCTTCTAACGCTGCTAGTTCTGCTTCTTTTAAAGCTTCTTGCATGTATTTGATATCGTTTTCCATATTTTTTTAAAAACCACCGCACATGAACATTGATACTTAAGGCTGCTACATTCCTGTCCTGACCTGGTTCGCAAACATTCATCGCGATGGCGAAATGATTATATCACTTATTAGAACTAATAAAAAGGACACAATTTAATGTGTCCGTTTTGGTTTATTTCTTAATTGGTTTTAAGACTTCAAGTCCACCCATCCATGGTCTTAAGACTTCAGGAATGATAACTGAACCATCAGCTTGTTGATTTTGTTCCAAGATCGCTGGGAAGATACGAGAAGTAGCTAAGCCAGAAGCATTTAATGTATGCACGTATCTGGTCTTTCCTGTGGCGTTATCTCTATAACGGCACATTGTTCTTCTTGCTTGATAGTCTCTAGCGTTACTTGCGGAACTGACTTCTTTATAAATGCCCATGCTTGGTAAATAGACTTCAATATCATATGTTCTAGCCATGGAGTGAGAAATGTCACCAGCGGCTAATTTACTAACTTGATAATGTAAGCCTAAACCTGCGACTAAAGCTTCTGCCTTTTTCACTAATTCTTCGAAAGCGGCATCGCTATCTTCTGGTTTGGTATATTGGACCATTTCGACTTTGTCGAATTGATAGCCACGAATCATACCTCTTTCTTCAGTTCTATATGAACCAGCTTCACTTCTATAACATGGAGTATAAGCGAAGAATTTCTTTGGTAAATCTTCTTCTTTTAAGATTTCATCACGGTAGATATTAACTAAAGCTGTTTCAGCGGTAGGAAGAAGAAATCTTCTTGGTTCCATACCTTCAAGCCAGAAAACATCTTGTCTAAATTTTGGGAATTGACCCGCACCAAAGCCTGATGCTTCGTTTAATAAATGAGGAGGAAGGATGAATGTGTATCCATCTTTTAAGTGTGTGGTGATGAAATAGTTTAATAATGCCCATTCAAGTTGTGCACCTAAATTTGTATAAATCCATGCACCACGACCAGCGATTTTAGCCGCTCTATCATAGTCAACTAAGCCTAATGATGTAGCGAGTTCAACGTGGTCTTTCATTGGGAAATCAAATTCTGGTTTCTTACCAAATGATCTAATTGGTTTATTGTTTTCTTTACCACCACCTAATAAGTCATCATCAGGAATGTTTGGAAGTTCTGCTAAGAAATTGAAGATTTTATCTTCTAATTCTTTTAATTCCTTATCACTTTCAGCATTTTTAGCAGCGATTTCTTTAACTTGAGCGAAGATTTTAGAAACATCTTCACCATTCTTTTTAGCTTGAGGAACAGAAGCGGACAATCTATTCATTTCTGCTTTGTTACCTTCAACAAATTGAATTAATTCTTTTTTTCTTTTATCCCAGCCTAATAATTCAGTAAAGTCCGCATCCCATAATTTCTTCTTAAGAGCGGCTTTTACACCTTCTGGATTTTCACGAATACGATTAATGTCTATCATAATCTTTTTCTCCTCTTTATTCTTTTTTAATTAATGATTTATAGATACTCACTAATTGGTCACCAAAGTTTTTCAAACTATATTCTGATACTTGATTATACGCTTCTTTAACTGTTGGTTGCATCTCATGATCGAGATATTCTAAGCAAAGTGATGTTAAAGTTTCTGAAAATTCCGCGATATAGGCGGTCTTTTCATTCTCTAAAAATTCTGGAAAGATTGTGGATTTTCTCACAATCAATTGGCATTTAGCTGCCATCGCTTCTTCAACGGAAACAATACCCGCTAAAGTATAACCAGGAAGCATAAAGACATCAGCGTTTAATAATAAGCTACGGTAGATATCATCTGGAAGGATATCTTTAAAGCGCACATTTTTAGGAGCAGATCTAATAATCTTTTTGCTTCTACCTTTGTTAGCTTCTTTATTTTGATATCCGACATAATAGAATACCGTGTCGTCTCTTTTATTAGCGGCGTTAATGAATGCATGAATGCCATCCATATTGCTATCATAGTCTCCAACCGCTAAGACAACTTTCTTATTTTTATCTTCTCTAAAGTAGCGGTAGAAAAGTTCTTTTTCATCTTCTCTAGAGAAATTAAATCTCGCTAAGTTAATTCCTGGAACAGCTATTTCAATGCGACTAGTAATTCCTTCACTAATTAAGAATTGTTTTGCGGATTCACTAGGAACAATGACTAAAGTAGCTTTATTGAGCATTTTAAACGCTCTATTTCTTAAATGCCTACTAACTTTACCATCTTTGATTTTGTGGACAATGAAGCGTGTCGAAGGATCATCTTCTCCGAATAATGCAGAGACAATAGTCGGCACGCCTCTTTCTGCCACTAAACTGAGTTTATTTTCATCATCAGGCGACATGAAATGGGCAACATCACATTCATCATATAAATTAGATGTATATTGCACATCAATAGTTTCTAAAGCGCCTTTAATGGTTTTACGCATTCTCGCGCCTTCGAAATTGTCATATTTGTTACTTGGTTGAAAATAAACTAATACTTTCATAACTATTCGTTACTTTCGTTATTTTCTTCTTCGATTGGTGCTTCTTCACCTTCAACAGGTTCTTCACCCTCAACGAATTCTTCCTCATCTTCATAAGGAACAATAGCGATAGAAGAAACTTTTTGTCTACCTTCAAGGTTCAAAATCTTGACACCTTGAGTATTTCTAGAAGATTGTCTAACTTCCGATAAGTGAGTTCTAATGACAATACCATAGTTTGTAATAACCATTAAATCATCGTCATCAGAAACGCTTCTGACGGTAACAATCTTACCAACTTTATCGGTTGATTTAAGTGTGCTAACACCTTTAGCACCACGTTTGGTAATACGATATTCAGAATATGGTGTCATCTTACCGAAGCCTTTATCAGTGACAACTAAGACTAATTCGCCTTCATATTCAGCGGTCACGCCAACTGCTTCAACACCATCATCTAAATCGATACCGATAACGCCAGAAGCTGTACGACCCATTGGTCTTACTTCATCAACTGGGAAGTTAACCATCTTGCCTTCGCTAGAAGCGATACCGACGATTGTATCAACAAAGTATGAACCAATGTCTTCTTGTTTTGGATTTTCAACTTTATCGAATTTAGCAACACCATCTTCACCCATTGTCATAGTGTAGTAATTTCTATCAGGATTGATTGTGCCATTAGCGATAGATTTTTCTTGAATTTCTTTGACCGCTAATAAGTTATCATCTTCTCTTAATGTGATAGCGATCTTACCATTTTGTCTAATGGATTCGTATTCACTAATTGGTGTTCTCTTTACAATACCTTTCTTTGTGAAGAACATTAAATATCTGTAATCGTAGTATTTGTTAACAGCGATAATAGATTTAACATTTTCACCTTTTTCGATATTGATTAAGTTAATGACTGGAATACCTTTACCTGTTCTTTGATATTCAGGAATTTGGTAACCACGGATACGATAAACTTTACCTAAATCTGTAAAGAATAATAAGTCGGTATGTGTTTCGGTATAGACCATTAATTCAACGACATCGTTTTCATTTAATGATGCACCACGAACACCTCTACCACCTCTATGTTGCGCTTTAAATGTATCAGCACTTAAACGTTTAACATAGCCACCTCTAGATAAGGTAACAACGATGTCTTCTTGTGGAATTAAATCTTCATCATCGATATTGGCGGCAACGTTAGAAATTTCAGTTCTTCTTTCGTCTCCAAACTTATCTTTGATTTCTTCTAATTCTTTAATAACGACTTCGACTTCATTTTCTCTAGAAGAAAGAATGCGTTTGTATTCAGCGATATTGAGTTCTAATTGATTGCGTTCAGCAATTAATTTATCTGTTTCAATACCAGTTAAACGACGTAACGTCATCGCTAAAATGGCGTTAACTTGTAATTCTGTGAATTGATATTTTTCCATTAAAACCTTAGTGGCTTCTTCTGGAGTTTTGCTTTCTTTAATGATGTCAACGATATCATCAATATTGTCATGACATTTGATTAAACCGATGACAATGTGATCACGTGCTTCGTCTTTTTCGAGTAAGAATTTAGTTCTTCTTTCAATGACGGAGACTTGGAAGTCTAAATATTGTTGTAATAAAACTGGTAAAGAACATACTTTTGGAGCGTTGTCCACTAAGCAGAGGTTGATAATACCAAAGCTCACTTGTAAGTTGGTGAGTTTATATAATTGGTTCAATAAGACTTCAGGAATAGCGTCACGTTTGACTTCGATAACAACACGGATACCATCTTTATTAGATTCATCACGGATATCAGAGATACCTTCAATGACTTTATCACGGACTAAACCCGCCATTGCTTCAATCATATTAGCTTTATTGATGCCATAAGGAACTTCATCAACAACGATACGTTTTAAACCGTGTTCACCACGTTCTTCAATATGGCATTTACTTCTAATAGCGATGCTACCTGTACCTGTTTCATAGGCATCACGGATACCACTTCTACCTAAGATGATAGCGCCTGTTGGGAAGTCTGGACCTTTAATATATTCCATTAATTCATCAACAGTTATTTGTGGGTTTCTTGCAATAGCAATAACACCATCAATAACTTCACCTAAGTTGTGTGGTGGGATGTTAGTGGCCATACCAACAGCAATACCACTAGAACCGTTAACTAATAAGTTTGGAATTCTAGAAGGAAGAACAGTTGGTTCTTGGTCAACACCATCGTAGTTATCCATGAAATCAACGACATCGCAGTTGATATCACGGACCATTTCTAATGCTAATTTAGCCATTCTGGCTTCGGTATATCTGTACGCAGCAGGTTCATCACCATCGATAGAACCAAAGTTACCATGACCTTCAACTAACATATATCTCATAGCGAATGGTTGGGCTAATCTAGCTAATGCACCATAGATCGCGGAGTCACCATGTGGGTGATATTTACCCATGACGTCACCAACGATACGAGCGCATTTCTTAAATGGTTTATCAGGTGTATTACCTGTTTCAGACATAGAATAAACGATTCTTCTATGAACTGGTTTCATGCCATCTCTGACATCTGGAATCGCACGAGCGACGATAACAGACATGGCGTAATCAAGGAAGGATTCTTTAACTAATGGGACAGTATCAACATCGGTTAAACCGGCGACAATACCAGCTTCAAGTTCTTGTTCTTCTTCAGCGGAAACTTCTTCAGTTTCTTCTTCATCTTGGACAGCTTCTTCGTCTAAGACTTTGTTTTCATCATCTAATAACATAACTTGCACTCCTTTCCTTAAATATCAAGGTTCTTCACGAACTTCGCGTTAGCGTGAATAAACTCTTTACGTGGGTCAACGTTGTCACCCATTAAATCTGTAAAGATTTGTTCCGCGGCGATAGCGTCATTTAATGTGACTCTAATCATCTTACGGTTACTTGGGTCCATTGTTGTTTCCCATAATTGTTCAGCATCCATTTCACCAAGACCTTTGTAACGTTGGAATGGATAGCCTGGTTTTAATTTTAATTTTTGTTTAATTGTTTCTAATTGATCATCATTGTAGGCGTAATATTGCTTACCATGGTATTCAACTTTATATAAAGGAGGTTGAGCGATATAAACGTAGCCTTCAGTAATTAAAGGACGCATAAATCTATAGAAGAAAGTTAATAATAAGATACGAATATGAGAACCATCGACGTCAGCATCGGTCATGATGACAATCTTATGGTATCTAATCTTACTTGTATCAAATTCTGGATCAATACCACCACCGATAGCGGTAATCATGTTACCGATTTCAGCGTTAGCAAAGATACGTTTTGCTTGAGCTTTTTCAACGTTAAGAATCTTACCACGCAAAGGAAGAATAGCTTGCGTTTCTCTATTTCTACCGTTTTTAGCACTACCACCAGCGGAATTACCTTCGACGATATATAATTCACATTCTTCAGGTTTCTTACTTGAGCAATCCGCTAATTTACCAGGTAATGTATTAAGTTCAAGACCGCCTTTACGACGGATTTCTTCTCTGGCTTTTCTCGCTGCTAATCTAGCGTTAGCTGCTGTCACAATCTTCTCCATGATTATTCTAGCTAAGCGAGGATCTTCTAAGAGGAATCTGTTTAATTGATCACCAACAATTTGGGAGACAATCTTACGAACTTCAGAGTTACCTAATTTTGTCTTTGTTTGACCTTCAAATTGTGGGTTTGGATGTTTAACAGAAATAACACATGTTAAACCTTCGGTAATATCATCAAATGTTAAATCATCTTCGCCATCTTTTAAGAACTTGTTTTGTCTTGCATAGGCGTTAATGACTCTTCTCATTGCGTCTTTAAAACCTGTTTCATGCATACCACCTTCATGGGTATGAACGTTATTACAGAAAGAGAAGATGTTTGATGAATAACCATCATCATATTGCATTGCGATTTCAGCGTAGACGTGTGCTTCATTACCACTTGCTAAAGTGATAGGCGCTGTACCTTCGCAATAAATAACTTCATCAAATAATTTTGTTTTGTGATTGTTAATGAATAAGACGTATTCTTTGATACCACCTTTGTAGCAGAATTCTTCATGAATCTTTTCTGCTGGTCTAGTATCTTCAACAATAATCTTGATGCCTCTATTTAAGTAGGCGACTTGTCTCATTCTGTCACGAATGATTGTGTAATCATAAACTGTTGTATCAGTAAAGATTTGAGCATCTGGTTTGAAAGTAACTTTTGTACCATTAGCGGTTGGATCACAATCACCAATGCGTTTTAAGTGTTCAACGATCTTACCACCATTAACGAATTTGATGTAATAAACACCACCATCTTTATGGACGGTAACTTCACACCATTCAGATAAGGCGTTAACAACGGAAGCACCAACACCGTGTAAACCACCAGATACTTTATAACCGCCACCTTCACCGAATTTACCACCAGCGTGTAAGACTGTATAAACAGTTTCAACACCGGATAAACCAGATTTCTTAACCACGTCA
>CACYSA010000023.1 GCA_902777015.1 uncultured Erysipelotrichaceae bacterium | reverse complement strand
CATATAAAAAGCCCGGAAAATGATATTCCGAGCTATTTACTACCCCCTTTAAGTTTGGAGGATTCTCATTTAGTCCCCCCTAAAATTTGGGGCGCCTTAAATTACTCTAAATGCTTACCACTTATAATCAGTATTTCTAGTAGCGAGTATTAATGAATAGAATCTCGAATTCTTTTTAGTTAATAATAAGAACAATGGATAACCAATCACTATGATACAAGCGAATTCCCCTAGGAATACCCAACCAAACATGGTGAAGTATAGACCAGCGTCTAATACCATTGGTTCACTTGTATTAATCGTTGATAAATAAATAGTAAATGGCACGACAACAGCGTTTAAGATACATGGAATAAAACCGACACTAAATAAGTTTTTAACAAATCTAGAATAGATAACCATGATAATACACGCGACAAAGGTAGTGAGTGTACCAAAGATAATATCTAATGGTCCTAATGATGAAGCAAGGTTAGCTAATAAGCAACCTAATGTCAAACCGACTGTAAAACTTGGATTAAAGAAAACCAACAAATTTAGAAGTTCAGAAAATCTTAATTGCATGAATTCATATGAGAGCGGACCACAAGCAATAGTGATGACCGCATATACAGCAGCGATAATACCATTAAGGGCGATATTTTTAACGTTGAAGTATTTTTCTCTCATTAAATTTGATCCAATTCCTTTCTAATTGCTTTTTCGTTTAAGTTTTGTCCAATAAAGACTAATTTGATTAATTTATCTCCATATTCTTCGTCCCAGTCATGAGCGAAGTTTTCATCGTTTTTAATTAAATAAGCGATTTGTTGTTTGCTTAATGTCACAGAATACCATTTTCTCGCAAATGTTAATGTGATTTGTGATCCAGCGGATTCATAGACATAGATATTAGCTTTTTCATTTTCGAAATAGCAAATACCTTTTGCTCTAATAATATGATGCTTACCACTTTCTTCTTTAGCCCATTTTTCAAATTTATCTTGATCAAATGGTCTTCTACGATAATAAACGAATGTGTTGATATCGTATTCAAGAGCGGTACCTTCTTCTTCGTTTTCTACACCGTGATGGTGGTGATGATGGTGATGTTCGTGTTCTTCATGTTCATGCTCATCTTCATCGTGATTATCATCTTCATCATGATCGTGGTGATGGTGTTCATGTTCGTCTTCGTCATCATCATCATCATCATCTTCGTCATGATGTTCAACATCAGTATCCCAATCTTCAAATTCTCTAATCCATGCAGCGGAGCCACTGGCTTTATCAAAATCGAAGAGGTTTGTATCGATTAATTCGTTAATATCAACTTCACAGAAATCGGATTCAATGATCTTGGCTTCTGGTTGTAACGCTTTAACAGCGAGTTTAACTCTTCTTAACTCTTCCTTACTAATTAATGAAGCTTTATTAAGAATAACGACATCACAGAATTCAATTTGTTGAATAACGAGGTTTTCTAAGTTTTCTTCACCACGTGTCGCTTCTTTTAATGTTTCGCCACATCCAAATTCATCTCTAAGTCTTAAGGCATCAGTGACTGAGATAACAGCGTCTAACCAATAGAACTTTGGTAAATTTTGTTTCTCAAATTCTTGTTCCATATAAGAAATTGTTTGAGCAATTGGTACAGGTTCACAAATACCAGAAGCTTCAATTAAGATATGGTCGTATTTTTGTTGTTTCACTAAATCCGCTAATTGTTCAATTAAGTCTTTCTTAAGTGTGCAGCAGATACAGCCATTAGATAAAGCCACTAAGTTTTCATCTTTGCCTTTAACGATACCGTTTTCTTCAATTAATTCAGCATCGATATTAACTTCACCGATATCATTAACGATGACCGCCATCTTATGACCTTTAGCGTTTTTTAATATGTGGTTAATTAATGTGGTTTTACCACTTCCTAGATAACCAGTAATAAGTGTAATTGGCACTGCTTTAAATTCACTCATTTTCAGTACCCCCCTTTTTTCGCCACACTATTGTAACACATTTATTATAAATAAATAGTTTAAACACTAAAAAATATTCAACACCTAGATAAAGATTTTAAAAATGTTTAGCAATTATCACTTGATTATTCGTCTTGTTTTGTGAGAGGGTAAAAGCATGAAAAGTTTAAGTTTATTAGCTGCGATAGCATTAGTCGGACCAGTCATTAAGGCCACTCCGCCTTTACCACCATATGATGTCAGTACCAAATCATATAGTGATATTCAAATGACATTAATTGATAAATATGATGATGAGGATAGTGCCTCAGGAAATGGAAAATCATATAAGATCCATGTCAAAAATACAGGGAAAGGATATGTTAAATATTTTTCACTAGGATTTCCTAAAGAAACACCTACTGATAACCATTTCAGTTCTTATAAAACAGAAACACCTTTCGTTTCTAAAAATAGTGTTTTAGCCCCTGGCCAAGAATTAAATATCGTGATATCCGCTAATTATGACACTAATAACTTAGATGATTTCATTATCGATGCAGATGCTTATGTTGATTTCTTTGATGATGTATATGCCTATGGTTCTTTTACACTTACAAGTGAAAAGAATACCATTAATCCTGATATTCCATATTTTAATAGGGTAGATATGCATTTCGATGCTGAGAATAATCGCTTTTGCTATGGCGCTATTATTAGAATAAATAATGAAGGAACTTATAGTTACTTCGAAGTCGATTTACAAAATAATTTCTCATTTTATTCTGAGGCACCTCTTGTCGCTGAGGGAGAAAGCAAAGAAGTGGAATTAGTAAAAATACTTAGAACTGAATATAGCCATTATTCAGAGCATAGAGTGCTCCATGAAACGCTTCCTCTAATACTCATTGTTGCACCAATACTTGGTTTATTTCTTGTTATTGGTTTAATAGCGACAATCGTTTTTGCGGTTTATCGAAAAAAGAAAATAGATAAAAAATAATAACGTTTTTGTTAACAAAGTGTTAAAAACTACCGAACGCGCTTATGGTGCATTAGAAGCAATTAAAAGAGCGGGTTATAACGCTACTGTTATGACCAGTGAATCTTTAAGACACGCTGTTGACTATTATCCAGGCGAACATACTTTCATCAATCTTAGACACGTTGAACAAAGAGATGCTTTTGAAAGTATCCTTGGTGTCTTTATTGTTGAAAAAGAACGCTTAGATGATTTAAAGAAAGTTATTCGCGAAACTACAAAGAACTTCACAGAAATCAAAGGCTTTATGTATTCAAGAGCAATCGATGACTTTGAAGGTTCTATTTAGTTAGCATGGAATTATTTTCAATATTTGCTTATGTGGCCGTTCTTTTGTTAGTGGCCTTATTATCAACGCGATTAATGCGCTTGATCAAATTACCTAACGTGACTGGTTATATCATTACCGGTATCATCATGGGTCCATTTTTATTTGGTGTATTATTCAATAACTTCTCTTATGAAAATATTAAAGATGGTCTTATCTATGGCTTTGTTAAAAACCTTGGATGGGTATCAACTGTCGCTTTAGGCTTTATTGCTTTTTCAATTGGTACATCATTTAAAATCAATACCATTAAAGCCTTAGGCAAAAGAGTCATAGTGATTACTGTTTTAGAAGCTTTAGGTGCTTCTTTATTAGTTATCGCTGCTTTACTTGCCGCACACTTCATTTTCCCACAATATGTTTCATTAGAATTAGCATTAACATTAGCCGCGATTGCTAGTGCGACCGCACCGGCAGCAACCTTAATGGTTATTAAACAATATCGCGCTCATGGTCCATTAGTGGATACATTGTTACCAGTTGTGGCCTTAGATGACGCTGCTGCTTTAATTTTATTTGCTATTTTATTCCAAATTGCTACCGCTTTAGCGGGTGGATCAATTTCTGCTTACGCAATTATTGTTAAGCCATTACTTGAAATATCTATCTCATTAGGTGTTGGTGTGGTTCTTGGATTTGTTGTCAGTTTAGCTAATCGCTTCTTTAAATCTAGAAATAACAGATTAATCTGGTGTATATTCTCAGTCTTTGCCGCTTTAGGCTTCTATTATTTGTTTAAGAGTCCAGTGATGGGCGGCTTTGAATTAAGCTCATTACTTACCTGTATGATGGCTGGTGCAATTTACACAAATTTCGAAAAAGAGTCAGGACGTACATTAGATGTCATGGATAGATTCACTTCTCCAATCTATATGATGTTCTTTGTTATTTCTGGTGCTTCACTAGATTTGACAATCTTCTTTAACGGTGATGGTTTAGTCGTCGTTCTTATTGCGGTCACATATATCATCTCCCGTGTTATTGGTAAATGGAGTGGTGCTTATATCGGTGCTAGTGTCACAAGATGCGAACCACAAGTTAAAAAATATATCGGCTTTGCTTTAGTCCCTCAAGCTGGTGTTGCTATCGGTTTATCAACCACAGCGTATACATTATTCTCACAAAATCCTGCCACTGAAAAAACTGGTGCTTTAATACTCGCAATTATTTTAACAAGTACATTAGTCTACGAACTCGTTGGCCCAATGGTGGCGAAGTTCGCATTAAAGAAAGCTCACGAAATTCCAGAAGAAAACCTTTAAGCGGCAATCTGTTTAGGTTTATCCGCTTTGATTAAATTTTTAATCAATTTTCTAATGACACGATTAACTAATTCTTTATCTTCTTTATTTAATTTACGATACGCTTTATAAACTGGTTTGACTTGGAAGAACAATTTCTTAAAGAAAATAGTGATATCTTCCGCTTCAAATTTATTTAATTCACCAAAAATGATTTGTGTGAATCTTTGTCTTTCTTCTTCGTTTAATGATTCAATCCAAGCATTTAACGATCTTTCTAAATATCTTGAAGAAAGTGATCTTTTATTTAAATAGACAAAGTCATCGCCTTCAATAACCCATTGAAATGGATTATGTTGTAATAAAAAGAAACTACGACTTTTAACGATTTTGATATCAGTGGCGTTAGAAAACAAAACACCCACAACTGAAGACTTAGGAACGATCTTTGTGTATTTTTCTAATCTTTCTTCTTTGTCTTTGAATAATGATGTATTTCTAAATCCAGGTCCATCAAAAGAATAGACATGTTTAATGCGGTCATAATTAGTTAAAACACTTAATAAATAAGTACAAATATTTCCACCTTTAGAGTGACCACATAAAATAATATTTCCTTTATATTTTCTCATCACTCTTTTAACGAATGCTTCCGCAAGAACATATGAACTAATCGTGTCCTTATAAGACATTGTGAAATCTTCTTGCCAACCAGCATATTCTGGATCGGTTCCCCTAATAGCGATGATAATATCTTCTTCGCATTTTAAAGCGATGACTGCGAATTGCACACCTTTAGCTTTATCTAAAACATATTCATATTCCAATAAGACTGCTTCTTTAAATCTATTAGATTCATATAAAGCACGCATATAACGACGAGAGAATCTAGGCAAGAAAGCAGTGTAGTAAGGTTCTAAAGTCTGATATTCATTAATATATTTAAAGTCTTCAACTTTTAAAGGAAGACGATCTTTAACAATACTAAAATCAAAATAAGCCATCCAACTAACCGCTAAAGCATCAACAATATTAGTAGGATATTGCTTGAATGTATCTTGCTTTTTCTTTAAGTATCCTAGAACAGTCATATTTTATAAAAATAGAATACACTAATATGATTATTAGTGATATAATTATTTTGTTTTTAAGGAGATTTACAAAAATGAAAAACGCTTCAAAAACTATGTTCAACATTGGTAACATCTTTACCATTGTCACCCTTGCTTTAGGTGCATTATTCTTTATCATCGGTATTATCATGGCTATCGTTGGTGGCATCGGTGTCGCTAATGGCGATGATAGCGCTGCTGCTGCAGCTGCTGCCGGTGGTTCACTCATCGGTACAGGCATTTATTTATTAATCGCCTCCATCCTCTGCTTAATCTTTGTTGGCAAAGCCAAAAGAGAACTCGCAAACGAAACCACAAGAAGACCAGCTCCATTCATCATCACAATCGTCTTTGGTGCTATTGCTTCTAACGTCTTCTACGTCCTCGCTGGTATCTTTGGTTTAATCGCCGAAGGTCAACAAGGCAATAACTAATTTAAAAAAAGCAAACATAGTTAAAATAAGATAAAGGGCCCATTCGTTTGGGTCCTTTCTTACAGAATGAAGAGTTATTTTATAAAAATTAAATGAAAATAGGTTAATTCCATATTTTTCCCTAAAAAATAGGCAGTTGAAATATTTTTGATAATGTTACATACTAGAGTCAAAGAGGTAACATATTTATGCGAATGTTTGACTTACAGGGTACAGTCAATAATCTTTTGACCAACCCCAACATTGTTTCTTTACTTAATTCTATAGAATTATATAAAGGAAAAACAACAGCCGTTAAGAAAATGAAAAAAGTTGAAAAATTAACGGAACTTGCTTACATCAGTGGCACAGAAGCTAGCTGTGCAATGGGTTCAGTCTTCATCGGGGACGACCGTATTAAAGCCTTATTAGTTAAAGGCCAAGCACCAGAAACATATCAAGAATATGTCTTCAATGGTTATTTCAAAGCATTAAAACACATCGATGAATGTTATAAATTCCAACCATTTGATCGCTCATTCATCTCTACATTACATTATTATTTATATAAGGATTATAACCCAGAAATGGGTGGACAATATAAAGACTCAGTTAACTACATCCAAGAAAGAATGACTGATGGCTCAATGAGAACAATCTTTGTGACCGCTGATCCAGCCGCTGTTCCACAATTATTAGATAACTTAGTCTATCAATACAATTTAGCCGCTCAAAATGAAGAGACAAATAAGCTCGTTCTTATTCTTACCTTCTTATTAGATTTCGTTTGCATTCACCCATTCAATAGAGCGAATGGTCGTGTTGCAAGATTACTCTTAAACTTCCAAATGAAGAAATACGGTTATGATATCGGTAATTATTTCTCCATTCCATATATCATGAGACAACGTTTCTCAGACTACATTGACGCTTTTGAAGCATCATCCAAAGGCTGGGAAGATAACGAAAATGATTACACACAATTCGTTACTTATATGCTCAAGTGCATCTTAGAAGCTTATCGTAAACTTGACTACATCATGGAAGTCAACCAAGCCGAAGGCTTAACAATCGATAAGGTTTATAAAGTTATCTATGATAGCACCAAACCAATTAGCAAACGCGTTATTGAAAACGTTTTATATGCGACAAGCTCTGCCACAATTGAAAAAGCATTATCTGATTTAGTTAAAGATAATCGTGTTCAAATCATCGCAAGAGGCAGATACAGCAAATATTTTAGACTTTAATAGGAGTTACAAATCATGGCAAATTTTGATGCAAAAAACATTAGAAACGTCGTCATTTTAGGTCACCAATCAACAGGTAAAACAACCTTAGCGGAATCATTAGCCTTTATCGCAGGTTTAATTCCTCAAAAAGGTGAAGTCGAAAAGAAAAATACCATTAGTGACTACACACCTGACGAACAAAAAAGAGGCGGCTCAATTCAAACCGCAGTTATCCCATTAGTGTACAAAGATCATAAGATTAATGTGATCGATGTTCCAGGTAATGATGACTTCATTTCTGAATATATCGGTGTCTTAGGCGCAGTTAAAGGTGCAGTCTTAGTGATCGATGCCTCTATCGGCGTCCAAGTCGGTACAGTTAAACACTGGAATCAACTTAGAAAACGTGGTATTCCTACCTTCATCTTCATCAACAAAGTTGATAAAGAAAACGTCGTCTTCGATGATTTATTAGAAGAAATCCGTAATAAATTAGGTAAGAACGCTATTCCATTCTGCTACCCATTAGGTCATGGTGAAGGCTTTGATGGTTTCGCTAATGTCGTTGACTTAAAAGCTAGAAAATTAAATGGCAAGAAGTGTGAAGACGCTCCTATCCATGATGATAAGAAAGAAAAGATTTTCGAACTTCATAACATGATTAGTGAAGAAGTCGCTAAAGCTGATGATGCTTTATTAGAAAAATTCTTCTCAGGTGAAGAATTCACTGTTCAAGAAGTTCATGAATCCTTAAGAAAACTCGTCTTAGCAGGCGAATTAGTCCCAGTCTTAGTCGGTAGTGCCACTAAGAACATTGGCTGTGAAACAATGCTCGATATGTTCATTGATTACTTACCATCTCCAGCGGACTTAAAACCATATGAAGCAAAAGATGAAAATGGTAACCCAGTCGAACGTCAAACAAACGACAACGAACCATTCTCCGCTTATGTCTTTAAGACCATCGTTGACCCATATTCAGGCACAATTAATATCATTAAAGTTAATTCTGGCGTCTTAAAAGCGGGCGATGAAGTCTATGTTGGTAAAGGCACACAAAGAGTGTCAATGCTCTATCAAATGACTGGTAAGAAATTAGATTCTATTCCAGAAGTTCACGCTGGTGATATCGCCGCTATTACAAGACTTGAAGGTGTCACAAGTGGTATGACAATGTCTGCGCCAAAAGCAGTCATCGAATATAAACCAGCCCATTATCCAACCGCCGTTATCTTTAAAGCAATTATCTTAGCTAATAAAAACGATGAATCCAAGATTGGTCCAGCATTAGCCAAAATCCAAGCTGAAGATCCAGCCGTTGAAGTCAAACGTAATAATGAAACAAAACAATTATTATTAGGTGGCGTTTCTGATTCACACATCAACTTCATCTTAGGTAAATTAAAAGACACATATAAGATCGATGTCACAACTGAGCAAATGAAAGTTGTCTATCGTGAATCTATTAAAGGTACCGCTGAAGGCGATGGCCGTTATGTCAAACAATCCGGTGGTAGTGGTTTCTATGGCGTTGTTAAGATGAGATTTGAACCATCTGATGAAAACGTCTTCGCAGAAGAAGTCTTCGGTGGTGCAGTTCCAAAGAACTACTTCCCAGCTGTTGAAAAAGGTTTCTTTGAAGCCCTTAATTCTGGCCCATTAGCAGGCTTCCCAGTTATCGGTGTTAAAGGCGTCTTGGTCGATGGTAAATATCACCCAGTTGATAGTAACGAACAAGCATTCAAAATGGCTGGTATCTTAGCGTTTAAAGATGCTTATCCAAAATGTAAACCGATCATCCTTGAACCAATCATGAGAATTCATGTTATTGCGCCAAGTGAATATACTGGTGACATTATGTCTGACTTAAATACACGTCGTGCCCGTATCCAAAACATGGAAGAACACGAAGGTATGCAAGATATCGAAGCTTTAATTCCTGAAGCGGAAATCGTTGACTACGTCACACAACTCAAATCCATCACTCAAGCTTCTGGTTACTTCAATAGAGAATTCGTGACCTATGAAGAAGTTCCAGAATACTTAAAGGAAAAAGTTATTAAAGAAAACAAGATTGGTCAATAAATCAACTCTTTCTAAAAACCAATCTATAGAGGGAATATCGTTTCCCTCTTTTCTTTTGAAAAGAAATGGTGGAAAATACTAAATATGAAGTTCCTATTAACTAATGATGACGGCTATAACGCTCAAGGCATATTATTATTAAAAGATAAGCTTTCTAAATATGGTGAAGTAACGATTGTTGCGCCTTTTGAACATATGTCCGCGAAGAGTGCGGCAATCACTTTAGGTGACTGGTTAAAAGTCGATAAAATTGATGAACATACTTACGCAGTACATGGCACTCCGACAGACTGTACTTCTCTTGCTTTAGCGGGTTTAAATATCGACTGTGATGTCGTGGTGTCTGGATGTAATAATGGTCATAATCTTTCTTATGATGTTATCTTAAGCGGCACAATTGGAGCGTGCTTAGGCGCTGCTACTTTCCGTAAAAAGACTGTTGCTTTCTCTGCGCCTTATGATGATTTTACATGCCTCATAGAACACTTTGATGATATATGGGAATACATTATTAAGTATAACCTACTAGATAAACATTATGTTTTGAATGTTAATTTACCTAGAGGACAATATAAAGGTATCGCTTTAGCGAGATTATTCTACCGTAAAGACCGCTATTATTTTGATCAAAAAGAAGATTCATATTATGCCTTAAGAGATACGCAAGAATATTTAGAAATGCCAGAAGATGCTGATTGTCGATTAGTGAAAGAAGGCTATGTTGTTATTACCCCTGTTTCTCGTGCTCCTTTTAATGAAGAAGAGTACGAAAATATGAAAAAGAAAGTTCAGGATCAATAATGCGTTTTGTTTTAAATGATGTTGAGAAAAATAAGTTTGTTTCTTTATTTGAGCAACACGAAAAGAATATCGACTATATGCTCTATTTAAGGGACATGGTATTCGAAAATAGCAATATATCATCTTCTTTATTCGAAAACAAAAACGTTTTTGAAAAACGCACTTTGTTTATTGATGAATTATTAAAAAACAAACCATGCGAAAGTGAATTTGTTAAGAAAAATATTAGATGGGACACTAATCTAATTGATATCGATGAATATCTCCATAATCCATATTTAAATGCTTTAAAAAATGTGAGTTTTGAAAAAGATGGATGGAAGTTTTCTTCTAATACTTTAAAAGCCTATTCTTTATTTCCATATGAAGAAGAATATCAATATGGAAGCAATTCTTCTTTAAAGATGTCGTTAGGCTTCTTTGACCAAGATTATACTTATCCCACAATTAGTTTGTTCGATAGAGAGTGGATGAGTTTAAATCCTTTTGAAATTAGAACAATGCAAATACCTTTACAAATCGCTAAAGGGAAAGTGTTAACTCTTGGTTTAGGACTAGGCTATTTTGCCTTTATGGCGGATATCAAAGAAGATGTTAAAGAAGTCCATATCGTGGAAATGGATTTAGAACTTATTAAATTATTTAACGAATATTTATTACCTTTATTCCCACATCCAGAAAAGATTCATATCCATAAAGCGGAAGCTATTGATTTTGTTTCTCATATTAAGGATAAAGAATACGATTTTATCTTTTCTGATCTTTGGCATGATGTCAGTGATGGTTTACCTTTATATCTACAATTAAAAAGATATTTAGATTCCTTTAAGATTACCAAGAGAATGTACTGGATAGAAGGATCTATTATGACTTATCTTAGAATGCTTGTTATTGGTGTCATGAAAGATGAATTCTATAGTCATAATAGTGATTATGATGAGATTCAATCCATCATTAAGAACAATCTAGAGAATTATGAATTACACAATAGTTATGAACTTGATGCATTGCTTAGCATAAAAGGATTAAATAATTTGATATTATCAAACAATTTTAATTGCAAATAAATATATACGTGTTATAATAGGAAGTGGGTAAGGAAATATAATTATTTCCTTATTTTTTTACCCAAAAAGTCAAAGACAAGACGTTAAAACTCGGAACGGATTATCTCCTGAACTATAGGTTCATACATCAAACATATAGAAAGGAGGTTGCGCTATGAAAGCTGACTTTTCAGAAGCAACAAAGCTTCTTAAGCTAGCCTTGATATGCCTCTTTCTCGGTTTGCTTATTTGCTTGCTGAAATAGAAAAGAGCCTTGTACTAACCCCAACCAGGTAGTTTGTTCAGGTGGCTCCGTTCTTCTGGTTACATTATAACAATTCACACGTCAAAGACAAGACGTTAAAACTCGGAACGGAAACCTCTTGGGCTATTTTAGAAATAGAAAGGAGGTAAACCGCATGAAAAGTGAAAATCTTGAATTGAAAAAAATTCTTGTTTTGATCTTCTTGTGCCTCTTCATTTGTTTGCTGATAGCAATTACAAAATAAAAACAGAGCTTAAGACTCTAACGCCATAATAGTAAGTCTGAGGGGCTCCGTTCTTCTGGTTACATTATAACAAATTGATTTGTATATTCAACGATTCATAAAGAAATTATTTATCGTATTATTTGAAGAAATAATAAAGTGGTATATAATAAACCCGGAAAGAAGAGGTATTTATATGCCATTAGTTAACTCTAAAGAAATGTTTGAAAAAGCCTACAAAGGCGGTTACGCAATCGGTGCTTTTAACTGCAATAACATGGAAATCGTCCAAGCTATTACAGAAGCTGCAAAAGAATGCAATTCTCCAGTCATTCTTCAAGTTTCCGCAGGCGCAAGAAAATATGCTAAACCAGTCTACTTAAAGAAGATGGTTGAAGCTGCTGTCGAAGACACCAACTTACCAATCGTTCTTCACTTAGACCATGGTGCAGACTTCGAAATCTGCAAAGATTGTATCGATGGTGGTTTCACATCAGTTATGATTGACTGCTCCAGCAAGCCATTTGAAGAAAACATCGCTATCACAAAGAAAGTTTGTGAATATGCTCACGCTCATGTGCCATACGTCACAGTTGAAGCTGAATTAGGTACTTTAGCTGGTATCGAAGATGATGTCAAAGTTGAACATGGTGCGGAATCCTACACCAGACCAGAAGACGTCGAAGAATTCGTCCGTAGAACAGGTTGTGACTCCTTAGCTATTGCTATCGGTACATCTCATGGTGCTTATAAATTCAGACCAGAACAATGCACAAGAGATCCAGAAACAGGTGTCTTATTACCACCTCCATTAAGATTTGATATCTTAGAAGAAGTCAGCAAACGTTTACCAGGCTTCCCAATCGTCTTACACGGTTCTTCCTCCGTTAACCAAGAATTCGTTAAAATCATTAACGATAATGGTGGTGCTTTAAAAGATGCAGTTGGTGTTCCAGAAGCTCAATTAAGACAAGCTGCTAGATTAGCCGTTTGCAAAATCAATATCGATAGCGACCTCCGCTTAGCGATGACCGCTGGTATTAGAGAACACATGAAAGCTCATCCAGATCACTTTGACCCACGTCAATATGTCGGTGATGGCCGTGCTTATGTCAAACAATTAGTCAAACACAAAATTACTGATGTGTTAGGCTCAAACGACAAGCTTTAATATCTCACTAATTAAAAAAATAACGATACCGCTCAAGTGGTATCGTTTTTTCTTGCATTTATCAAGATAAAAAATTAGGATTAATATGAAAAGAGTCCATTATATGAAAAACAACAAATTATTAATTATGCTCCCATTTGTTGGAACACTAGTAACGACATTATCTGGATGCAATCGCGTCTACGAATATGGAACAATGAATAACTTAATTCACAATCACTGGAACTGTGGAAGTTTTACACATTGTCCATTTGAAACAAAAGCGGAATTTGATTTTGTTTTTGATAAAAAGGAAATTGTTATTAAAAGCCTCAATAACGCTGATGTTAAAAAAGTTGATTCAATTAATCCAACTGAAGGGGAACTATTTTCATATCATAACTCAATCTTGCACAAAGAAACGAATTGTCATTACAGTTCGACTTTAACTCTCTACGGAGATGGATTTATTAAGATTGTTGCGACAAATCCTAATAGTCTTGAAGCTAACATTTGCAATCTTTATAAAATCACTCCAGAAAAAGCAAAAAAGATTAATGACCAAGTCACTAAATGGTTTGATGATGTAAAGGAAATGGAAAAAGAATTCCTTGAATTTGCTACAATCGAAAATTATCTAAAAACCGCTAGTGAAAGAAAAGGCTTATATGCCCTTCGTGCATATAAAGATTCTGAATTAATTAATGGAAGAGAAGTAGATGGAGAATTCGCTAAAAAAATGAATGAAGCAACATTTACTTATTTGGGCTCTGAAGAAGAATTAGATTTAGAATTCAGAAGACAACATTTTAACGCTTATTACGAGAACGATTATATCCTTTTCAATTACACTAATACTGATGGTAAACAAAATTTCGGAGGCTATAATTTTTCGCGTATAGATATAGATGTCTTCGATGATGGTGTAGTATCTACTGACATTATAGCCCGTGATAAATCAGATCGATCATTTTGGCTGAAGTCATATTATTCTATAGATGAAAACAAAGCTAAAGAAATCATCAAAGTAGCAAACGAAGAATAACAAGAATAAAAAGGAGCGATTGATAATCGCTTCTTTTGCTATTTGTTTGAGATTAGATTGCCATCTAATACTGAAACGTTTTTGCCGTTTCGTTTAGCTTCATATAAATATTTATCAGCGGTTTTAATGACTTCTTCAAAGTCTTTTATTTCATCAACCTTAACAAATGTGCCACCGATAGAAATAGTGACATATTGATTAGGTGCGCCATTTGGAGCGACGATGCATAGTCTTAAAACAGTAGTTCTAACTTTCTCAATAATATATTCCGCTTGTAATCGATTGCTTGCTTCGATAAAGAAAAGAAACTCTTCCCCACCATAACGATAGAAATCCAAAGAAGGAGAAGGGAAAGCTTTTCTAATACCATCAGAGATAGTCTTTAAGCAATAGTCACCTGCTACATGGGAGAATTGGTCGTTGTATTGTTTGAAGTCATCGATATCAAACATCATAACCACTAAGGATTCCTCCTTATTGTTTTTCCATTCTGTGATGTTGTTTTCAATAGTGGTGTTTAACATATAACGATTCTTACAATGCGTTAATTCATCATAGGTAGCGTGATCAAATAGTGCTTGGTTTCTTAATTCTTCACAGTACTTTTGTGTTTCGGCGTAGAAAAGAATAGAGATAATTAAGTAGCTACCAATTGGGAAAGAAATAGCAATGAGGAAATAATACATCAAACCATCTATGTTATATTTATAAGCCGCAAAGATAACAAAACCAATTAATCCTAAAGAAAGCGAACCATCTAAGATAATAGCCTCTCTCCAGAACACAGGTTGAATGAGAATAAAGAAAGAAATAAGAGTCACTGATGGTGATAAGGCAGGAGTGGACATAAATCCATGAGCTGCGTCAGCGTATAGTGATAAGAAGAAATATGTACCCATTACTAGGAACATCAACAAACTTGAAAGATGTGAAAATCTTTCTTTAATAACTTGATACTTGTTTTTTAAAGCAACTATTTCAAAAACAATAACGCATATTGTGCCCACAATAGAAATCATTTGACCTAAGAAAGAAGTAATACCATAAACTTCGATTTGATTAAATTTCGTTTCAATGCTCATGGTAATGAAAGCCACAATATTAACTAAAAGAATGAGAAAAGCAACCACCAAGGCTGAAACACCAATTTTACGTGAAAGCGATACTTTGATATTACGAACGTCACGCTTGGTGAGGTGCTCTTTTTTAATGGTCAAAACAGGTGACAAAAAAATGAAGTGATTTGTATTATCTTTACCCATATTTTTCTTCAATATAATATTTTTACTTAAGTAAGTCAAAACGAAAAAAGAGACCTTGAATTAACAAAGTCTCTTTTGTTTAGAACTGATGACTATTTATTTTTTGCTTCTAAAAGTTCAGCAATTTTCTTAAGGTAGTCAATTTCGGTTGGTTCTGGTTTACCTGGTTCTGGTGGAACTGGTCTTTCTTCTGGATGCTTTTCGTAGTAAGCTTCTTGGGCTTTTGCTTTAATTTCTTCTCTCTTTCTTGCAGCGGCATTCATAACCTTAACGATGATGAATAAGACGATAGCAATAATGATGAAGGAAATAACAGCGTTAATTAATGCACCCCAGTTGATAATGGCACTGCCTTTGAAATAGAAGTTTGTGCCATATTTAACATAGTTGTTAGTAAGGACGTTACCACCATAGACTAATGGGTCACCAGCACCGGCTTTTTCACCGATAGCCTTGGCGACTGCATCGTAATCAGCAGCAGCGAATTTTTGACCAACATCTGGTAAACCTTTTTGACCTTCTGTCAAGGCTGGTAAAACAGTAACTAAACCTGCTAAACCACCTGGGACTGGCCATGTCGCTAAGGACATTAACATGTTAACGAAAGCGTTAACGATTGCGGAGAAAGCACCGCCGATGACAACACCAACAGCTAACATGAAGGCGTTACCACGATTGATGAATTCCTTAAATTCGGCCCACAAACCTGGACCTTTCTTTTCTTTTTTTGCCATAATTATGTTCTAATCCCCTTTTCAAGTTAATTTTATGGTAATCCTTTTTATACTAAAAATCAATTTTCTGTATGTGAGAAAAAAAGAAAGCCAATTTTTTAAAACTGGCTATACTTTTTGTCCGACTTTTCTTCAATTATTTCAATCATTTCCCTAGGCGTTACGATATAATTTCTAACCGGATAGTGTTTGATATTGCCAGTAATCAGGTAGGCATCCATGGTATTCTTAGCACTCATTACTATTTCATAAAAGACAATATCATCTTCATCAACAAAATCTTCTAATGTCTGTTCCCTATTTAAAACGATTCCATTTTCTTTGATACGATCTAACACTTTTAAAACATCATCAACGTTAAAATCAAACTTATTTCGAGTTAAAACATCAAAATATTCTTCCAATATTTCGTTGTTGAGGAGCGGTACGATGATATTAAGTATCACGAGATCTAATATTCTGCCTGGAATTGAATCATGCTTAAGCATTGAAGAAACGATGACGTTTGTATCAATCACAGCATAATACTTCATTTCTTATTTCTCTTTTTCCTCTCTAGTCTTGATTTTTTTATTTCGTCGTTAATCTCTTCTAGTGTCATTGAAGAGTTTCCGTTTTTTTCTGAAGTATTGCGCATGTCTTCAATTGCTAAGATAGCGTCGAGAGTCGATTCGTTAATTCTCGTCGAAAATGGAATACCACCTTCCACAACTGACCTTTTTAAAAACATTCTAACTGCAGTTGATAAATCGATACCTAATTCGTTATAAACTGCCGTTGCTTTGTTTTTTAAATCTTCATCTAATCTCACTTGTAAAACAGCCATATACTTTTGTGTCCTTATATACATTATATACACAATGTAATACAATATCAACACATAGCAAAACTAATAATATTTTTCGTAAAAATACTGTAAAATAATAAAAGAAGGAAGAATATATGAGCAAGATAATCTATCTAGGACACGCTTCATTTTTGCTTAAAGGAAAAGATTATGAATTAGTAATTGATCCTTATGAAAATGGTAGTGTACCAAATCTTAAATTTCCACAAGTAGAACCTGTTGATGCTGTTATAGCTTCACACGCTCACGCTGACCATAGTGCGTATCATCTTGTTAAAGTTAAAGATAATCCTAACAAGATAAAAGCGGGTACTCTTACTGTACCTCATGACCGTGAAAACGGTAAAAAGCGTGGCATGAATAGTATTAATGTCTTTGATTTAGATGAATACAAAGTTATCCATATGGGTGATACCGGTTGCGAATTAACGGGACCATATTTAGATCCATTAAAAAACGCTGATGTTCTATTAGCCCCAATTAACGGCTTCTTTACAATTAATCCAAGTGAATTAAAGAACATGTGCGATATTATCAAACCAAGAATCGTTATTCCAATGCACTATGAAATGAAGGAATATGGTAGTGGTTATCCTGATGGAGATATGATTGAAGAATTTAAAAAACTCTTCCCAAATTATCAATATATCGAAAGTGAAGAGTTAGATTTAGATCAATACAAAGATTATCAAGGCGCCTTAATCTTTAAAAAATATCTCCAATAATTAAAGTAGATAATAATCAAAGAAAGCTTCTAATAATGGGCGGTGAGCTTTACTTGCTTCTTCTTGAGACCAGTAATAGCCGCCTTTTTGATTACTAATAATACCGTTTTTAATTCCTTTACCTTTTAAAATCGCTTTATCTTTAGACATATTTTTTAAATATTTAAGATTAGGTAAACGTTCTTCTGAATAATAGGAATTAGATATATAGAAACTACCATCATCCTTTTTATCGACAGTATCGTTGAAATAAACAGAAGCATCTTCTAATTTACCATTTTTAATATATTGAATAGTTGGAACAACACCGTTTTGATAGCCATAAATAGCGTTACCTTTTTCGCTTAATCCATATTTATCTTTTAGCTCTTGATAGTGGGCTTTTTCTTCTTCACTTGCGCCCTCTTTTCTTGCTTCTTCATATTGCTTTTGAATATCGCATAATAAGAGATTATTCTTTAATTGATGTCGATTAATGTAGGGTATAATAACATTAGGGATGACATATTTACAATCCCCACAAGCGCTGCGGAAAAAGAGCAGACAGAGTGACTCTGCTTTTGAATAATTGTTATTTAAATATTCTTCATCAATATAATACATTGTAGGTTTATTTATTTTGCGGTGCACTCTAGTGTTCATCGCTTCACCTTTAACATCTTCAAAGATGGCTTTATCTTGACTATCAGCGTAAGAAAATTTGACCACCAATTTCTCGCCATTAAAGACATATAGCAAAGGAGTGCTGTCTTCTCGTTTTTCAATTTTTAATTGTTTAATGGAATCGTCTTGATTATAAGCATTAAATGTATAAACGACTTCATGATACGTATTAGTGTAGTTAGCGATCACATTTTTAAAAGTGTTCCAGCATAAGCAGTCATCACTATATTTATCTTGATAGACCGCTAAAAGGAATACTTCTTTATCTTCAGTAGCCTTGTTTTTTAATTCCGTACAACTTAACTCTTTTAATGAGTTAGGATCATTTTCAATATATGTGCCATAAGTCAAGCTGGTTTTATTTGAATTACAAGCATTAATAGTAAAAGGGACAAGTAATAACGGTAATAAAGTAAGTAATTTTTTCTTCATACAAAAAGAATTATAAATAACAGAAGTTACGCGTGCAAGCGTATGAGGGATTTTCTCTTAAAATGTTGCTAGCAAAAAGGCTATAAAATTAACCTCAAAAATGACCCCAAAAAATGAGTCAAAAAATCGCTTAAAAATTTGATGTGATTTTTGAAGAGAAAAATTAACACAAAAAATTGACGAAAAACTCGTTAAAAAATGTAACAAATTTTCAAAGTGTAACAAATTACAAAAGTATTGATAATATCAAAGAAAAACTAAAAAACGACTTTTTCAAAAACCCCCCTCAAAAAAATTTTTAAAAAAATTGTTTGTTTTTTTGTTAAATTTTATATATATTTTTTGCGTGATTTTTTTGAATAAAAATTCACAGGGGAAAAGGTGGGGGAATTATGGACAAAGAAAATATCATTATTTCGCTTCAAGGTGTCAGCAAGGTTTTTGATGGCACAACAGTTGTCGATAACTTTAATCTCGATATCACAAAAGGTGAGTTTGTTACCTTCTTAGGACCTTCTGGTTGTGGTAAGACTACAACACTTAGAATGATCGCTGGTTTTGAACTTCCAACAAGTGGTGTCATTTTATTAAACGGACAAGACATTTCCTTATTACCTCCATATAAAAGACCAATTAACACCGTTTTCCAAAGATATGCTTTATTCGCACATTTAAATATCTATAACAATATTGCTTTTGGCTTAAAGCTTAAAAAGATTCCTTACGAGGTAACTGATAAAAACGGTAACGTTGTTACTAAATTCCGTCATTACACAAAACAAGAAATCAAAGAAAAAGTCGAAAGAGCGTTAAAGGTCGTTGACCTTGAAGGCTTTGAAAAAAGAGATATTTCCACATTATCTGGTGGTCAACAACAACGTATTGCTATTGCAAGAGCGATTGTTAATGAACCAGAAATCTTATTATTAGACGAACCTTTAGGTGCCTTAGACCTCAAGATGAGAAAAGAAATGCAACTTGAACTTAAGGCTATGCATAAAAAATTAGGCATTACCTTCATCTATGTCACCCATGACCAAGAAGAAGCTTTAACAATGTCTGACACAATCGTGGTTATGAACGATGGTGAAATCCAACAAGTTGGTAAACCAAAAGAAATCTATGATGAACCAAATAACGCCTTTGTTGCGGACTTCATTGGTGAATCTAACATCTATACAGGCACAATGGCCAAAGATAACAAAGTTAGATTCTTAAATAAATATTGGGATGCTGACCCAGTTGACTTTGGTAAATTCCCAGTCAATGAAAAAGTTGACGTCGTCGTTAGACCAGAAGACTTCATTTTAGGTAAAGAAGGTAGTGGCGTCGTGGATGGTGTTGTTTCCTCTAAAATCTTTAAAGGTATGCATTATGAATACATCATTAACGTCGGTAAATCTGAAGTCATCGTGCAATCAACTGCCGAATTAGATGAAGGCATTAAAGTCAGCTTAAAGGTTGAACCAGTTAATATTCAAATTATGAAAAAGCCATTCGTTAGTAACTTCTATGATGGCTATATTACAAAAGATTATAAAGTTGAATTCGCTAACGCTGAATTTGATGTTGATATCTTACCATTATTCCCAGGCGCTAAAATTAATGAAAACGAAGTTTTAGTGGATGAAAATGGTAACGAAATCGATGTCGTTGATATGGAAATCAATGTCGAAGTTCCATTTGAAGCTATCACCATTAGTGATGATCCAGATGCTAGTGACATCCATGGTAACATTATTTCTTTAATCTATTTAGGCGATCACTATGAAATCATGGTGAGAACTGAAGAAGAAGAGGACTTCATTTTGAACTCCCCAGACTTATGGAATGAAAATGACACAGTTTCTGTCATTATCGATAAATCACAAATCCACTTATCACGTAAAGGAGTTAAGAAATAAAAATGGAAGCAGTTGTTCGTCAAAGACGTCATCGCTTTAACTTCAGAGGAAGCTTGAATATCCCGTTCGTGGTTTTCATGATCTTCTTTGTCATCGTTCCTCTGTTTTTAATTCTTTTCTACGCCTTTACTGATGCTGAAGGTCATTTCTCACTTAGAAACTGGGCAGATATCTTCTCCTCAGCGGAAAAATGGAAAACAATTGGTACTACCTTCTTAGTGGCTTTTGCCACAACAGCGATTTGTTTATTAATCGCTTATCCAATTGCCTATATCTTAAGTAATAAGAAATTTAATAAGAACAAAGTTCTAGTTTATGTCTTCTTATTACCAATGTGGGTCAACTTTGTTGTCCGTACAATGGCCTTAAAAGATATGCTCAATGTAGCCTTTGTTACCATGTTTAAGACACAGTTAACTGCTTCATACCCATTATTAGGCACAATCATTGGTATGGTTTATGACTATTTACCATTTGCCATTCTTCCTTTATATAACCAAATGCTCAAAATGGATAAAAACCAAATCGAAGCGGCAGCGGACTTAGGCGCTAATCCAGTGAGAGTGTTCTATAAAGTTATTATTCCTATGACTGTTCCAGGTATCATCTCTGCGGCCACAATGACATTTATGCCAACCATGTCATCATACGTCATTGCTTACCACATGAGTAATGCAAAGATTCCAATCATTGGTACATTAATTGAATTCTACTTCAATACTGGTACTGGTGGTTATAACTCTGGTGCGGTCTTATCACTCGTAATGTTAATTATCATCGGATTCTCTTTAGTTGCGGAAAAGCTTTCCGACAAGAAAGACGATTCCAGAAAGGCGGGTATATGGTAGACAATAAAACTCTCTCTATTGAAGAAACCAATCGCGCCTTAAAAGGTAAGCGCATTAGATCAAAAGCGGGCAAAATAGCCGCCATGGTATTTGTTTACTTCGTTTTGATCTTAATGTATGCCCCTCTTCTTTACATCGCTGTTTACTCATTTACAAATGCGACAACAACAGGTTCTTGGAGTGGTTTCTCCTTAGACTTATATAAGAATTTATTCAATTACGCTGGTAACGCTAAATCCCAAGCTATTTGGAATGCTGCTAGAAATACTATTTTAATCGCTGTTGTTTCTGCCGCTATTTCCGTAGTCATTGGCACATTAGGCGCAATTGGTATTTATTACACACGCCGCAAATGGTGGAGAAATACATTAGAATTCGCTAACCAAATTCCAATTGTTAACGCTGAAATTGTTACTGCCTTATCCTTATGTATTTTATTCGTTTCAGTCTTACATATGGAAACAAGCTTCTTCAGCTTAATCGTTGGTCACGTTGTCTTATCTCTTCCATATGTCGTTTTATCAGTTTTACCAAAACTTGAACAAATGGATCCTTCAATCTATGAAGCGGCAATGGATTTAGGCGCTACACAAACACGTGCGTTATTCAAAGTCGTTATTCCTGATATCATGCCTGGTATCCTTTCTGGTTTCATGCTATCAGTGACCTTATCACTCGATGACTATGTCATCACAACGTTCACCAAACCAGGTAACTTCGAAACTATCTCCACATACGTTGATAGTGCGATGAGGAAAGGTGGACTTCCAACACAGTTAAGAGCATTTACCGCGATATTATTTGGTGTCATACTTCTCGCTATGATTGGTATGTACGTCAAGAGTGCGTTAGATGTTAGAAAGCAAAATAGAAAATTAAAAGGAGTAGATTAACATGAAAATCAAAAAATTACTTTTCTTAGCCATTCCCGCTATGGCCATTAGCGGTCTCACCGGTTGTGGTGCAAAGTACGATGTGAAAATCACAGTGTATAACTGGGCTGACTACATCTATGACGGTACCGATGATGATGGTAATATCGTCGATAAGAGCACTGTTAAGAGATTCGAAGAATACTATAAAGAAAAACACAACTTATCTCTTAAAGTCGAATACCGCACATTCTCCACGCCAGAAGAAATGTACAGCAAACTCAAAGCGGGTTCTGTTAAAGCGGACTTAATTTGCCCATCTGATTATATGATTCAAAAGATGGCTAACGAAGGTAGACTTGAACCATTCTCCTACAATGAATCCACTGGTAAATATGGTGATTCTTTAAAGAACTTTGAAGACAACAGTTCTCAATTCATTAAAGATAGATTCAAAAGTGTCAAATTAAAAGATGGTAACTCCTTCTTAACATACGCTGTTCCTTATTTCTGGGGCACAATGGGCTTCACCTATGATCCAGATTACTTTGAACCAGAAGAAGTCGGCACATGGGAATGCTTATGGAACAAAGACGCTAAATACAAAAACCAATTCTCTTTAAAAGATTCCATGAGAGATACATATGTTACCGCTATCTTCCATGTCTATAAAGATGAAATCAAAGCGTTAGATGAAGATGATCCAGAATACAACGCTAAATTAACTGCTATTTTCAATAGATGTGATGATGAAACTATTGCTAAAGTTGAAGCAGCTTTAAAAGAAGCTAAGAAAACCACAATCAACACATTCGAAGTTGATGAAGGTAAAGATGATATCGTTAAAGGTGCTTATCACGCTAACCTTGCTTGGAGTGGTGATGCAATCTATGCCATGGATTCCGCTGAAGAAAACGAACCAGCCAAATATTTAAACTATGCTCTTCCAGAAGAAGGCAGCAACGTTTGGTTTGATGGCTGGTGCATGCCAAAAGGCGCTAACAAGGAAGTTGCGGAAGAATTCGTTAATTTCATCTCACTTCCTGAAATCGCCGTTCTAAACATGTCTTACGTTGGATATACATCCCCAATCGTTGGTGATGAAGTCTGGGAATACGTTGAAGAAACATATGCCGCTGATGAAAAAGTCGAAGATACATATGAAGTTGACTTAAGCTTCTACTTCGGTAAAGAAGCAAAAATCAGCATCGATTCTGAAGAAGAAGGTCGCCAATTCGATGCTCAATACCCAACAGAAGAAGTTTTAAAGAAATGCTGCATGATGAACGATTTCGGCGATCAACAAAAGAAAGTCGAAGAAATGTGGGTTCGTGTTAAAGCAGCCTAAAACAAATAATATTACAAAAAATACTTTTTGTGCTTGATAGTAAGATAATTGCAGTGCTATAATTCATAACGCTGCAAGAATGGTTCCTTAGCCAAGTCTGGTAAGGCAATTGACTGCAACTCAATGATC
>CACYSA010000022.1:42667-43511 GCA_902777015.1 uncultured Erysipelotrichaceae bacterium | reverse complement strand
TTTTGACAGAAGTAAACAACACGTCAATATTGGTACCATCGGTCACGTTGACCACGGCAAAACAACATTAACAGCCGCTATTACATCTGTCTTAGCAAAGCAAGGTGGCGCAGTCAAAACTGACTATGCTCAAATCGACTCCGCTCCAGAAGAAAAAGCTCGTGGTATTACAATCAACACCGCTCACATCGAATATCAAACAGCGACAAGACACTATGCCCACGTTGACTGCCCAGGACACGCTGACTACGTCAAGAACATGATCACTGGTGCTGCTCAAATGGATGGTGCTATCCTCGTTGTTGCCGGTACTGATGGTGTTATGCCACAAACTCGTGAACACATCTTATTAGCCCGCCAAGTCGGTGTCCCATATATCGTTGTGTTCATCAATAAAACAGACTTAGTCGATGATCCAGAATTATTAGACTTAGTCGAAATGGACGTCCGTGAATTATTAAATTCCTACGGCTTCCCAGGTGATGAAGTTCCAGTTATCCGTGGTTCCGCAAGAAAAGCTCTTGATGGTGATCCAGAAGCTGAAAAAGCTATCATCGAATTAATGGCAGCTTGCGATTCCTATATCCCAGCTCCAGCTCGTGAAAACGACAAACCATTCTTATTAGCCATTGAAGACGTCATGACCATCTCTGGTCGTGGTACAGTCGTTACAGGCCGTGTCGAACGTGGTACAGCCAAATTAGGCGACAACGTCGAAATCGTTGGTATCAAACCAACACAAACTTCTGTTATTACAGGTCTTGAATCCTTCCGTAAGATTCTTGATTACGCCGAAGCCGGTGACAACGTTGGTGTCTTATTAAGAGGTATCAACCGTGACCAA
>CACYSA010000022.1:0-42634 GCA_902777015.1 uncultured Erysipelotrichaceae bacterium | reverse complement strand
AGTCGAACTCATTCACCCAATCGCCATGGAAAAAGGTACCAAATTCTCCATCCGTGAAGGTGGCAGAACCGTTGGTGCTGGTACAGTTGCTGAAATTCTTAAATAATTTCACTAAACTAAACAAACTTAAAACTCACCCGTTAAAAGGTGAGTTTTTGTTTACTTATAAATCGATAGAAATTGTTCTGGACTGACAATTAATAATGGCCATCCTTCATAGTCTTTAACATTATTTGTGACTAGAATTGGAATCATGTTTATTTTTGCTACTTCTGCTAGTACAGAATCTTCGAAATCTTTTTGTGGCTTGTTAAGACAGGCCAAAATGTCTCCTTTCAATAAAGGCAGTATTTCAAAAAATC
The DNA here is from genome assembly GCA_902777015.1 of uncultured Erysipelotrichaceae bacterium. Classification (GTDB taxonomy): domain Bacteria; phylum Bacillota_I; class Bacilli_A; order RFN20; family CAG-826; genus RUG14515. The sequence continues at coordinate 42,272 of CACYSA010000022.1, read as the reverse complement.
GGGAAATGCGTTTAATGTATTCAATTGATTTTTCTTTACTTTGTACATATTTCTTGAATATGTAATAGATATCAGTAATTTGCTTAGCACAAATGTAGCCTTTGAAATCGCCCATAATAATACGGCGAATCAAATCTCTTGATGGTTGATAGTTATAATCTCTCAAAATTAAACCATCTATAATGACATTGGTGTCGACAAAGACTTTGATATCCTTATTCTCTATCGATGTTGTTGTCATCATAAGCTTCCTTTGGCAAACAGCCTACCATTTCATCAAATTCTTTAAGCAGTTTATATCTTTCTGGAGTAATGTAAAAAACTACCTTGCCTCTATTTGTAACTTCAATTTCTTCAGTTTGACCAAGAAGCATGTATTTTCCTAAGTTCTTCTTTAATTCTGTAGCGGTAATCGTACACATATAAATAAACCTTTCGTACGATTTAATAATAACAAAATGTACGAATAATCGCAACAAAGCAAGACTATTTTTTTATATAACTGATTCTTTTATAATGATATAATCTTCTAATAGGAAATATCCGATATGAAAAAAATTATTACTGTTATATCTTCCCTTATACTCTTGTCTTCTTTAATAGCGTGTCAAAGCAATCCAACATCTTTTAATTTTAAAATTAATTATGATGAATTTAGTTTAGATTTCCATACCAAACTACAAAATAAATATATCAATGCCGAAGATTATACAACAACCGCAGGTATTGCCGCGGGTAGTTCATCTAAAGAATTACCTTCACCAGCTTTTATCAAATGGGAAGGTTCTAAATCTAACAATAATAAAGATCCTAAATATTACATTATTGATATATATGAAGAAAATGAAACAACACCTTGGTATACGCAAAGTGAAATCGTTAATCCCGATGGTATTGAATTATACAATTTTAAATTAGATACAAAATATTATTACCAAGTCACTGCTTATTACAGTGATAGTGTACAGTTTAAAAGCGAAAAAGGCGCCTTTAAAACAACGAATAAGGGTCCTCGTAACCTTTTAGTCAACAATGTCATGAATATGCGTGATTTAGGCGGTCACGGCATTAAGCAAGGCTTAATCTATCGTAGTGGTCGTTTTAACGAAGCGGAAACTGGTGATTCATTATTAGATAGCAATTCTATCAACACATTAACTAATGTTTTAAAAATTAAAACAGAGATTGATTTAAGAAGACCAGGAGAAAATGGTAACATCAAAGCTTCTCCAATCGGGGATAAAGTATACTATATGCATTTACCTATGTATTATGGTGGCGAAAATGTTTTAACTTATGTCGGTGAACATAGCGCTTTCTTATATGATAATCCCGCGCAGATAAAGATCTTCTTTGAAGCTTTAGCGGATAAAAACAATTATCCTTTAGATTTCCACTGCGCGATTGGTAAAGATAGAACAGGATGCATGTCTTATTTAATTGAAGCATTATGTGGAATGAACGAAGAAGATATTTACCGTGATTATTTATTCTCCAATTTCTCTAAGATAAGTGGTATTTGTGAAATTAAAGATATCGATGATAGATATGGTAAGACAATTAAAGGTTATGAAGGCGAAACCTTACAAGAAAAGACATATAACTATTTAAATAACGTCATTGGTGTTTCTAAGGAAAAATTAGACACAATTAAAAGTATCTTAATTGATAAATAGTAGGTTATGAATGAAGAAGTAACAACATCTAGTGAGAAATATGTTGATATCCATCCTTTAAAGAAAGGGAAAAGGATATTAGTTTTTCTTGCAGATTTCTTTATTCATTTCATCTTATCTTTTTTAATTTTTAACATCATGGTGGCTCCAATTGGTAAAGTCATCACTAATTATGAATCTAAAAACGATGAACACATTCTTTTAACGCTTGATATGTATGATCATTATTACAACGCGAAGGTGTTGTTAAAAGATGATAATTTCGACCGTACAGATGTGACCGCAGGAGTGGAATATTCTTATCGCTGCTTTTTAAGTTATTTCGTTTTAGATAATGAAAAAAGCATAGACAACAAGTATCCACAGTACGGTCACAAAAAAGAAAACGATGTCATTTATCATTTTTATAAAGATATTAGAAACGATGAAAAGACATATATCGATAGTTTTAAATACTATAACGCGAAAGATAATTATTTCGTTTATGATGAAATAACTAAAGAGTTTACTTTAAAAAAAGAGGTTAAAAACGAGATATATTCTTTCTATGATCCAAAAGACGCAATGGGGGAAATCGGAAACAAATATTATTCCGCTATTTCTAAAAATGTTTTTAATCCACTTCTAGCGGAAGTCATGAAAGATATTGAAAAGAACGATTTACATTTTGCAGGTGAAAAACGCTCTTTTTTAGATTGCAAGAATCGTATCAAACAATTAGAAACATATCATGAAAACCTCATGACTATCTCCGCAATTATTTCACATGCTGTTATTTGGTTAGTGTTGTTTCTAATTCTTCCAATTGTGCGCAAGGATAAAAAAACATTAGCGATGATGTTTATGAAAATCGAAAAAGTTAACTTCTATTCTTTAAACCATACAAGTAGAGCGATGGTGGTCTTAGCTTCCATTTATTATTTATTCGCCACTATGCTAGGCATCATGTTTGTGCCTTCATTACTTGTGCCATTCAACAATTTATTCGCTTTGCATTTCTTAATGTATGGAAGTGTTTTTTCAATCGCCTTACTTTTAGGCAGCATGTTTTTCATATTATTCAATCAATATAATCGTTCACTTATCGACTATCTTTCTAATTCGCTTTATCTAACAAGTGAAGAAATGGATGAAATATATCGCGCTAGAGGGTATAAGATTTAAGATATGGAAGAAAATATTAATGAAGTAGTCTCTGGCGAAGTAGCGACAAATAGTCAAAACATTAATGTCCTATATTATCGCCCTAAACTAACACATCGTATATTTGCTAATCTAGTTGATATATTGATTTTTGTTTTTGTCTTTTTATCTTGCTTTCTAGGTGTTAGAGAAATCATTAGAAACACTCCAACATATAAAAACAAAGCCAATCAATTAACACAAATGCGTTTAGATTCTGGTCTATATGAATATGATGACGATAATGTTTTAAGAGATATCGTTTCAGTACTTAATTACGATAAAGGACAAACCGCTAAATCTAGGATGACTAGATCTAAAAAAGCGATTGATACATTTGTTAGTTACGCTAGAAGCGTAGCCACCAATGAAAACTATGAAGAAATCGTCAAAGATTACCGCGAATATCGTTTAAAAGATAACATGGTTCATAACAATATTAAGATGTTCATTATCGATGAAAATAACGAAGTAATAGAGAATCCTGAATTGTTTGAATCAGTGGAAAGCGTCAGTTCACAAATCTATACAGAATATTATAAAAAAGCCTATCAACCATATATCGATAATCACCTTCAAGCTTATCTAGTAGTGGTTGTGCCTAATTACAAATCAATCATTACCTATCAAACCAATATGCTTTTATGGGTCAATATATTTGCAGTTTATTGCTTTACTGGTTTAATTGTTTATCTTTTACCAACGCTCATCCTTAGACGTGGCAGAATGACAGTTGGTAAAGCAATATATGGCATCGGTTTAGTGGATGCGAATTGTTTATCGCCATCTTTACCACGTTCTTTAGCAAGATTTGCTATTTTCTATTTTGCTATTTTAATCCTTTCTTTATTCACTTTTGGACTACCAATTATCATTTCATTTTCACTCATGGTTTTCTCCAAAAATAAGCAAGGATTCCCTGATTATATGCTCCGCTTAACGGAAGTTGATTCCAGAAGAACAAAGATTTATCTTTCTTTCCAAGAAGTGGAACTAGAAAAAACCACTCCATACAAAAAACCAGTGGATTTCAAAACGCGAAATTACGATTGATAAAATCTATTGCGTAGCGCAGGCATATGCATATATAATGTAATTGATTAAAACGGAATCGTTGGAGGCCACTAATATGGTTAAAAAACATGTCCTTCCATGCATGCTGGGCTTAATGAGTCTTTTTTGCTTGTTACCTTTCAGTGCAACAATTTCAAAGACCGTGTCCAAACCAACATCCTTATCCGAACCACGTTATCTAACAAGAAGAGAAGCTGCTCCTGATTATTCAAGTGAAGTGGAAATTCCAGATGGCAATCTTGTCGTATCTGCTACTTCCTCCACTAAAACATCAATGGGGCAGTCTTTTACTTTTATGTTCTCAACTGGTGGTCAAGGATGGTGCGATGCAACCACTTCGTTCTTGTTAGCGCCAGATGATGCTGACTTTGATGAATATTTAAAGGATTTCAATTCTAAAACTGCTGAAGAAAGAGAAAAGATTACTGAAGCATATGAAAAGGGTGAATATGAGCCAGTTCATTTTAACTCCTATGTTTATAGTTTAACTGCTACAACAAATGTCAAAGATATCTACATTCCTCGTTCTTTAACAAGAAACCATATTTTTAACTTAGATGTTACTCGTCTAGGTGTTGATGTTGTTCCTGATTGGACAGGCATTACATCAATTAACATTCCAAAAGATGTTTCTGAAATTTATTCCGATTCATTCCAAAACGTTCCAGAAGGTATGATCTTCAACGTTGAACCTGACGCTAATTTAGATGGTTGGGCAGCGGATTGGAACCATGGTGCTAAAGTTAACTATGGTTATGCTTATCCAGCGGCTAAAGCCGAACCATTCTCCAAAGCCGGTGCTTCTAAATACGGTGATGAAAAGCAAAACTTCATCATTGGTTGGTATCCAAAAGAAGGAGAACAAAAGCCATTAGTGCTCGAATATCAAGTATCTAAAGATGGTGGTGCTGCTGAAAAACGTTATTTCGAATTCGCACCAACATCCGCTAGTTCATTATTTGAATGCGTTGGTCGTCAAGTTAACGACTACACCAAATCTTTATATTGCGATATCCCATTAAAAGATGGCGAAGTTATCGATTTCAGTTCAGCGGTATTACATAACATTTACCGCGCTAAATCAGTTAACGATGTCGCGATTACTGAACCAGATTTATCACAAGCCTATAACATTGAACCAAAACAAGGTTTCACAAGATTATATGACATTAAAGACTTCATTGAATGTTCATTCACTGGCTTATCAACATTCTCTGGCTATTCCGCTATCGATTTGAATATTGATATTTCTGAAGCCAATGTCTATGAACATTTAAAAGCTAATTACTACAATACCAATTTAAACGACATCAATAGTGGTAAACTCAAAATCCGTTATAGATTAACATCTTTAACACTTTGCAGTTTTAGAATCACCTATGTCGATGGTGGTAATGAATTACAAAAAGACGTCAAAATCGTCACACCTATCGCTCAATTCAAATTAGAAAAATCAAAAGGTAATAAAGTTTCATTCCTCTTCAAAAACAGTGACATTGCTCCTAATTTCTCCGCTGAGAAGATTAGAGAAGTCTCATTTGTTGGTTTATTTGTTACCTTAGATTTAATGGCGGCTAAAGGACCAATCGCTCGTAGTAATGTTATTACTAGATTTGGTTATCATTCCATCATGCCATATTCAGAATCCGCTAACTTATTTAACGTTAACGCTTTCTTAATCATCTTACTTATCGCTTATACCGTAGCGTTTGTAGGTGTTACTTTAGGTCTCTACTTCTATTTGAAGAACAAATATAAAAACGATGAATTTAGAAGAATGAAGAGCAAATCATTCTTTGTTAAGGCCGCTATCTTCCTAGTCGGTAGTTTAGTAGTCTTATTCGATATCGTGTTCATCGTTTTAAGAGCTAGTGCTTTAAATAACGCTATCGTTGTTTATAACCCAGCTGATGCTTACATCATTATTCTTTCTGTCTTATCTGTTGTCATTATCGGCTACTTCATCAAATTCATGGTTGGTGTAGTTAAGGCAAATAGAGAAAGAAGAAGAATCATTAAACTCAAATTAAATGAAGACGTCCTAGACGACGGCACAAATTAAGGAGATATATTATGGAAATTAGAATTAAAGATTTAACTAAGATTTTCCCTGGTGACGCACACAAAAACATCCGTGACACTATTGCGGTTAAAGATTTAAACTTTAACGTTGATGATGGCACCCTTGTTGGTTTGTTAGGTCCTTCAGGATGTGGTAAATCAACCACCCTTTACATGATTTCTGGTTTGCAAACACCAACTTCTGGTGAAGTGTGGTTCGGTGATCAAGAAGTCACTAATTTATCTCCAGAAAAAAGAGGTATTGGTTTAGTTTTCCAAAACTACGCTCTTTATCCTCATATGACCATCTATAAGAACATTGAATTCCCATTAACTAATCTCCAAGTGGAAATTCCACTCGTCACATTCTTTGATTTTACCCTCACTTACAAATACGTAATGAAAAAGAGAGATGTTTTAGATGGCATCCTCAAATCCGTTGATTCTCTTTGCAAACGTGTCGGTTTAAACAAAAAGCAATTCCAAATCACTTCTTCTTTAGAAGAAAATAACTTAACATTAGTGGTTCTTCTCAAGAATGTTGCTCCTACATATAAGAACCTATTTGTTGACAATTTCCCAAAAATCATCGAAGCGGAATTAACCAACGTTGAAGAAAAACAAACATCCGAAGCTTTGTTTGATTCTACCGTGAGAGCAACCGTCAATAAGATTGGTGAAAAAGAAACAATTGATTTAACATTCAAATCAAGATTAGATAAAGACTTTAACTTATCAAAAATGGACGACACAATTAAGGCCATTAGAGAAGCAATTAAACCAATTGGTAATCCAGGTGAAATCGTCATCTCCCGTGGTAAACGTGGCTTTGATTTAGTCGCTCGTGTTAAAGGCTTATTACATTCCCGCTTACAAGATTGCTATAACGCCATCATCGGTAGTGTGAATATGGAAAATCCTCATTATTTCGTTAGTAACGTCGTTAATAGAGAAAACGAAAGATTCGTGAGAGATTATTTCAAAAAACATCATTTAAAGATTACAGACCTTAAACTTTATTACGATAACGAACACACAAAGATTTATTTCAAACTCCATAGAACATCCACAGATGCTGCTAAACAAGTGATGGATGAACTTGCCAAAGAATTGAATTTAAGTGATGTCGTTTTAGATACCGCGCAAGCAATTGCCCACCGTAAATTAACAAAAGAAGAGAGAAGAGATATTGTTTACGATACCGCTAAACTCGTCCAAGTTGATGAATATTTACAAAGAAAACCAAATCAATTATCCGGTGGTCAACAACAACGTGTTGCGATTGCTCGTGCCCTTGTTAAACACCCACGCGTTCTCCTTTTAGATGAACCATTATCTAACTTAGATGCGCGTTTAAGATTACAAACTCGTGAAGAAATTAGACGTATCCAACAAGAAACAGGTATTACTTCCGTTTTCGTTACACACGACCAAGAAGAAGCTATGTCTATTTCCGATAAAATCGTCGTTATGAAATTAGGCGAAATGCAACAAATGGGCGCACCACAAGATGTTTATAATAGCCCAGCTAACTTATTCGTCGCCCAATTCTTAGGCACTCCACCAATCAATGTCTTTACTGGTGAAGTCAAAGAGGAAAAGATTTATGTTGGCGAAGACTGTGTCGGTGACGCTAAAGGCATTAAAGACCAAAAAGTTTCCGTTGCTATTAGACCAGAAGGCTTTGTCCTTGCTAACGAAAAAGATAAAGACGTTTTACACGCTGAATGTGAAATGATCCAAGTTATGGGTCGTGATATTTCTGTTGTGGCTAAAAACGAATTCTGCACCAAGCCAACATTCAAAGCGATTATTTCCGCTGATGATAAAGTTAATCCAGGAAAGGTTGCTTTAAAAGTTAAACCTCACAAAATATTCATCTTCGATTCTGAAACAGATGAAAGAATCTATATCAAATAACGAAAGGAGCGTCTATGGGTATTGAATTCCTCAATTTCCTATCGAAACCAAAGAAGACTCATAACAATCAACACTTGCCCAAAGCCGAACCTGAAAAAGTTCCAGAATACGAGGAAGGCTTAAACGAGGAAGAAAATAAAGTCATTCGTTTAGTTTCGAATAAGAAAATTAAAAAACCTTATAAAGTGACAGGTATTGAAGATGTCGCTAGTAAAAACAATTGGAAAGCCTGGTTATATTTAGGCCCAGTAGTGGTTTTGATTTCCATCTTCTTGCTCTATCCATTAATTAACACCATCTTTATTTCATTTGCTAAAGATTATCAATACGCTACCGGTCGTTTCTCTGGTTTCACTTTAGAAAACTTTGGCGTTATCTTTGGCTGGGTGAAAACTGGTCAGGGTGGTCTAGAAACGTATTTTACGACGTACGCTATTCCTAATACGTTAATTATTACGTTTGTTACCGTTCCTGTATCTATTCTTTTAGCGTTAATTATTTCTGTCGCCCTTAATTCTATTAAGTGGTTCCAAAAATTCTTACAAACCGTCTTCTTCTTACCATATGTTACTAACGCAGTGGCTATTGGTTTAGTTTTCTCGGTTATCTTTGATAAGTCAGGTGTTATTAACTTCATCTTTAATTCCAACACCGTTTGGGTTTATGGTGCGGATAGATGGGTCGCGATGATTCCATTATGTTTATACATCGTTTGGAACAGCATTCCATTTAAGATTTTAATCTTATTATCTGGTTTACAAGGTATTGATAAACAATACTATCAAGCCGCACAAATCGATAGCTGTCCAAAAGCCAAAACATTATGGAAGATTACAGTTCCATTATTATCACCACAAATTCTTTATTTAATGATTACATCATTCATCGGTTCATTTAAGGAATATACATCCGTTGTCGCTATCTTCAATGGTCCCGGCACAATGGGTAAAAACTCTAATATTCCAGACATGGAAACAATCGTTTATTACGTTTACGATAACGTTGAAAAAGGTAATACATCACGTGCTGCGGCAGCAGGTGTGTTCCTATTTATCATTATTCTCATCTTCACTTTCGTCCAATTTGGCGTTAGTAAGAAGAGAGTGCATTACTAGGAGGATGACGCTATGGCAGAACAAGTCGTAACAAATGAACAAATGACATACGTTAATTTCAAGAAAGTCCGCGTCAATCCTAATATCACTTTATCCATCGTAGAAAGTGGTAAGACCGTTGAATCAATCAAACGTCGTGAAAAAGTGGTGCACATTATTACCACAGTTTTGACTTACATCTTTATTCTCGCTTTGGCTTTAACAGTCATGTTCCCATTCTATTGGATGATCATTACTTCCTTGAAACAAAACGATGAAATCATGGCCACACAACAAACATTCTTCCCAAATATTGTTATGTGGAGTAACTATTCTTACGTTTTTGAAACATTTAACTTCACTGGTTATATGTTCAATACAATTATCGTTGCCATCTTCTCAACCGCTGGCACATTATTAACTACCATATTCGCTGCCTTTGCTTTCGCTAGACTCGAATTCAAAGGTCGTGAACCATTATTCATGATCTTCTTAATGACGATGATGATTCCTGGTGAAATGATGGTTATTTCTAACTACTTAACAGTTAACGCCTTTGGTTGGATTAAAGATCAAACTAGAATGGATGCCTATCTAGCGATGATTGTGCCGTTTGTGGTTTCTGTCTTCCATATTTATCTATTAAGACAAAACTTCAAGCAAATTCCTAACGAACTATATTTAGCCGCGAAAGTGGACGGTAAGAGTGACTGGGACTTCTTATGGAAAGTCATGGTGCCACTTGCCGCTCCAACATTGATTTCCATTACCATTCTTAAATTCATGGGTACATGGAATTCCTATGTCTGGCCAAACTTAGTTACTAAAAACGAAGAATTCCGCTTAATCTCTAACGGATTACGTGGTAGCGCCTTCCAAGACATTGATACAGGCATGGTGGAATACGGTTATCAAATGGCCGCTTCCTTCTGCGTCACTGTCCCATTATTCTTATTATTCGTCTTCTTCCGTAAATACATCATGAAAGGTGTTGGAAGAGCGGGTATTAAAGGCTAATAAATTGATTAATATTGTCGCTGACAATTTAATATTTCAAAGGAGAAATTTTTATGAAAAAGAAAATTCTTGTTCCAGTAATGGTTCTCACCTCCATCCTCGCCTTAGCTGGATGTAGCAATGGCGGTAAAAGTGGAGACCAATCTACTGAATCAAAACCAGGTGAAAAAGTTGGCCATTTCGACCACAAAGTCACCATTAAATTCACACAAGCTTATGCTCAAGGTTATCAAGCGAAATTACAAACATTCGTCGATTCATTTAAAGAAATTGAACCAAATGTCGAAATCAAACTTGAAGATGGCTGGATCAGTGGTAACTACGATACCATCCATTCTCAAACAATTTCTGATATTCAAACAGGTGAATATGGCGATTTAGTTATCGCTTATCCAGACCACGTTGTTGACTATCTCGACTTTGGTAAAGCTGTCAAATTAGATGACTATATGACCAACGCTGAATATGGTTGGACAGAGCAAGAAAGAGCGGACTTAGTCCAAGCTTATATTAAAGAAGGTCAAGAATTCCCACTTGAAGGTACATATTGTTTACCATTCTCCAAATCCACAGAAGCGATGTTCTATAACGAAACACGTTTATTCGATAGTGAACTCGTGCAATTCTTAAGCACAAAAGGCATTACCATGAATAAGGCTTACATTGAATCATTAACATGGGAAGAATTATTCGGTAAATTATGCCCAGCCTTTAAAGAATATGATGCCGCTCATCCATCTTCACCATTAATTACTGAAAAAGAAGGTAGCATGAATTCCTATGTCGGTTACGATAGTGACGCTAACTTATTCATTACTCTTTCTCAACAATATGGTTATGGTTACACCAGTGTTGACGAATATGGTGAAGCTCACCTCGATTACAATAACGACAATATGAAAGGTTTAATGAAGACATTTGCCGATGCTTCTAAAAATGGTTATTTAAGATCACCAGGTGTCATTGGTAAGAGCTATTCTTCTAACTACTTCAAAGAAAATAACGTTTTATTCTCCATCGGTAGTACCGCTGGTGTTAAAAACCAAGTCGCTGATACATTTGATGTCGGTGTGACACGTATTCCACAAGCAAAAGATAAAGCCGCTAAAATCATCTCTCAAGGTCCATCCATTTGTATCTTAGATCACAATGGTGACAAAGATAGACAATTAGCCGCTTGGTTATTCTATAAGCACATGGTTAGCACCAAGAACACAGCTTCCTGGGCTATCGAAGTTGGTTATTTACCAGTCCGTGCTTCTGCTTATACAAGTGAAGCTTATAGTGACTACTGCTCCACAGAAGGTAAAGATGCTCGTAGTACAGAATTATTAACCGCTCTTAATGCTGTTTATAGTTCCTCAACTGTTGACAAAGTCTTTACAACTCCTCCATTCAAAGGTTCCTCAACTGCTCGTACAGAAGTTAACTCCTTAATGGTTAACGTCTTAAAAGATGCCGCTGATGGCAAAACCATTGATGACACATATTTAAAAGAAAAATTCGATTTAGCAGTCAATAACACACTCAAAGATATGTAATCGTTTCTTCATTGAAAGGAGAAAATATATGAAAAAGATATCAATATTAATGTTTCCATTATTAATCGCCTCCTTAGCGGGATGTGGTAATAATAACACTGGTTCCTCCGGTGCCGATTCTAGCAAAGTTACTGTTACTTTCTGGCACACATTTGGTCAAAAACCAGAAGCCGCTTTAAAGAGCAAAGTCGATGCCTTTATTAAATTAGTTAAAGAAAAAGAAGGCGTTGATTTAGAAGTCAATCTCTCTTATCAAGGTGGCTATAAAGATATGCCAAGTAAAGTCACAACAGGTATTGCAACAGGCGATAGCCCAACAATCGCTATTGCTTATGCTGACCATGTTGCTGACTATCTCGCTTTAGAAGGTAACGAAAAAGGTAAATACGTTGTCAATTTTGATAAATTCTTAAAAGACAGTGCTGTCACATTTGGTACCGAAGCTGATTATGGTGATAACATGCCAGAAAGTGACATGATTAAGTCATATTTAGATGAAGGTCGTTCATTACAAAGAGAAGGTACATACTTAATCCCATTAATGAAATCAACCGAAATTATGACTTATAACTTAAGCGCTGTGAAAGTGGCGATGAGTTATGCTTATCCAGAAGTTCCAGTTGATCGTGTCGCTGAATATATGAAGACCATTACTTGGGAACAACTTCTCAAGATCGCGGAAGCAGCTTATGAACATAAAGATCAAGTTTCTAGTAACTTAGAGTATCCAATCTATTATGATAGTGATTCTAACTTATTCATTACTGAACTTTATCAAAACAAAATCGGTTATTCTTCTATCGGTAGTGATGGTAAAGGTAAAGTCGATTTCGAAGAAAGCGCTAATTTAGCAAAAGCAAAAGCTATTGTTTCCGCTTTAAAAGATGCTCACGATAAACATTTATTAACCACACAAGGCGTGGAAGGCACATACGCTAGTAACTCCTTTAAAGAAGCTAAAACACTCTTCTCTATCGGTTCTACTGGTGGTACAGGTTATACCATTCCTGATGCTGGTCAATTTGATGTTGCATTCGCAAAAGTTCCAACCATGGGTGAACAAGTCGCTTACATCTCTCAAGGTCCATCCGTCTGTATGCTCAATAACCCATCATTACCAGAAGCACAAAATGCCGCTGCTATTAAATATGGTTGGAAATTAATCAAATATTTAACAAGTAAACAAGTTAACGTTTCATTATGTGTCAATGGTTCTGAAGGCTATTCACCAGTGAGAGAATCATGTTACACAACTGAAACATATAGCGATTTCATCGAAGGTGGTGAAGGCTACGCTGAAGCAGCCTTAGTGACACAAAACGACATTAATGGCCGCTACTATAACTCTGCTGTCTTCCCAGGCAGTGCTACATTAAGAAAAGAAGTTGGTTCTTTAGTGACTAACGTCTTAAACGGCAAATCCACTCTTGATGATGCATTTGCGACAGCGATTAATAACGCTAAGAAAGACATCAAATAATTAAGGAGGCAATATGAATAAACTTAAAAAGATTACATTAACTGTTGCCACCTTCTTAACCGTTGCTTTATTAGCGGGTTGTAATAATACAAACAATCCTTCTGGTGGTGCAAGTGGTAACACTCCATCACGTGGTGACAAAAACTGGGTTGACTATACCGCTTCTTCAGCAGTCAGATTATCTTTAGATTATAAAGGTAGAGACTTCTATAAAGATGGCATTGGTCAAGTCAAACTTTATCAATCAATTGATGGCGATACCGCTCACTTTACTCCATTAGTGACAACTACTAGCCGTTTAAACATTAAATCACGTTATTATGGTATTGATACTCCAGAATCAACTGGTCGTATTCAACCATGGGGTCAACCTGCTAGTGATTTCAATAAGAGCAAATTAAAACTCGCTAATGAAAACGGTACAATTGTTGTTTCAACAGCGCAAGAAGACTATGGTAGTCCACAATATGACTCCACTGGTGAAAGATTTGTCTCCTTAATTTGGATTAACGAAACAAAGAAAGATGCACCATTTAACGAATTGTATTTATTAAATCTTGCCATCGTTCAAGAAGGTTACTCTTGGGTTAAAAACGTTCAAGATATGCCTAATTACGCTGATACATTCTACGCTGCTGAAACACAAGCTAAGAATTATAAGCTCAATTTATTCTCTGGTGTCCCAGAAGATACATTCCCAACTGGTGACTATGTCAATACAAGCTTATTAGACTTAAAAGTCGCTACTGAGAATTATATTAAGGATAAGACTTATCAATCACCATTAGATGGCACTAAAGTAAGAATCCGTGGTACAGTCGCCGGTTATTCAAATGGCACAATGTACTTACAAAGTTATTTTGAAGAAAGCGATAGTGAAGATATCCGTGGTGAAGGTAAAGGCATTAAAGGCGGGGAATACGCTGCTATTAACGTCTTCTGCGGTATGTCTTCTGTCCCAAGCAAATATCGCAAGATTAACACATTCATTCAATTGTGTGTCTTTGCTAAATATAGTGAAAACTTTGGTTTCCAATTAACAGGCGCTGAAGGTCACTTCCCAATCGTTGAAAGCGAAGCGACTGAAGAAGACTGTAAGATTCTCATCAAAGCCGAAGAAAACGTTGGCGAACAAAGCTTACATATGATTGAATATAAAGCCGCCGAATTAAGCAAAATTGCTAAAGATGGTAGTTTTGAATGCTTAAACTGTGCTGTTAAAGTTACTGAAGCTGTTGAATGCAATAAGTTCCGTATCAACACAAAAGGTGATGAAATTACTTTAGGTTTCAAAGATTGCGATTTCGAAGCATTCCTTACCTTCTCTTATGCTGGTGATCCAGAAAAGAAATTTGAATATTGGAATACTGAAGAACAATTCGTCGGTAAGAAATTCTTATTAAGTGGTATTTACACTTATCACACTTATAATGACAGAACCAGTTACCAAATCATCTTTAACGATGCTACTGGTTTAGAATGGGTCCAAGAATAGTGTATTTATAGGAGGCATTAATCATGTATTGTTATCACTGTGGTTATAAGCTCGATGAAGATAAAATCGAAAGCAAACAATCGACATATCAAAAAATTGAAGGCTTAGATGCTGATACACAAATTAACTATGTCTGTCCAAGATGTGGTCATTTAGTTCATGGTAACGCCTCAGAAGAAAATGTTAAGTCATTAGCTAGAGCTTGCCACGCTGAACTTCAACGTGGAAGAAATGATTTCGCTAAAGGTATGAGTAATATCTCCATTGGTGTCATCCTTTTAGTGGCTTCTATCGTCTTCTTACTTTTATCTAGAAAAGCCGATAATCAATTTAAGATTACCGTCTCTTCTCCTGAGTTCTGGGTTTTCCTAGTTCTCGCTATTATCTCGGTTATACTTTTAACACTTGGAGTGGTTTTCACAATCTTCGGATTAAAACGCAAAACCACCTACACAAGCCTCTTAAAGGATATAAATAATAAAACTTTTGTGCAGTAGCACAGTTTCCATTTTTTGTGAAAGGAGAAATTAACATGAAAAAAGGAACAAAACTCGTTGCCTTATTGTTAGGTCTTGCATTGGTTGCTCCTGCTTGTAATAAACCAGCAACTACAAGTCAACCACAATCTGAACCAGGCTCATCTGAACCAGCCTCCGCACCAGCGGATTCTTCAGCTGCTCCAACAGATTCATCAGTTGCACCAGTCAATTACAAAGTAACAATTAGCAACAAAACAGATCTTCAAGCTGAATGGTTTGTTGGCGATGCTTCAAGAAAGGTCAACATCGAAGTTGATCCAAAAGCCAACGTCACCCAATTAGTTAATGAAGGCAAAATTACAATTACATCAAGTGACACAAACAAGTTAACCATTACTGGTCAAATGGCTTCCCCAGTCGCTGCTGGTGAAGTGACAATTACCATTAAATGTGGTGATTCAACTGACTCAGTTAAAGTTACTTTACAAGCCAAACAAACCGTTAAAGAAAAATACGGTGTCGCTCACGAAGGTACTGAAGCAGACCCATTCGATAACGAAGATGCTTGTAAAGTCGCAAAGAGTGAAAAATACAACAACGAAGACTTCTATGTCAAAGGTGTTGTTTCCTCATTCTACTATGCCCCAGGTAGCAGAACCGATGGTAGTGTCGCATTCTATTTAACACCTGCAGAAGGCAAAACAGAAAAATTCGAAGTATTCAAATGTTTTAAAGATAAAGAACAAAAACAACCTTTAACCGATGATGACATTTGGGTTGGCGGTACTGTTACTGCACACGGTCAATTCACCGTTTACAATAATACTCAAGCCGAAACCACATCTGCGATTTTCGTTAAATGTGAAGGCAACAAACCACAACCAAGAAAGACAATTGAAGGCAAGTCATTTGCTGAAGTCTTAGCTATCGGTGCAGCATTACAAGATGGCGCTGACTCCTATGACTACTACAAATTCCAAGGTTTCGTCACCGCTAAATCCGGTAATGACTATTTCTTAACCGCTACCAAGGGTGAAGCCTTAGTTCCAGGTAAATCTGATAAAGACCACGGCGAAAGAGATATTAAAGGCACTAACGCCATTGAATTATTTGGTGCTGGTAAAGTTGAAGCTCTTGCCGCTAAGTTATTAGAAGGCGCGAAAGTCGAAGTTACAATGGTCGTTAAGAACTACCATGGTACAGTTGAAAACGGCTTTGACTTAAAAGATGCTGATGTCACAGTTATTGAAGCTGGTACAAAATGGTCAGTTCCAGAACCAGCAGTTGCTAAAAAGACAGTTACTGAATTTGTCGCTGTCGAAAATAAGAAAGACAAAGCTTATGAAGTCGAAGCTACAATCAAAGCTTGGAAGAATGATGCTGCTGATAAATACGGCAATATGACAGTCACTGATGGCACAACTGACTTAGTGATGTATGGTGTTTCCGCTACAGCTACAGCTCTTGCTTGGGATGGTGCAGGTGCTTACTCTTTCACAAACCCACAAGACTTCTTAACAAATGAAACCACAAAAGCCCTCAAAGTCGGTGATAAAATCACATTAAAGATGATTCGTGCTGACTATAATGGTACAGTCCAAGGCTCTGGTATCATTACCAAAGTCGGTGGCGGCGAAGGCGGCGAAGGTGGCGGTGGCGACACACAAAAAGAATACGCTTCCGTTGCTAAATACACATTCACAACTCAAACAGAAGGTAACACACGTTCTATCGCTGCTGATGTCGTTAAGAACGTCTTCACAAAAGCAACAGGTGAAGAAATTCTCGACACAGTTAGTGAAGCTTCAAGCATTTATGAAGGCGCTAACGGTGGTAGTGGTGACGCAGCTTGGACACTCTTTAACATTTTAAAGATTGGTAAATCCAAAACCGCTGGTAAATTAGTTTTCAAAGTTACAAAAGACGTTAGCAAAATCGCTATCTCTGGTGATTCTTGGACAAAGACATCAACCTTAACCATCAATGGTGTAACAATTAGTGAAGCTTTCAAAGACAACGTCATTTCCAAAGATGTTATCGCTGATGGCAAATTAACAAATGCTGGTAAATTAGAATTCGAATTCGATGCCACAAAAGAAATTACCATCGAATGTGGTAACACCAATGCTAACGCTAACTTTGGTATCGTCCTCCAAGATATGGAATTCTTTGCTGAAAGTAAAACTCCAGCAGCAGCAAACGAAGTTTTACCTTGGTACACAGAAGGTGCAGATAATCAAGCTATTCACTTCGAAGGCGCTGGCATTTGGACATGGGTTAACTATGGTGCAATGGGTTATGCTGATTTTGCCGCTTTCAACGCTGCAAAAGCCAACATCGTTGCTGCTTACGTTTCTGAACCAGCCGCAACTATCAACGAAGTAATCGTTTCTGATGACATTGCTGCTAGCAAAGTTTGTAGAGTTTATATCGTCCTCAGTGCCGCTTATAACACTGGTGTCTTAACTCTCAAAATTCCTGGTGCTGATGGTAAAACATACGAAGGTACATTAGAATTCGCCGCTGGTAAATTAAGCAAAATCAATGGTCAAGATCTTCCACACGCTCACACTTGGGTTGAAGGTACAGTTGCTCAAAACACTGACGGTAAGAACGTTACTCCATTATCATGCTCTTGCGGTAAAGTTGGCGCCAAAATGGCAATGGCCGACTATTCATCCGCTGAAATCGATAGTGGCTTAAAATTCAAAAAGAATAGTAACAACACTTGGAAAATCATTGCTCCAAAGGCTGGCAAATACGAAATCCGTGTTTCTGCTAAGATTGATGCTGTCAACGTGGGCCATAATTTAAGCGAATCCCCAGTTACTTGTAAAGTAGGTGAAACAAATGTTGCCGTTTCAACAGGCACATTCTCTGAATTAGGCGTTGGTACATCCGCTGTCGCCGAATTCGTTCTCGTTCCTGAAGCAACATTTGCTGAAGGTGAAAACGTCTTCACACTCAGTCAAGGTGGTGGCGGTTACCGTTTAACATATGGTGGCAACCTTGTCATCGTTGAATTATAATTTCTACCGAAATTACTCAATTAGGGGCGTGTTAATCACGCTCCTTTTTTATGAAAGCTTAAACGAAAATTAAATGTTCTTCTATGCATTGCGTTAGCAAAAATATTAGTTTACAATAATAACAATGAAACAAAAGGAGTTTTTTACAATGAAAAAAAGTAAGTTTTTAGTTGCTCTTGCTTGTTTTGGCCTTTTGGTTACTGGTTGTAATAAACCAGCCGCTTCTTCAGGAGCTAAACCAACTAGTACTAGTGGTGCTGCTTCCCAACCTGCAAGCACACCAGCCTCAACACCAGCGAGCAATCCACAAAGTAGTGCGCCAACTTCAAGTAGTCAAGCACCAGCGCACGAACACAGCTATCAAGCAGTTGGTTCCGCTGTTAAGAACGCAGATGGTAAAGACGTTTTCTTAAAAGAATGCACTGCTAAAGACAGCAAATACATCGGTATCGCATTCGATGATTATTCTGAAAAGAGCGCTGATTTCGGTAGTACATCTGGTTATAACAATGTTCCAGAAGAACTCAGAAATGAATCTCGTTTACTTGCTAAAGGTAGCACAGTGACATGGAAGATCAACATTGATAAAGCTATCTCCAATGCTAAAATCGCATTTGGTGTTGTCTATACCGGTAATGACCATGGTTCACAAGGCGCCGCTGATGGTGGTACAGTTAAATATTCCGTCCAAATCAACGCAAACGATTTCGTTGATTGGGATATTGGCGAAAAAACATATGATGATTTAGGTTTATCTCAAACCGCTCGTGGATATGTTGAATACGTTACCGCTAACTTAGTCGCTGGTGAAAACAAGATCACCTTAAGGCAAAATAACGCTGGCTATCGTTTATTATACGGTGGTGAAGTCAGAGTTATGTACACAGGTGATGCAGTCCCAGTCGCTGGCACTCCAGCTTTTGAAGGCTATAAAGTCACATTCTCTGGTGAACACTGCAAAGTCTATGTCTATGACACAAAAGACTATACAAAGACACCAGTCGAAACAAATACATGCGTCGCTAAAGATGAAGAAGGCAATATCGTTGCCTACGATCCAGAAGATGAACAACTTCAACCACAAGTCAATTTCAAAGTTGTCTGTGATGAAGGCTATTCTCTCAATGCTTCTAACTTCAAAATTACAGGTAAATACAATAAGTTAAAACAAGGACCAGCCGAAGCTGATGGCCTTCCAAGCGAAGAATATTTCAGAATCACAAAGGTTCAAGAAGATTTAGCAGTCGTTATTACCCCAGTTCAAGGCACACAAGCAAAAGGTTATAAGATGACCTTTGCCGCTACAAACTGCTCAGTTAAAGTCTACATTGGTCCAAAGAACGCTGAAGGTACAAACCTTGATGCCGCTGAAGAAGGTGTCTATTATGCCCGTTCTAAAGATGCACCATATGATTTCACATTCTCTTCACCACAATTAAACTTCGAAGTCGTTTGTAATGATGGTTATGAATTCAATCCAGAAATCAGTGCAGAAGGTAAGGTTAACTTCATCACTTTCGCTGAAGCTGAAGGCAAAGTTGGTTATAACAAATTCAAAGCAAATGAAGATGGCACATACAACATGACAAAGATCGATTCTGATTTAACAATCACAATCGCTGCTACTGAAATTGCTAAGCCAGTCGAAGACAAAGTTATTACTCTCAATTATTCTGGTTTAACAGCCACAGGCTCTGAAATCAAAGCCGAAGAAGCCTTAGCAAAAATTGGTCAAGGTGACGCTCACGTTAAAGCTGTTACAGCTACCAAGATTTATGATGGTAATGGTTCAGGTGGTGCTTATGCCAATACAGCCGGTTTATTAAAGACAGGTACAGGTAGTGCTGCTGGTCAAATCGTCTTCACATTAGACGTCGATGCTAGTAAAGTTGAAATCTTATGCCACGACTGGTACAAGAAATCCGCTGATCACCCAACAAACTCCAACAACGTTGCAGTTAATGGTTCCGCTGATCAATTAGCGCCATACAATGAAGAAGGCACATTCGAAGCATTAACATTCGAATTAGCTTCCGCTAGCAAGACAGTCACAATTGATGCCAAAAACAGAATCTTCATTAAAGAAATTAAGATTACTTATGCTGATGGTGGTGCAACTCCAGCCGCCCCATTAAAAGTTTGGGATGCTGCTGATGTTAAAGCAGGCTTAAGCAATGCTTCTGCTAAAGAAGTTAAAGACACAACAGGTGATGTTCAATTCACAGTTTATAAACTTGGTACAAAGAATGATTATGTCGAATTCAAATTCACACCAACTGAAGCTAAGAAAGTCGTCTTCAACTACACATTCACAACCAAAGCCGGTAACGCTACAAAAACATTCTTCTGGCATCAAGATGCCGCTGTGACAACAGCTGTTAAACACAACGTTTATGTCAATGGCACAAAGATTGATGCTCCAGCAGAAAGCAACCCAAGCTTCCAAGACTTTGCTGGTGGTGCTGATAAAGTTATCGAATCTGAAGCTGATGATGGTGGCAAATTAGCTAACCCAATCACAGTCGCATTATTCGAATTCGATTTAGTTGCTAACCAAGAAAACGTCATCAAAATTGAATACGTTGGTTCTGGCTATTCAACCTATGTCGCTGGTGCTAGCCTCATCGCTAAATAGTTTTAAAGCTTAAAATACTAAAACCAAGCCTCTCATACCTCATATGAGGGGCTTTTTCTATATCCTTATATTAAATATAAAGAATGATTATCTAGCGATGCACTCTTAGCTCAGCTGGCAGAGCACGTGACTCTTAATCTCGGGGTCCAGGGTTCGAATCCCTGAGAGTGTACCAAATTAAAAAATTAACCATCTTTAAAAGATGGTTTTTTTGTGTAAAAATATTTTTATAAAATCTTTAGCACTTTTTAATAGTGAAATTGTCTAATAAGAGGGACGGAAATGATCTCCAGTAAAACTTTCACCAATTTTATTCACGGTGATGAGCTAGCCACCCAAGAGGTATACGAAGAGTTTAGAAATCTTGCTTACTTCGTTATTGCTACTTATATTAGCAATGCCGATGACTGCAATGACGTTCTATCTAATACCTTTTTGAGAGTTCTTGAAAATCGTCAATCGATTGAAAACGCCAAGAGCTTGAAACAATTCATCTGTACTACTGCTAAAAACGAAGCTATCAACTTCATGAAAAAAGAGTACCGCTCGGTACCAACGGATTTGATAGACGAGATGTATGGTAGCGCTGATAAAAGCAACGATGTATTAAATTTACTGGAGCCGCTACTAACTAATAAGGAAGTTATAGTAGTGTACTACAAAGTCATATTTGAGATGACATGGGAGGAAATTACTAGAGAGACAGGTATTCCGTCTTCAAGCGCAAGGCTTATTTATAAGCAAGCCAAGGCAAAACTAAGAAAGGAGCTAAGATATGTTGTTTGAGAAGCGATTAAAAGTGAGAGCAAAACGAATGTTCGACAAGATGATTGTCGATCCTTCCTTCATGAAAAACAATTCCCTTAAAAGCAACAATCAACCAAAACCTTCGAAAAAGCGTATTTTAGTTCCTGCCTTGAGCGCGTGCGCTTCCCTCGTTTTGGCCGGTGGATTAGTGTTAACATTAATCCTCGTTAATAATAAAGATAACAAAAACAAAATGGTGTTAAGACCAGTCGTAGAAAATGCGATGCGTCTTGATAACGAAAATGAAATTTTAAGAGAATTCGAAAGTAATGCTTCTTTCGTTTTCGGTGGTACTTTAACTAAAAAGAACGCTGATGGAAAAGCTATTGATATTAACAATAGTCTTGTTGAATTAGATTATTCTGAATTCAAAAAAGGTACAGTGGGCAATTA
Source organism: uncultured Erysipelotrichaceae bacterium (assembly GCA_902777015.1). Classification (GTDB taxonomy): domain Bacteria; phylum Bacillota_I; class Bacilli_A; order RFN20; family CAG-826; genus RUG14515. The sequence continues at coordinate 20,389 of CACYSA010000022.1, read as the reverse complement.
CACAATTAACTGTCACCTTAAAAGCGATAAGAATGCTTATATTAGTTATAACGTCTTGGTTAACGATGAAATAATTGATTATATTAAGATTAATAACTTTAGAGATACATATTACGTTGGTGAAAACGTCATGAATGAAGACGTTGAAGTCATCAAGGTGATGAAATCAGGTAAAGAAGTACATGCTTTACCAACTGAAATTAGCATTGATGATTCATTATTCGATTCCACTCAACCTGGTAAATGCCAATTATCGGTCCATTTATCGACGAATAAGGCCATTAAGGCTAATTATGAGATTGATGTTAAACCATTAGAAGAAATCGCCTTACAAGGCAATTATGCCTATGAATTGAACTATATTAAAGTTGGTTCACCAATCATTCGCGCTTTTAACATCAACGGAAAGATTAAACCAGAATATTCAAGTATCCATATTACTGGTCACTATAAAACTACAGTTAAAGATGGACAAGTGATTATTGAAAGCGATGATATTGTCGATAATGGTAGTAGTCAAGTTTTAAGATATGTCCCTCAAACTAGAGACATGATTGTCTATAGTTCTCATACTGATAGAGAAAGAAAATGTTTCTTAATGAGTGAAAGAGATGTGACATTTACTGTTAGAAACGTTCATGATAGTTGGACTAATTATAAATTCGTCGCTAAAAACGGATATATTAGCAATAAACAAATCGACTATTTTAAATTCCATTATGGTGGTGTTTATTTCGATAACTCTATGACTAAACCAGTCAACGCTTTAACACACCTTGATGGAGATACATATATTTATGTTGGTCATATCCAAGATGAAGTTCATGATACCGGTTATTATGGCAGTTGGTATGATCCATCCAACAATAACGAAATAGCCTTCTCTATTAATAAAGAAGCCTTTGGTGATTATTCATTCAGCAATTCTTCCGCTTATACAGTTAATGAAAAAGAAGATGAAGTTATCATCAGAAATAAAGGTTATGTTTATTCATATGATAAGGTCGATGGTAAATTATATTTACTTGATGAATATTATGGTTTACGCACAACTGAATACATTAAATTCGATGAAAACACACAAGCTATTTGCTCATTAAAGAGCCTAGAAGGTAACGATATCCACTATATCGTTTATGAATTAGGTGAAAGCTTAAATAAATCATTCGTTGAAAATAGTGAAATCACCACAATTAGTGTGGCTTCATATTACGTTAATAACATTGAATTCCCATATGAAAATGATCCAGTGTTAGACGATGTTACAGCGATTGGTGAAATCAAAAAGAGATATTTAGATGAATATTCATATAAATATGGCACATATGATTCCTATTGGCAGTTCACTGATAATTTCGGCGCTGATAGATTAAGTAGAACCGATCACCATCATTATTTAATCCGTGTTGAAGATGGTGTGGTAACTCGTGTTGGTTGGGTTGGCTTTACCGAAGTAGTGGTGAGAAAATATCCAATACCTGCCACTGATAAAAATGGTAATCAAATCTATGATAATAACGGCAATCCTATCTACCGTGACGCTGATGAATCATACATCAAAGCGCAAGTTCACTTTGAAGATTTAGGCGTTAAAGAAATCAGATTCTCTGTTTCTTCAATCGCTGTTAATTTAGGTGAAGGATGGTTATTCCCAAATTACACAATCTGGAAAGATATGCCATTTGTAGGTACATATAAAAGCGCTGATGGTAAACAAACAATTGATATCCATAGTAGTGCGTTATTAGGTAGACATTTTCTTGATAAAGATGGTATCGATCAAGTCAAATATATTAATGGTGTAATATCCTCTAATAGTGAAGATAATGTCATCATTGACTGCCTTGAAATGGCGGATAATGGTGGTCGTATTGTCTATCAAATCAATATTCAAAAAATCGATGATAAATATCAATTTAGCTATAACGACACGCAATATTATAAGCAAGCATAGTGATTAAGGCCTTATGGCCTTTTTCATATAGTTGAGAAAGAATCTAGATTGTTTTAAAATATTTTTATAAAGAAGGTACATTACTATGAAAGGACCAAGTATTTCTGTTTTAAAAAAATATTTACATTTGATGACAAAAAATAAAGTCAAATATATGACATCTGAAAGGCTATCTCGTCTCGTTGGTGTTTATCCGGAAGTCATCAATGAAAATCTTTCATATTTTGATCCGATGATTAATATGGATCCTTCTTATGATTTATTAGTGCTTATTCCTCAAATTAAGGAATATATCCAACAAGAAGAAGAGAAGAAATCAAATAATGCCCCTAAAGTCATGGCCACAAAAAGAGATGTGGTGGAATATGAATCAGTCGCCGACTTTGTTTATAAGCGTATGACATTCGCGGGAATGGTTGACCGCACAATTGTCTTAAACGAAAAAGATTTAAGAGTGCTCAAGCGTTTAGTCAATGACGAACTAGCGTCATTAAAGAAGAAAAAATAACTTTTTTCGGACAAAAATAAGATTTGCCTCCTACTAACAATATAGGAGGTATTTTTATGTCTAAAAACGATGAAGAAAAGGTCACTATCAGAATATATTTTAGAAACGGCTTCCCTGTTAGCGCTACCGATAGTGATGGTAAAAGGTATTCACCACGCAAAGTCAGACACTCAAAACACTTGAGAAAAAGAAAAAAATAATTATAACGTAATTATGGTAGAATTATAGTTAGGTGAACGAACTATGAAAAAAGAATACAACTTTAAAAACGCTGAAAAGAATCCTTACATCAATAAACTAAAAAAACAAATTACAATCAAATTGAGCGAAGAGGTTTTGGATTATTTTAAGAGATTGGCAGAAGAAACTGGCATCCCTTATCAAAACCTTATTAATCTCTATTTACTAGACTGTGTCAAAAATAAAAGAACTATTAAATTTGACTAAGTTTTTTTGATTGCTCAAATAGTCATTTGTTTTCTTGTAAACGCGCATACATGCTCGTATAATATTATCGGTTATTTAGGAGGGATTTTACATGTCCGAAATTAAAAAGACTATGCTATCTGTCGATGGTAATACCGCAGCTGCATTAGGTTCTTATAATTACATCGAAGTCGCAGGCATCTACCCAATTACTCCATCCTCACCAATGGCGGAGAATATTGATGTCTATGCTTCCCAAAACCGTAAAAACTTCTTTGGCTCAGTTGTCAAAGTAAGCGAAATGCAATCTGAAGCTGGTGCTTCTGGTGCAGTTCACGGTGTCTTACAAGCCGGTGGTTTAGCGGCTACTTATACTGCTTCTCAAGGCTTGTTATTAATGATTCCAAATATTTACAAATGGGTTGGTGAATTATTACCAGCTGTTTTACACGTTTCCGCTCGTAGCTTAGCGACACGTAGCTTATCAATCTTTGGTGACCACCAAGATATCTACGCTATTCGTCAAACAGGCATCGCGATGATCTGCTCACACAGTGTTCAAGAAATCGCTGATTTAACAAACGTTGCCCACTTAACTGCTATCGATGCTGAATATCCAGTTTGTCACTTCTTCGACGGTTTCAGAACTTCTCACGAAATTCAAAACGTTGAATTCATTGATGACAACGAATGGAAGAAATTACTTCCAATGGATAAAGTGGAAAAATTCAGAGCTCGTGCTTTGAACCCACATACACACCCAGTCACACGTGGTGGTGCGGAAAACGACGATATCTACTTCCAAGGTAGAGAAGCTCAAAACAAGAAAGTGGAAGAAGTCATTGAAGTCGCTGAAAAATACTTCAAAGAAGCCACAAGACTTACAGGTCGTCCATACGCTCCATTCACATATTATGGTGATAAGAACGCTGATAGAGTCATCATCGCTATGGGTTCCGTTACAGAAACCATCACCGAAGTTATCGATGACTTAAATGCTAAAGGCGAAAAGCTTGGTCTTATCAAAGTCCATCTCTATCGTCCATTCTCTGCTAAACACTTATTAGCAGTCTTACCAAAGAGTGTTAAACACGTTGCCGTTTTAGATAGAACAAAAGAAGCTGGTGCTTCTGGCGAACCTTTATATGAAGATGTCGTCGCTGTCTTCAACGCTGCTGGTTTAGATATTGAAGTTTTAGGTGGCCGTTATGGTTTATCTTCAAAAGATACTCAACCAAAAGATATGAAGGCTGTCTTCGACTTCTTAAAAGCGGACAATCGTTGGAATGGTTTCACCGTTTCTATTAACGATGATGTCACTAACTTAAGCATCCCAGTTGATAACAACTACCATGTTAAAGGTGATTACACATCTTGCTTATTCTATGGTTTAGGCTCTGATGGTACCGTTTCCGCGAATAAATCTTCTATTAAGATTATCGGTGATGCCACAGGTCAATACGCTCAAGCTTACTTCGCTTATGATAGCCGTAAAGCTGGTGGTGTTACCCGTTCTCACTTAAGATTCGGTAAATCCCCAATCCACTCCACATACTATGTGCAAAACGCTGACTTCATTTCTTGTTCCTTAGATACATATCTCTTCAAATTTGATATGTTAAAGAACTTAAAACAAGGCGGCACATTCTTATTAAATACTGACATGGATGACGCAACATTAATTAAGATGATGCCAAACCGTGTTAAATATCAATTAGCCACAAAAGGCGCTAAATTCTACGTCATCGACGCTAACAAGATCGCTGGTGAAATCGGTATGGGTAGACATACAAATACCATTCTCCAAGCTTCCTTCTTCTATCTTAACCAAGACATCATGCCATATGATGATGCCAATCACTGGATGAAGAAATTCGCCGAAAAGTCCTATGCTAAGAAAGGCCAAGACGTCGTCGAAATGAACTGGAAAGCCATTGATGCTGGTACAGAAGGTTTAAGAGAAGTGAAAGTTGATCCTTCTTGGAAAGAATTAGAACCAAAGACCGAAAGAACATTAATCGGCGATGATTATTTCGATAATTATGTCTCCGTTATTGGCAACCTCGGTGGTGATGATCTCCCAGTCTCTAAATTCATGGAATATGAATTATTAGATGGCACAATGAGAAACGACATCACATTCAATGAAAGACGTTCCATTGCTGATAGAGTTCCATTATGGCACCCAGAAGCATGTATCCAATGTAACCAATGCGCCTTCGTCTGCCCACATGCGACAATCCGTCCAATCTTAATGGATGAAAAAGAATACGAAGCCGCTCCAGAATTAGCTAAAGAAGCCATCAACGCTATGGGCCCAGGCTTACAAGGTCTCAAATACCGTATCCAAGTCTCCCCACGTAACTGCGTTGGTTGTGGTCTCTGTGTTAGTGAATGTATGGCTAACAAGACCGGTAAAACCGCTCTTGAAATGGTCGAAGCAAAATCACAATTTGCTCAAGAAGATGCTGCTGCTTACTTATATAAGCACGTCACATATAAGGCTGATAGATTACCAGCTGCCTTACAAAACAGTGTTAAAGGTGTTGGCTTCTTAATGCCATATATGGAAATCTCTGGCGCTTGCGCTGGCTGTGGTGAAACACCATATTACAGATTAGTTTCCCAATTATTTGGTAAAGATATGCTCGTTGCTAACGCAACAGGTTGTTCTTCCATCTATAGTGGTTCTACTCCATTAACTCCATTCTGCACCGATAAAGACGGTCAAGGTATTGCCTGGGCTAACTCCTTATTCGAAGATAACGCTGAATTCGGTTATGGTATGAGAGTGGCCACAAACGCCAAGATTAAAGCTATTATTGAAATCTTAAGCGCTGCTAAAGAAAGAGGCGTTGAACCAGAATTAGCCGCTAAGATTGATGAATACTTTGCCAATATCAAGAATAGACAAGCAATGAGAAAGATTGCTCCAGAATTAGCCGCTTTAGTTAAAGCCAGCAAAGATGAAGAAGTCAAAGCCGTTCTTGCCTATGAAAGAGACCTCGCTGATAAGTCCGTTTGGATCGTCGGTGGTGATGGTTGGTCATACGATATCGGTTATGGTGGTTTAGATCACGTTATCGCTAATGAAGAAGATGTCAACATCTTAGTCTTAGATACAGAAGTCTACTCCAATACCGGTGGTCAATCTTCCAAATCTTCACAAACTGGTTCTATCGCTAAATTTACCGCTTCAGGTAAAACAACAGCGAAGAAGAACTTAGCGTTAATCGCTATGAGCTATGGCAATGTCTACGTTGCACAAATCAGCTTAGGTGCTAACCCAATCGCTGCTATTAAAGCCTTAAAAGAAGCTGAAAGCTATGATGGTCCATCATTAGTTATCTGCTACGCTCCATGCGCTAACCATGGTATTAAAGGCGGTCTTGCTAACTCTATGAGACAAGAAAGACTCGCAGTCGAATGTGGTTACTTCCCAATCTTCCGTTACGATCCACGTAATGAAGCTGAAGGAAAACCAGCCTTAACACTCGATATGAAAGATCCAGATTACAGCAAGTTCAGAGACTTCGTGATGACTGAAACAAGATTCTCTCAACTTCCACGTGTCAATCCAGCTAATGCTGAAGAACTCTTAACCAAGAGTGAAAACTACGCTAAAGCGAGATTAGAACGCATTAAGAAATTTGGTCTTTAATACCATTAAAACTAAATTGAAATAGGTAGCATTACGGTGCTACCTTTTCTTTATTTGTGGGTTTTTGTAAATTTAAATTAAAATCTTGAATTAGTATGTATAAAAATGTATATTTATGGTAAGGAGGATCCTAATATGATTAAATGGTTCAACGTTAAAGATCGAAATGGCGTTGCTTCTTTATACGCAAATAACATCACTTTAAATACCACAGCGATGTATCCTCTTGATACTGCCTTCAAAGTGCAAGTTGGTATGGATGATAAGAATAATATCATCGTTATGCCACTTACTAAAGAAGTCGTGGAGTCAGGTAAATTAGACGAATGTTGTTTGCTAAAGATTGAATTCCATAAGAGTTTCGCTCGTATTTCTTCAGTGCAGCTGCTCAAGCAAATCAGCGAAGTTTTAAGAATTCAATTATCCAACAAGCCAGTACAATACGAAACCAGATGGGATAGTGTCGAGAACGTTCTCATCATTCAGACAGGAGATAAGTAGTTTTTTATGGAAGAATTTATGTGGATTGTATGGCTGTCTCTGATGGTCATTATGGTTTTTATTGAGGCCCTAGGCCCCGCATTAGTGTCAATATGGTTTGCGATTGGCGCTCTTGCTGCACTCATCGTTTCCTTCATCCCTAAAGTCCCATTCTGGGTCGAAATTATTGTCTTCGTTGTGGTCTCTTTGATTGCCCTTATCACTATTAGACCAATTTCTAAAAAGTTATTAAAACGTAACACAGTCAAATCTAATGTTGATAGTTATGTTGGCAAAAGAGGACTTCTTCAAGAAGAAATCTCACCATTCTCTGCTGGTTCATGCAAGATCAACGATGTCTCATGGACAGCAGTAAGTAACGACGATAAAGAAACCATCGCTAAAGGAAGCGTGGTGGAAGTCGTCACAATTGTCGGTAACAAGTTAGTTGTTAAGAAAGTAGAGGAAAAATAAAATGCCACCAGTACTAGTTGCATTAGTTGTCATCTTATCCGTTGTAGTGTTCATTCTCTTATTGATTATCATCTGCAACATTAAGATCGTAAAACAAACAGAAAAAGTTATTGTTGAAAGATTAGGTGCTTACCGCACCACATGGGGTGTGGGTATTCATATGTTACTCCCATTCTTTGATAGAATCGCTGTGAGAGTTTCTATGAAAGAACAAGTAAAAGACTTTGAACCACAATCCGTTATTACTAAAGATAACGTTACCATGCAAATTGATACCGTTGTCTTCTATGTCGTCACTGACGCTAAATTATATGCGTACGGCGTTGAAAACCCAATGAGCGCGATTAACTACTTAAGTGCGACAACATTAAGAAATATTATCGGTGAATTATTACTCGATGAATGTTTAACTTCTAGAGAACTTATTAATGAAAAAATGAGAAAGATCTTAGATGAAGCGACAGACCCATGGGGTATTAAAGTTAACCGTGTCGAAGTGAAGAACATTCTTCCTCCAAAAGATATCCGTGAAGCCATGGAAAAACAAATGAGAGCGGAACGTGAAAAAAGAGAAAAGATCCTTCTTGCCGAAGGTCAAAAACAATCCGCCATTCTCGTTGCCGAAGGTCAAAAACAATCCGCTATCTTAAACGCAGAAGCGGAAAAACAAATGGCTATCTTACGCGCTGAAGGTGAAGCTGAATCATTAAGACAAGTGAAAAAAGCGGAAGCCGATGGTATCCGTTCCGTTAGAGAAGCGGAAGCTGATGGTCTTAAAATGCTCAACGCTTCTAAACCAATTGATGCCGTTGTGACATTAAGATACTATGAATCCTTAGCGAAGATTGCTGATGGAAAAGCCACAAAGATTTTCTTGCCAAGCAATTTAGAAAAGATCGGCGCTATTGCTTCAACAATTAAAGAAGTCACTAAAGAATAATTTGAACTTATTCCTAAGTGCTTAATACAAAATAGGTGATATTAATATCACCTTTTTTCTTTCTTCTAACCTCAAAAAAGAATTGTTGACATCATAAAAAGTTTTTTTATATAATGTTTTCGTAGGTTAAGGATACTATAATTATGAAAAAAGATCTAAGAGAAGTGGAAGCACTTGTCCAAATTATTGAAGAGTACGCACAAGTACAAAAAAATATCGCTAACTTACCATGCGGTTATATTTCCGTAAAACAAATTAGCGGTCATACATATTGCTATCGTCAATGGCGTGAAGGAAAGAAAATCATCTCCCAATACGTCCCAGATGCTCTTTTAAGCAGTGTTAAAAGAAAAATCGCTGTGAGAAAAGAAAATGAAGCATTATTAAAAGTCATTAAAAAAGACTTAAAGAAAGCTACTCGCAAAGTCGTTAAGAGCGGTCTTCTTGCTGAAGAAGATGTCATCGCTTTATTAGAAGTTGCCTTAGCGGATGGTGATTTAAACGCTGAAGTTGAAAAGCGTTTAGCAAAATAAGATAACTAAAATGAAATAGTGAATTTAATTATTCACTTTTTCTTTGCCTAAAATTATGAATCGATTAATTGTTCTTTCTGGCGTTCCTGGTAGTGGTAAAAGTTATTTTTCTAATGCTTTAAGAGAAGATAAAGAAAAACATGTCTATATCATTTCTAGTGACCAAATTAGAAAAGAAATATGTGGCAATCAACAAGACCTTAGCCAAGACACTTTAGTGTGGAAGATTTTTTATTCATTAGTGAAAACATATAGTGAAGATAAAAACGGCATTGTTATTATGGACGCTACTAACGCAAAGAAAGAATATCGCGTTGATAATGTTAAACCATATAAAGATTTATATGATGAAGTAGATTTAGTCTGTTTTCATATCGATAAAGACCTAGTTTTAAAACAAAATAAAGAAAGAGAATTCCCTATTCCTGAAGATGCTTTATTGAAACTAATTGACGCTTTTGAAATGCCAGGGGAAGCAGAAAAAGAATTCTTTAATCATATTGATATCGTTACTGACCATAACACTGATAAAATAATCAAACGAATGACATTACGTCATCGGGACGTAGCGCAGCTTGGTAGCGCACTTCCTTGGGGTGGAAGGGGTCGTCAGTTCAAATCTGATCGTTCCGACCATGAAATCTATACTCCTCTTAAAGGGGAGTTTTTATTTTGTATCCAAGATTAACCAATTACAATTGTCTTATCCTAGATAAGTGATACAATAATAAACAACATTAAGGAATTTTGTAGGAGATAACTATGAAAAGTTTTAGAAAATCTATTTTATTAGGTGTCGCTTTTTTAGCTATGAGTATTACAGGATGTAATAATAACGCTGGTGGTGATACATCTAAAGAACCAGAAAAAGATCCGAACGAAGTATCAGTCTTCCTTCTTTCTGGTCAATCAAATATGCAAGGCAACTCAAGCTGCAGTGCCACTAACTTAAAGAAAGCATTTACTGATTTAGGATTAGAAGATTATGATACAGTCGCCGCTGGCATGAAGACAGTACAGTCATCTGTCTACTGCGCCGGTTATGGTGAACTTGATCACACCAAATTAGAAAAGAACTCCAAGCTTCAATCTTACACAAACGCAGATAATCAATTTGCTGGTAAATTCATTGATACTGTTCCAGGCTTTGGTAACTTTAACGGCAAATCAGGCACAAACATGGGTCCAGAATTTGGTTTAGCCTATGCTTTAAAAGATAAAGCCACTGAAGAAAAACCAATCTTCTTAGTAAAGATGGCTTCTAATGGTTCAGGCTTTGCTCAAAGTGGAACCAAATATAACTGGCCAGTGAAAGATTCGAGCGGTAACTTCCCAGAAATCAACTTATATAACACATTTGCTAAACCATTCTTAGAAAACAACTTAAAGCTTATCGAAGATATGGGTTTAAAACCAGTTATCAAAGGTTGGGTCTGGCATCAAGGTGAAAGTGACTGCGATGGTGGCACAAAAACCGCTAGCTACGCTCAAAGATTAGGCGACATGGTTGGCCAATTCAGAGAAGACTTCAAAGATTATGCTAGAAAAGGTGATGGTGCTAATATTGCTTTCATCGATGGTATGGTCTATCAAGGCAGTAATCCAAAAACCGCCTGGACAAAACCAGCGGATATGAACGCTCAAAAACAACAATTCGCAGATTCTAACGATATGAACTTCATCGTTGATACATACGCCAACGCTGAAGAAAAAGTTGACGCTAATGAATTAAAACCAGGCAACCCAGGTGGTGACAGCATGCACTACAATACCAAGAGTTCATTAAGACTTGGTATGGCATATGGTCAAGTCATTATCGATAACAATTTGTTAGACTAATCGTAATTTTATAAATAAAAACAAGCGCTTTCGATGAGTGCTTGTTTTACTTTATGTTTTCTTTCAATAATTGAATGGGACGATATTGTTCAGGGCTTATACATACAGCGATATCCTTTTTATCTTTCAAAATATAGACATCTTCTTTTTTAGAAAGCTCTAAATAATAATCAAAATCCTTTTCAAATTCTTCAATAGCAATACGTTTCATAATTATTCTTCCTGATATAATCATTACAATTTGCCACCTATTATTCTAGAAAATTGCTTTTATATAGTTATATTTTCGAATATTTGATAAAATATCGAAGATTACACATATGGAAAAGAAAATTATTATTAAAGGCGCTAGAGAAAATAATTTAAAGAACATTGATGTCTCTTTACCAAAAGATTCATTAATTGTTTTTTCTGGTTTATCAGGTTCTGGTAAATCCACTTTAGCGTTCGATACGATCTTCGCTGAAGGCCAAAGAAGATACATGGAATCATTATCTAGCTACGCTAGACAGTTTTTAGGTAACTTCGATAAGCCAGATGTTGACGCTATCGAAGGCTTATCACCAAGTATCGCCATTGATCAAAAATCAGTGTCACATAACCCAAGAAGTACAGTTGGTACAGTCACTGAAATATATGACTATTTAAGATTATTGTTTGGTCGTATTGGTATTCCATATTGTCCAAATCATAATGAACCAATTATTTCTTTTTCTGTCACGATGATGACTGATGTCGTAATGGCCTATCCAGAAGGCACTAAGATTCAATTATTATCACCAATTGTTCACGCTGAAAAAGGTACACAAAAAGATGTTTTAGATAAGATTAGAAAAGATGGCTTTAATCGTGTCAGAGTCGATGGTGCCATCATGACACTTGAAGAAGTGCCTGCCTTAGAAAAGAACAAAAAACATAGTATTGATATTGTCGTTGATAGATTAATTATTAAACCAGATATTAGAAGTCGTGTATTTGAATCTATTGAAACATGCCTTAACTTCTCTAGAGGTTTATTAATCATTCTCGCTAATAACGAAGAAAGATTATTATCCGATAAACACACATGTCCTAAATGTGGTTTCTCTGTTCCAAGAGTGGAACCACGTTTATTCTCTTTTAACTCACCATTAGGCTTCTGTCCTGATTGCCGTGGCTTAGGTATGAAAAGAGAAGTGGAGATTCGTAAACTCATTCCTAATCCAAAATTATCAATTAATGAAGGCTGTATTAAATACTTAGCCCATATCGTCGGTAGTCAAAACTTAGAATGGACTGAATTTGTTTTACTTTGTAATTTATATAAAGTTCCAATGGATAAACCTTGGAATGATTTAACCGTAGAACAACAACATATTGTTTTATATGGTTCTCCAGTTGCCCATCAATACACTCTTAAATCTAGCAGTGGTAACACCATGCATAGAAATCAAGTCATTGAAGGTATCAAATCTAAAATCGAAAGATTATATAACGAAACAACTTCTGATTGGATGAGAGACTACTATGAAACATTTATGGGTGACCATGAATGTACGACATGTCATGGTCGTAGATTAAATGACGCTGCATTAAGTGTGAAGATTGATAATAAGAACATTTATGATGTCTCTGCTTTACAACTTAAAGAATTAAAAGCGTGGGTAGGAACATTACCAAATAAATTAAGCGAATCTGAAAATAAGATCGCGGATTTAGTTTTAAAAGAAGTAAGTAATCGTACATCTTTCTTATGTGATGTCGGTTTAGAATATCTAACATTATCACGTCTTGCTATGACTTTAAGTGGTGGTGAATCACAACGTATTAGATTAGCCACTCAAATTGGTAGCAAATTAACTGGTGTCTTATATGTCATGGATGAACCTTCTATTGGTTTACATTCTAGAGACAGTGAAAAGCTCATCAAAACAATGAAAGAGATGAGAGATATCGGTAATACATTAATCGTTGTTGAACACGATGAAGAAATGATCAGAAGCGCTGACTATGTTGTTGATATTGGTCCAGGTGCGGGTGTCCATGGTGGTGAAGTCGTGGCCGCAGGCACACCAAAAGAAATCGAACAAAATAAAAATAGCATTACTGGAGCCTACTTATCTGAAAGAGAATATATCGCTATTCCTAAAAATAGAAGAGAAGGTAATGGTAAGTTCATATCCATTAAAGGTGCGAACTGTAATAACTTAAAGAAAGTTAACGTCGATATACCTTTAGGTAAATTTGTCGCTGTTACTGGTGTTTCTGGAAGTGGCAAGTCTTCACTTATCAACCAAACACTATTTAATCATTTAACAGAACACTTTACTGGCGAACCTGCTTTCGCGGGCGAAGTGAAATCAATCACTGGTTTTGAAAATATAGATAAAGTTATCGATATTACACAAGAACCAATTGGTCGAACACCAAGAAGTAACCCTGCAACATACGTCAAACTATTTGATGATATTAGAACATTATTCGCGGAGACTGTTGAAGCTAAAGCAAGAGGCTACGATAAAGGTAGATTCTCCTTTAACGTTGAAGGTGGTAGATGTGAAAAATGTGGTGGTGCGGGTGTCACTCGTATTCCAATGAATTTCTTACCAGATGTTTATGTTAAATGCGATGCATGTAACGGCAAACGCTATAACGAAGAAACATTGCAAGTCACCTATAAAGGTAAGAGCATTTATGATGTTTTAGAAATGACTGTCGAAGATGCATTACATTTCTTCGCTAATAGACCATCATTAGTGAAAAGAATCCAAACATTATATGATGTTGGTCTAGGCTATATTAAATTAGGTCAACCTGCTACTACTTTAAGTGGTGGTGAAGCACAACGTGTTAAACTCGCTAGTGAATTACAAAAACGTCCAACAGGTAAAACATTATATATTCTTGATGAACCAACAACTGGTTTACACACTGATGACGTTAAACGTTTAATTAAAGTATTACAGCGTATCGTTGATCATGGAGATACTGTTTTAGTCATTGAACACAATCTCGATGTGATTAAAGTCGCTGATTATATTATTGATTTAGGTCCAGAAGGTGGAGATGCTGGTGGTAAGATTATCGCTACTGGTACACCTGAAGAAGTGGCGAACAACAAAGCTTCTTATACTGGCTATTATCTTAAAAAAGTATTAAAGAAGGAGCATTACGAATAAATATGATATTAGCAATTATCTTTTTAGTTCTCTTTGCGGCATGCACTGGTTTATCTATTTTCTTCACTATTAGTTTAGTGAAATCACCAATCGTTGAAATTAATTATAAAAAAGAATTAGTTAAGCCGGCATTATTCGCTATCGGCGCGACTATTTCATTCTTAGTGGCTTCTTTTGGTTTTTATATGTGGCTTAATGCTAAGCCAGATGCTTTACATATTATTCAATTAATATTTGGTGCCATTTTATTTATTGGACCATTATTAATTGCTATTAATTGTTTCATCCTTCATTACTATAAAAAGAACGTTCCAGAGAAGTTAGATAAATGGCTGTTTAGAATTCAATTAGTGAGTTTTGTTGTGGCTACATTCTTCTTCTTTATTTGGACTAACGGTTTAGCGCCATACCTAACTTATCCATTAGTCAATGGTATTAGTTTTTCTCAAGGTTTGGTAACACCAGAAACAGGTCATCCAAATATTGCTTTCTATGCGATATGTATCTTAAGTGGTGCAATTCTTGTTTATTTTATCTGCGACCACTACATGTATAAGGAATATGGTGAACATGGTATCTTAGAATCCACATTCTTTGTGGCGTTCCCTGCGGGTATTATCGGTGCACGTATTGCCTATGTTATTGGTAACTGGGCCAAAGAATTTGATTATGGTCGTGCTATGACTGAAATTAATGGTTTCAAGATTTGGGCGCCTTTAGCTATTTGGGAAGGTGGTATTACCATCCTTGGTGGTGCAGTAGGCGGCATTGTCATCGGTGTTCTTTGGTATTTATGGAGAAATAAGGGTAAATCCATTTGGGTTGTTTTCGATATCGTTTTACCAACTATCTTAATTGCCCAAGCTATTGGTAGATGGGGTAACTTCTTTAACTGTGAAGTACATGGTTTAGCTAGTGACGTCAATAACTGGAAATGGTTACCGGAAATCATTTGGAGAAATGCGCAATATAGTTCAACTTCTCCAGATTTACGTTTAACAGATCAAATGTATGTACCTTTATTCTTTATTGAAGCGGTGGTGAACCTACTTGGCTATTTCGTTTTAGCCCATGTATTCGGCAAAGCTTTAAGAAAATATACTGAATTAGGCGATGTTGGTTTTGGCTATATCATTTGGTATGGCTTAACTAGAGTCTTTATGGAACCTCTTAGAGACACATCTTTCCAAATGGGTGAAAAAGGCTATTGGTCATGGATTTGGAGTTTAATCTTCGTCGCTGCTGGTTCGCTCTTAATCGGTTTTAACCACTTGATAAGATATAGAATTAGAAAGAAACAAGGTAAGTATGTCGTTAAGAAGCACGATATGAGAAATGGCTTTATTGGCCTTATTTGTGTTGTAGTCGCTTCGTTTGCGATAATTCTCGTCGGTGGTATCCTTATTAGCAAAAACCCATTTGTCGCAGTTGTAGCGTATAACGCCTTTAACGTCGGCGCAATGCTATTAGTTATTGGTTTTTCGTTATTCTTTGTTGGTTTAGCTATCACTTTACCAACATTTGCCGAAGCTTTCGCGGGGAAAGATAAGCATGCCTAAATATAAAGCAATATTATTCGATTTAGATGGAACACTGTGCGACACCGATGAAATGGTCGTGCAGTCTTTCTTTGAATTATATAAAACTTATAAGCCCACTAAGGTGAGAACTAGAGAAGAACTATATTACTTTTCTGGTCCTCCAATCAAAGACACATTAAAAAATGAATTTCCTGATTATCCATTTGAAGAAATGTATGACGCTTTTAAAAGAGTCTCAAAAGCGCTTTATCTTCCTTATGTGAAAGAATATAAAGATGAAATTGAAATATTAACTAAATTAAAACAAGCTGGATACCTTTTAGGGGTGGTCACTAATAAAGGTGCACCTTTAACAAAATATTCTTTAGAAATATGCCATATTGAAGAGATGTTTGATGTGGTTATTTCCGCGGATAATGTTGCTTCACCTAAACCAGAACCATTAGGTATCTTTAAAGCGATGGAGAAACTCGGTATTATAAATAAAAAAGATGTCCTATATGTCGGTGATAATGATATTGACTATGTCACCGCGAAAAATGCTGGTCTTGATTCGATGCTAGTAACATGGGGTCCAAGAATTATTAAATGCATCAATGACGCTAAATACGCCGTTAAATCATACAATGAACTAGGGGAGATTCTATTATGAGAACATTTGACACATTAATTATCGGTGCGGGCCCATGTGGTATCCGTTCCGCAATCATCCTTAAAGAAGCAGGCTTAAATGTCGCTATCTTTGAATACAGCACACCAGGTGGCAAGATCAACATTGCGCCACGTGTTGATAACTATCCAGGCTTTACTAAAATTCCTGGTCCAGATTTAGCGGTGGAATTTTTTAACTGGCTTAATAAAGCGGAAGTTGAAATGATTCCTGAAGAAGTTACATCTTTAACAAAAGAAGGCAAGATGTTTAAGATTCAAACTCCAGAAGGAGAATATGAAGCTAAAACAGTTTTAATCGCGACTGGCACAAAAGAAAGAGAATTAGGCTTACCAAATGAAAAAGAATTATTTGGTCATGGTGTCTCTTACTGCGCTGTGTGTGACGGTCACTTCTTTAAAGGCCAAGATGTCCTGATCATCGGTGGTGGTAATACCGCACTTAAAGAAGCCATCTATATGGCGGATTTAGCCCATCACGTTTATTTAATCCATAGAAGAAATGAATTTAGAGGCAACAAATATCTTGTTGATGAATTAAATGCTTTAGACAATACCACAATCTTAACTCCATATGTTCCTGTCTCTATCTTAGGTGACGATAAAGTGACAGGTGCGGTTATTAAAAACGTTGAAACCGGTGAAGAAAAGACACTTGAATTGCAAGGTATCTTCCCACTTGTTGGTCAAATTCCAAATTCCAAATTCATCAAAATTGATGGTGTCACTAACGAATGGGGCACAATCCCAGTTGATCCAAAAACAAAACAAACAAGTGTTGAAGGTCTTTATGCTGGTGGTGATATCCTTCCAAGAGATATTAGGCAAATCTATTTATCTGAAGTGGACGGGAAAGCCGCTTGTAAAGCAATCATCGAATATTTAAAGAAGTAGTTACAAAATATCTTCTGGATGACAATATAACGCCTTAGCTAGCGCCAAGATGTAATCGGTTTGCGCTTTGTTAAGGCTTTTTTGTCCCTGTTCATATTGTTGAATTGTTCTAAGTGGGATACCTGTAAGTATGGCTAATTCGTTTTGAGTGTATCCAAATCTCATTCTTAGTTGTTTTAAATGATTGACATTATTATTAGCCTTAATTAGACTATCAATCTTTTCACAAAATGACGTAATATCCATTTCGTGATATGGATTATATAAAGTTAGTAATTTATTAATATCCAGTTTTCTTGCTAAATATCCAAAAGAAACATTATTCAACCATTGATAATAGGCTAGCGAATAACCTAACCAGAATTCAGGTGTTCTATCATAGATGAAAGGTAATTTATCAACTCTTTTACCAGTTAAAGCAAAAGCGATTTCTGATCCAGACAATCCTCCGATTACTTGACCGTTTCCTCCACCTAAGTCACAAGAAAATTGAGAAAGAATAAATCTTCTCCAAATATCAGCAAGTGGCACATCTAAAACATAAACGGATGTTTCAAAAAGTTCCGCTAATAAAAATTGAGCATCTTCTAAATACACATCATTGTAAGCGCTCATCGTTGGCCTCCATTTTCTCGTCAATTATATTGATGATGTAAATATCATTTTTCTTTCTCTGATTTCTATTGACATCGAAATAATCTTTTTTAGCTGTTAGTTCGCGCTTTTCTTTCTTTGGGAACCATTCAATCGTATCAACTGGTTCATTGTCTATATAACGCACTGCCTCAAAAGCTTTTTTACTAAGCAATACAATCTGTTTACCTAGATTGCCTAGTTTTAAAGCGTTCGCAAGCTGACGATAGGAAATCGTTCCGCTTATAAAATCCCTAGCAAATGAAAAATAACTATCATCAGCGCGATAACCAATCATTACATCTATATCGCTATAATCGATTAAATAATGTGACAAAATATAATCTTTTGCTTCTTCAGCTAGTGGTGATTTGCTCTTAAAAGTGCGGTTTTTAAGTAAAATGGCCAACCAATTAAGAATGCTGTATGGCTTTTTACTTAGATCGATAACTTTTAGATTGCTTAAATCTATTTCATATTCATTCGCGTAACCATCTAAATCGTAAGTAACCGACCATTCTTTAGCTAACTCCTTATCATCTGTGCAATAAAACCCCAATCCATAATCGTTATAAGGATTGCCATATCCATATATTGGCCTTTTAATGATGTTTATTGAACCATGATAAATTTTCATACTTTCACTATACTCCTAGGGGAGTAGTAAGTCAAAGAATCTTCCTTATTTATAAATAAAGATGATAAAATAACACTGATATGCGTAATAAAAACTCATTTACTTCACAAGTTAAGGAAGAACTAGCGTCAAATTCTTATCCTTCTGATGACCGTTTAAGAGCCCTTCTTTCTGCTTATATTAGAATTAATGGTTCTTTAGTTTTTAGACATAAAAAGACATTATTACAGCTCAATACTGAAAACGCTAAAATTGGGCGCTTTATTTATGAAACAATTAATGAGATATATCACGCTAATGCGGAGTTAATTGTTAAAGAAAAAAGAAATCTAGATAAAAGTAAATCTTATATGATTGAAATCTCTGATGCTTCTGAAGCCATCATGGATGATTTAGAAATCTCATTTTTAGAAGGTAAGATTAGTAAAAACATCGTTAAGAACGATGATACAATCTCTGGCTATTTAGCGGGTGCTTTTTTAGCCGCTGGTAGTGTGAACTCACCAGTGACATCTAATTATCATTTAGAGATTGCTTTAAATAGTGAGAACTACGCTAAATGGTTAGCAAAATTATTTGCTAAATATAAGAATAGTAATATCGAACCAAAAATCACTCATCGTAGAGATGAATTTGTTATCTACTTTAAAAAGAGCGATCAAATATCTAATTTCCTCATTATGGTAGGGGCGGTTTCTTCATGCTTAGAATTTGAAGATATACGCGCGAATAGAGACTTAATGAATAACGCTAATAGGCTCACTAATATGGATACCGCTAATATGAAAAGAACAATTGAAACAGGTTCAAGACAAGCGGAAGAAATTAACATGATTGATCAACTTTTAGGTATTGATAATATGAGCAATTTAAAAGAAAGAGAATTATGTAAATTAAGACTTGCTAATGAAGCAGCATCATTACAAGAATTAGCGGACCTTCTTACTGAGAAATTTAAGAAACCAATTACTAAAAGTAATGTTAATCATTTATTCCGCTCCATCCATGCTTTATATGAGAGGCTAAACAATGACAATCAATAAGCAATTAGGCGCTCGTATAAGATATCTAAGACAACAAAAGAATATGACGATTGAAGATCTGGCTTTAGAGGCTAACATAAATCGTAATTATTTAGGCGACTTAGAAAGAGGAACTCGTAATCCGACAGTTGATATTCTGGATTTAGAAAGAGGGATGCGTAATCCCACAGTCGTGGTTCTTAGCAAAATTGCTAAAGCTCTGGAAATTGATTTATCCACTCTTTTTGAAGGCATTAGGGAATTATAAAAGAATCTCGAATAACTAAATGTATGTTAATAAGTCTTATATAAGGCTTATTTTTAATTATCATTTTACTTGCAACTTATATTAAATATAAGTAATATATAACCGCAGTGACAAATAAAGGAGGCATTATTTACATGTCAAAAGTCAGAGTTGCAATTAACGGATTCGGTCGTATTGGCCGTTTAGCGTTCCGTCAAATGTTTGGTGCTGAAGGCTATGAAATCGTCGCTATTAACGATTTAACTTCCCCAAAGATGTTGGCTAACTTATTAAAATATGATACCGCTCAAGGCGGTTATGCTGGTCACATCGGTGAAAACTTACACACCGTTTCCAGTAAAGAACCAGAATTAGCCGAAGATGGCAAAACCATCCTCAAAGAAGGTTCCATTACAGTTGATGGCAAAGAAATTACTATCTATGCCCGTCCAAAAGCTCAAGATTTACCATGGGGCGAATTAAAAGTCGATGTCGTCTTAGAATGCACAGGCTTCTATTGCTCCAAAGAAAAATCTATGGCACACATCCAAGCTGGTGCGAGAAAAGTCGTTATCTCTGCTCCTGCTGGCAAAGACTTACCAACCATCGTCTTTGGTGTCAATGAAAAAACACTTACAAAAGAAGACAACGTTATTTCCGCTGCTTCTTGTACCACAAACTGCTTAGCCCCAATGGCTAAAGCCTTAAACGATTTTGCTCCAATCCAATCTGGTATCATGAGCACAATCCACGCCTACACAGGTGACCAAATG
>CACYSA010000021.1 GCA_902777015.1 uncultured Erysipelotrichaceae bacterium | reverse complement strand
ATAGAATCGTCTTTAAATTCTGGCACAACGTTTACAGAGGCAAATGATGTATGTCTTCTTTTATTCGCGTCAAAAGGTGATATTCTCACTAAACGATGAACACCTTTTTCTCCTTTTAATAAACCATAAGCATTTTTGCCATTTATTTGTAACGTTACTGATTTAACACCAGCTTCATCACCTGGTTCAAACGACAATAAAGACATCTTAAAATGATGTATTTCGGCATAATAGACATACATTCTATAAAGCATATCCGCCCAGTCTTGTGCTTCTGTGCCACCAGCGCCTGGATGGATTTCTAAAATAGCGTTTAAATTATCAAATTCACCAGTAAATAGGATTTGTAATTCAAATTCTTTTGTATTCTTTGTTAATTCGTCTAAAGATGTTTCAATTTGTTCTTGGAATGAATCATCTTCAAATTCTAAAAGTTCTTCTAAATCTTTGTGCGCACTTAAAAGCGAGCGATACGTGTCTACAATATCGCGAGAATGATTGAGTTTAGATATCACTTCTAAAGCAGCGTTTCTGTTGTTCCAAAAATCTGCTTCTTCGCTTTTTTTAGTTAATTCAGCAATCTCGTTATCTAATTTAACGAGGTCAAAGAGAAGACCCGAGTTGACGGATTCTCTCGCCAACAGCACTAAGTTCCTGTCTAAGGGTCACTAAGTCTTTCATATTATTCGTCTTTCTTTTCTTCTGCTGGAGTTTCAGCTTGTTTTTCTTCTGCTGGTTGTTCTGGAGCAGGTTGTTCAACTGTCACTCTGCGTTGTGGTCTAATATTGACTAAGTTTAAAACTGCATCAACAGAGGCCATTTCTAAGCATTCTCTAAACATAGCGTAACCTTCGTTAACGTAATCTTGTAATGGGTTGACGTTTGCGTAACTTCTTAAGAAAATTGCTTCTCTTAATCTAGCCATTTGGTCGATATGTTTTGTCCAGTTTTGGTCAATACAGTGTAAGACAACTGAACGTTTGATGTTGTCTTTATCTGCTTCTTCAACATCCCATTCTTTAAGAAGTTGATCGAATCTTTCTCTAATAATAATGGATAAATCTGGTGCAATGTCTTCGACAGGTGCATCATCATATAAATTTGGTTTAATTGTGCCACTTGGTAAGAATCTTGGTTCCACAACTTTCACTAATTGTTCGCCAGAAATTAATTGGTCATTGCTATCAGCAGGAATACCTTTCTTAGCAAGGAATTCACCGGCGGTTTTGAAGATATCTTCCATGATATCGTCAATGTTTCTACCATCGATGATTCTATCTCTCTTATCATAGACGATTTGTCTTTGTTTAGCTAAGACGTCATCATATTCTAATAAGCTCTTACGTGTATCAAAGTTTTGACCTTCGATTTTCTTTTGCGCAGATGTAATAACGTTAGTAATCATTCTTGCTTCAAGAGCTTCATCACCGAAGTTCTTTTCGATGTAATTTCTAATAGAATCAGCGGCGAATCTCACTAATAATGTGTCATCGAAAGAAACATAGAATCTTGAGAAACCTGGGTCACCTTGACGACCAGAACGACCACGTAATTGGTTATCAATACGTCTTGATTCATGTCTTTCTGTACCGAAGACACATAAACCATTGAGGTTTGTAATGCCTTTCTTAGCGAGTTCTTTTCTTGTTTCTTCAGGAATTGTTGATTCAAGATTTCTCACTTCATCATTAATCTTAATATCGGTACCACGGCCCGCCATGTTGGTGGCTAATGTGATAGAACCTTTTTCACCAGCGTGAGAAATAATTTCCGCTTCACGTGCGTGGTTTTTAGCGTTTAACATCTCGTGTTGTAAGCCTGCTTCAGATAATAAAGCAGAAATTTCTTCGGAAGATTCGACCGACACGGTACCGATTAAGATAGGTTGACCGAAGGCATGTCTTTCTTTGACTTCTTGCACTAAAGCAGCGAGTTTTGGTCCCTTATGAGCATAGACATAATCGAGTGCATCAACACGTTGAATTGGTCTATTTGTTGGGATACAAACAACACGCATGTTGTAAATCTTACGGAATTCTTCTTCTTCAGTTTTAGCGGTACCTGTCATACCAGCGAGTTTGTTATATAAACGGAAGAAGTTTTGATATGTAATTGTCGCCATGGTGACAGTTTCTTGTTTGATCTTGACATTTTCTTTAGCTTGAACAGCTTGATGTAAACCATCAGACCATTCACGTCCAGGAAGAACACGACCTGTGAATGGGTCAATAATTTGAACTTCACCTTCAGCGTCCACTAAGTAGTCAACGTCTCTGCCCATAATGAAGTTAGCTTTTAAAGCATTATGAATTCTATGGACTAAATCAGCATATTCAGGATCATATAAGTTTTTGATACCAAACATACGTTCAGCTTTTTGTTGACCAGCATCTGTTAAGTGAACTGTTTTATCTTTAACATCGACAGAATAGTCGACTTCTTTCTTTAATGTTTTGCAAAATCTATCTGCGACTGTATATTGAGAAGCACTCGTTTGAGCACCACCAGAAATAATTAATGGTGTTCTACTTTCATCGATTAGGATGGAGTCAGCTTCGTCAACGATACAGAAATTGAGACCTCTTAAAACACGATGTGCCATATCAGTGGCCATGTTGTCTCTTAAGTAGTCGAAACCTAATTCAGAGTTTGTGGTATAGGTAATATCACATAAATAGGCTTCTTTCTTTTGACTTGTGGTTTTTTGACGGGAGTTAACACCAACTGTTAATCCTAAGAATCTATAAATTTGACCCATCCATTCCGCGTCACGGCCGGATAAGTATTCGTTAACTGTAATGACGTGTAAGCCCTTGCCAGCAAGAGCGTTAAGGTAAACCGCCATTGTACAGGTTAAGGTTTTACCTTCACCAGTTTTCATTTCGGCGACGTCACCATTATGTAAAACTAATGAGCCAACGATTTGCACTTTGTAAGGGAATTCGCCAATACAACGCTTAGCGGCTTCTCTAGCAACAGCGAAAGCTTCATATTTAATATCATCTAATGTTTTACCATGAGCTAATAAATCTCTGAAGTAAGGAGTTTTGGCTTGTAACTCTTCATTGCTAAGTGCTGCCATCTGACTTTCATAAGCGATGACTTTGTCAGCTTCCTTCATGTATTTCTTAATAGCTCTTCTGTCAAAAAATCCCATGCTTTTAATACCAATCACACCAAATGTGTGCCTTTCTTTATAAAAGAATGTCATGCATTCGCTTAAATATCATACCAATACGACATATTATTGTCTAATACTAATTCATTCGTATTAGTTATTTTGCAGAATGTTTTGGTTTAGTTTTAGCGACCACCAGCACTTTAATTGACTTTGGATTTAGTTTTTCAATCAAATTAATTGCGGATTTCATTGTACTTCCTGTAGTGTAAACATCATCCACTATTAAAACATGTTTATTAGATAGATCAATTGGAGTTTTTATCGCTAGGAATTTATATACTTTATGTCTTTCATCAACAGTGCTTATCGCTTGCTTATGTTTCTCTGTTTTTTCTAATATATCAAGTACAGTTAAACCCATTCTTTTAAATATTTCCATCACATGATTAAACCCTCTTAATTCATCATCATTTTTATATGAAGGAATAGGTATAACAACACGATTAAAATATACTAACTTTAAATAACTATAAAACTCGTGAAGAAAGACATCACAAAGTTCATAATCATAGCAGCCTTTAAATTGATAAATGAGCTTTTTAATAAAAGGATTATAGTAATAAATTGATACCGCGTCATAGCGGTCAACTTTAAAACGAATAAATAATGCTTCCATTTCCTTCTGACATTGGCTACAAACCGCTATTTTGCCATTAAAAAGTCTGCAAAAGTCCACTATCTTAATATCTTTAAAGCAAATTTTGCACTTTTTTATTGGCGGCAGATATTTCTTCCACCGCTCGTTTAATTTCTTTGTTATTTTCTCTAGCAAGGAATATCACCTCACCTTCTGGAGCGTCTTTTTTTCTACCTACTCTTCCGGCGATTTGAATTAATGAATATGAATCGTAAATTGGATGATCAGCGCGATAAACAATAACTTGTAAATCCTTAACTGTAACGCCTCTTTCTAAAACCGCTGTTGTGACTAAATAACGGTACTTCTTAGTTCTAAAGCTTTTTATTATTTCTCCTCTATTTTCACACTTTGAATTTATATAACGACCATGTGGATAAAATATAGCTAAAAAACGATAAATAATTATCGACATATCAATGGTCGGAGTAAATATAAAAACCTGCTTAAAGCTCTTTAAAAATCTTCCAACTTCTTTTAAGAGTTTGTAGTTTAAATATATTGAATTGCCTTTAATGACTTTTGGAACAGGGAGAGGATGGCCATGAAATCTTGAAAATAGTTCTAATAACGCTCTACCTGGTTTTTTAAAATATTCTATTAATTCATCTGATGGCGTAGCGGTCAATAGAATATAGTTCTTTTTAAGACTTCTTTTAAAAAATGCGTGTAAGATATCGCTTCCTTTAAACGGAAAGGCATCAATTTCATCCATTATTAATAAGTCAAAGTAATGTTCATATCTAAACAGTTGATGCGTTGTTAAAACAACCAAATCGCCTTCTATATATCTAGTGTGCCCTCCATAG
Source organism: uncultured Erysipelotrichaceae bacterium (assembly GCA_902777015.1). Lineage (GTDB taxonomy): Bacteria > Bacillota_I > Bacilli_A > RFN20 > CAG-826 > RUG14515. The sequence continues at coordinate 16,877 of CACYSA010000021.1, read as the reverse complement.
ACCGCAGTAATAATGTTTTCTTTAAATATTTCGTTGTAACGATAAAATAGTTCAACGCAAACGTCTTTTCTAGGTACCGCAAAGCCCACTCTTAAACCATTTTCTATACAATAGCGAATGATTTCGAGACATATTTCTGTTTTTCCAGATCCACACACGGCATAAACTAGACTATCTATTCCATTTTTATAGTTTTCAACTAATTGACTAGATAATCTTTTTTGATCGTCAGACAGTTCATAGTTGAGAGAGTATGGTGCTGTATCCCAAGGAATGTATTCGTCAGCGGCTTCCTGCCCCCTAAACACTATGCACTTACGGCAATATGGTTTACCATTTAAGTAGCCAATAGAATGTATATCTGTGTTTCCACAAATGGGACATTTGTAAGTTTCCATATTGCAACATCTCCTTTCTTTTGATTCAATATAGTTATGGTCGTGGTCATCACCAGTTTGATGCCGACTCGCAGGAAACTGCGTAGCTCCATTAACGGGGCTTTTTTATTTTTTTACGCTTCTTGTAGTATTTACCGTAAATTGGATTGCTGTTTCCACAAACTGGGCAAGTAAATGAATGCTGGTTATCCATTTTTCTTGCCTTTCTTTTTCCTTTTTGGTTTAATAACTTTAGATGATGAGCGACTCTTTTGGGTTAAAGCCTCAGGCTTTCCATCATCGATGCTGGTTGTTAAATTATTCGTGCCAATAGGCTGCGATCCGCCAGCTTTTTTTATTAGCAAATCATCTACATCTATACCAGGTTTTACTTCTAATTCAAACAAACTAAAACGTCCTTTGTTATCTTTTTCTTCTCTTTTTACAATGTAAGTTGCTTTGTCACCACCCTTGACTAATGGATTATCAATTTTAATATTATTTCTATGCCCTGATGTTTTTGAATGGGTCAGTCAATGAAAAACATATTTATTTCCATCCTCATCAACAATATATGCAGGGTGACCATTTTTAAAATATATTCTAAAGTGTTTAACAAATTTCTTTTCTTTCATACTTTGTTCTCCTTTCTTTGTTATGGATTTGATGTTTTTGGGGAGCCACACATGGCATAAACTAGACTATCTATTCCTCTTTTAATTCCAATGTATTGTGGATTTCTGTTTCCACAAACGGGACATATAAAATCACTTATCAAAAAACCTCCTATATCTTTAGTAGGAGGTATTTCTTAATTTTGTCCGAAAATTTTGAAATTATTTTTCCAAATCGTTTATCATTTGCACTCTAGTAGCATGTCTACCACCGGCAAATTGAGTAGCTAAGAAAGTATCTACTCTCTCTTTAGCTTCTTCAAATGTTGTGAACTTTGCACCAAAACCTATAACGTTTGCATCGTTATGTTCTCTCATTAATTTAGAAACTTCAACATTATACGCTAAACCAGCGCGAACACCTTTAATTTTGTTCGCGGTAATAACAATACCTTCACCAGTTGTGCAAACAACGATACCAAATTTACAAACACCATCAGCAACAAGTCTACCGACTTTCGCACCAAATTCTGGATAATGGCATGAATCTAATGAATAAGTACCAACATCAACGACATCATAGCCTTTATTAGCTAAATATCCTTTGAGGTCTTCTTTTAAGGCGTAACCACCGTGATCTGAACCAATTGCAATTTTCATAATTTTTAATACCTTTTATTTATCACCAATATTCTATATCAACTATTTTACTTATCAAAGATAAACACAAAGCGAGTTTTATCATAGATATCCTTTTTAAATATATAACGGCTATTTGGACAATACTTTTTAATTAGTTTTGTCATAGCGTTTTCCATGTCTTCACCTATCTCAAACAATAGCCCGTATCCGCTATTTGTCACTTTTTGATAGTCTTTTAATACTTGCTCATAAAAGTATGTACAAGGCTTTGCTAACAAGGCTAAATGGGGCTCTTGTTCCCAAGTTTTTTTATCAATCGTGCTTATATCTTCTATATATGGAGGATTACAAACTAAAACATCTACCTTGATACCTTTTTCGATGAATGGTTTTAGCATATCCCCTTGTAAAAACTCGATGTTGTTTAATCCATCACTATTTCTTTTTGAAATCTCTAATGCTTCAGAGGAAATATCAGAAAGGATGACTTTGTCATCTTTTAATCTTTCGGCAATACTTAAACCAATTGCTCCACTACCTGTGCAAACATCAGCGATAATGATTTTTTTATTGATATATCTTTCTTTAATATATTGAACTGTTTCTAACACTAATTGTTCTGTTTCTTGCCTTGGAATTAAAACATTATTATCAACATAAAAAGGCTTTCCTAAAAAGTAAGCCTTATTAAATATATATTCGATCATTTCGCCACTATTATAACGATTCATCGCATCAGCAAAACGCTTTTCATCTTTGATTTCTTCATCAAATTTGTTTGTTAAAGCAACATGGTCAAAACCATTGCATTCTTCAAGGGCAAAGTAGATAACCGCATCACTTATGCCTTCTTTTTTATATCGAAAGTATAATTCACGGTTGGTAGACATTTTTATTCGCCCGCCATTTTTGCGGATTGATCGTAATGGATTAAAGCTTCGATAACTTCATCTAATTCACCTTCGATGACTCTATCGAGTTTTTGAATGGTGAATCCAATACGGTGATCAGTCACACGATTTTGTGGATAGTTATATGTACGAATCTTTTCGCTTCTTTCACCAGTACCAATTTTTAAGCGGCGTTCATTGCCAATCTTTTCTTGTTGTTCTGCAAGCATATTAGCGTACATTTTTGTGCGTAACATTTGCATAGCAATTTCTCTGTTTTGGATTTGAGATTTTTCAGTTTGGCAAGCAACAACTGTGCCAGTTGGAATGTGTGTAATACGGACAGCGGATTCTGTCTTATTAACGTTTTGACCACCTGCACCTTGTGAGTGATATGTATCAACTTGTAAATCGTTAGGATTAATTTGAATATCAATTTCTTCTGCTTCTGGCATGACTAAGACCGTCGCAGTACTTGTATGGATACGGCCAGATGCTTCTGTCTTAGGAACACGTTGAACACGGTGAGCACCACTTTCGAATTTAAGTTTTGAGAAAACACGATTGCCACTAATCTTGAAAGAGATTAAGGCAAAGCCACCAGATTCAGATGGGTTTTCATCAAGAATTTGGATTTTCCAACCTTGGCTTTCAGCGTATCTTGTATACATTCTAAAGAGGTCACCAGCGAAAATGTTAGCTTCATCACCACCGACAGCACCTCTAATTTCAACGATAATATTTTTGTCATCATTAGGATCTCTTGGAAGGAGCATTTCTCTTAAATCTTCTAATAGTTTTTCTTGTTCGGCTTCAAGACGTTTAATTTCTTCTTTGCCCATTTCCGCTAAATCTGCATCTGCGTCGTGTGCCATTTCTTTAGCGGCTTCAATATCTTCTTCGTTTTTTAGGTATTGTTTAAAAGCCTCCACTTGTGGATCCAAGTTGGCTCTTTCTTTTGATATTTCTCTAAATTTAGAGATGTTTTTCATAATGTCTTCACTGAGAAGTTCTTCATCTATTTCTTTTAGACGCTTTTCTGCAGCGATAAGACGTTGACGCATGCTTTCTTCCATAATTAGTTCCTCTGACCGTTATGTATTGTAACATAACTACACTTTTACACAAAGAGAGATTTTTCCTATTTTAATAGTATATTAATTCTTGCGTTTGGTATATACTTATTGCAGGTGATTTTATATGGCTTATAAAGCATTATATCGAACATATCGTCCTAGTACTTTTGAAGAAGTAGCAGGACAAGAGCATATCGTCAAAACTTTGAAGAACGCTTTAGCGAGCAAGAAGTTAGCGCATGCTTATTTATTTGCGGGCCCAAGAGGCACTGGCAAAACCACAATGGCAAAGCTATTAGCCAAAGCACTTAACTGTGATGAAGGCATGGGTTGTCAGTGTAATGAATGTAAAAACTGTAAAGCAATTATTGATGGGACACATCCTGATGTTATTGAACTCGACGCTGCTAGTAACAACGGCGTGGATGAAATCAGAGAACTCATTGATAAAGTTAAATATGGCACTATTTTAGGTAGATATAAAGTCTATATTATCGACGAAGTCCATATGCTTTCAACTGGTGCGTTTAACGCTCTTCTTAAAACATTAGAAGAACCACCAGAACACGTCATCTTTATTTTGGCGACAACAGAACCACACAAGATTCTTCCAACTATTCTTTCACGTTGTCAAAGATATGATTTCACTAAATTAAGTGATGAAGATATCAAAAATAGACTTAAAGAAGTTTTAGAAAAAGAAAACATTGCCTATAACGAAGAAGCAATTAAAATCATCATCTCTTTAGCGGATGGTGGTATGCGTGATGCTTTATCAATTCTTGATCAAGTTTTAGCCTATTCTGGTAATAAATTAGAAGTTCAAGATATCCTTGCTATCTTTGCATTAGAAAGCAAAGAAGAAAAAATCGCTTTATTAAATTCAATTATTAAAAAAGATGTCTCTGATGTCCTTCAAAGAATTAATCATTACATCGCTTTAGGTACAGACATTAAAAGATTAACTGATGACCTATTATTAATATTAAAGGATATATTAATATATCAATCTTCACGTAGCATCGATTGCTTAGAAATATTAAACGAACAAGAAGCCACTTCTTTCTTTAAATATTTAGATATCGATGAAACACTTAAGATGATTGATATTATCATGGCCGCACAAAAGGATTATAAGAATGTGAATTCTATTATTCCTTTATTTGAAGTGACAATTCTTAAACTCGTTGCGACTAAAAAAGATGGTTCAGTAGTTCAACCACAACCACAAATTAGTGAACCTGTTATCGAAAAACCAATACCTCAACCAGTACCTGCTCCTACTCCTGCTCCTCAACCAGTGAGTAAACCAGTAGCAAAACCACAAGAGCAAATGCAAGAAGAAATGGTCTCTTTACTTGATCAACCAGAAGAAGAACCAGCACCAGTTAAGGAAATTACTTTATCTAAGAACGTCTTATCAATTAAAAACACCAAGAAAGAAGGTTCATTTTTCATCGATGATGATTTAATGCTCGATATCATGGTTGTTTCTAAGAAAGAAATCAAGAATTCATTACTCGATAACTGGTCACAAATCAAACGATTGATTGGTCATCCAACATTAGGTAAAGCCGCGACAATGTTGGTCGATGGGCATCCTCTTGTTGCCTCTCCAAAAATTTTAGTGGTCGAATATCAGTTCCCAAATGTCGCTGAAAAAGGCAACTTGTTAGAAAATCAAGAAGCTATTCAAAACGTTATTGAAAACGTCTTTAATAGAAAAATGTTTGTCTATGCTGTTTCAAGAAAAGATTCAGTCAGATGGCAGCAACATTACATGAATAGTTACCAATTAGGTAAATTACCAAAACCAGACACAATTCATATTGAATACGAAGGAGAATAAAACTATGAACATGCAACAAATGATGGCGCAAGCCCAAAAGATGCAAAGAGAATTAAGAAAAGCACAAGCGGAACTTGCCCAAAAAGAATTCAAAATTAGTAAAGGTGGCGCAGTCACCGTTATCGTTTTAGGCAGCAAAGAAATCAAATCAGTGGAAATTGATAATGATGCCTTTGACGCTGAAAACAAAGAAATGATTCAAGACATGATTGCTTTAGCAATTAATGAAGCAATGACTCAAATTGACGAAGAAAGCGAAGCCATTAATGAACGCATTACTGGTCAACCTGGAGGTTTTGGTTTCTAATCATGGAGAAACTAAAAGCACTCATTCGTTTGGAGGAATCTTTAGCTAAATTACCAAGTGTTGGTCGTCGTAGCGCAGAACGTATGGCGTATGCGATGCTCAATATGGAAGATGATGATTTAGCGGAGTTTTCTGATGCGATTAAAAACCTCAAACAATCAGTGCACGTCTGCCCTATCTGTGGCTTTTTAAGCGAAGAAGATAAATGTGTTATTTGTCAGGATGAAGAAAGGGATCAAGATACACTCATGGTCGTTTCTTTTCCAAAAGATGTTATCGCTTTTGAAAACGCAGAGTATTATAAGGGTTTATACCATGTATTAAACGGTGTGATTTCTTTAAGCAAAGGAAGCACTGTTGAAGATTTAAATATCAATTCATTATTGAAAAGATTAGATGAGCACCACTTCAAAGAAGTGATTATCGCCACTAATCCAACAATTGAAGGTGAAACAACAGCGTTATATATCGCTAAATTAATTAATGATAAAGTCGATTCAGTTACTCGTTTAGCTTATGGCTTACAAATGGGTGGTAATTTGGATTACACTGACGCTTTGACTTTATCTAAGGCCGTCGAAGGCAGAAGAAAACTATAAATCGAGGTACTACTATGTTTATTACCCTTGAAGGACCAGAAGGCTCTGGCAAAACAACCGCAGTTGACTACGCAGTTAGCAAATTAGAGGAGATGGGATATCAAATTGTCCGCACTCGTGAACCAGGTGGTACACCAATCGCAGAACAAATTCGTAACGTTATTCTCGATAAAGGCAATACCGCAATGGATGAAAGAACTGAAGCTCTTCTTTATGCTGCTTCAAGAAGACAACATCTAGTAGAAAAGGTTTGGCCCGCTTTAAAAGAAGGCAAAATCGTCATCTGTGATCGTTATTTAGATTCTTCTTTAGCCTATCAAGGTGGCGCAAGAGGTTTAGGCGTTGATAATATCTTAAACATTAACATGTTCGCTACAGAAGGTACCTTCCCAGATTTAACATTATTATTCGATATCGAACCAGAAATCGGATTAGCGAGAATTGCCGCAAACGCGAATAGAGAAGTTAATCGTTTAGATTTAGAAAAATTAGACTTCCATAAAACAGTCAGAAATACATTTTTAGAATTAGCCAAGCGCTATCCTGAAAGATTTATTGTTATTGACGCAAGCAAAAGTAGAGAAGAGGTAGCGGATGCCACTTTAAAAGCCATACTTTCAAGAATATGCAAGTAGAGAAATATTTAAAAAAATATCAACCAGTTATTTATCAAACATTCCTTAATTCATTACAAAAAGGACAACTTTCTCATGCATATTTATTATCAGGTAGTAACGGAACGCCATTACTTGAGATAGCAAGATTCTTTGCTAAATCAATTCTATGTGATGACCCTTCCCCCTTAGCGTGTAACTCTTGTATTACATGCTTACGAGTGGATGATGATAATTATCCTGATTTCTTTGTTTTTGATGGTAGTAAGTCATCAATCAAAAAAGAAGCAGTAACAACGATTGAAAGCTCTTTTGAGAAGAAAGCTTTTGAAAATAAGGGCATACGTATATATATTCTCCACCTCATTGAGAACATGACCATTGAGGCAATTAATAGTATTCTTAAGTTCTTAGAAGAACCTGGACAACAAATATTCGCATTCTTAACAACGAATAACGAAAATAGCATTTTGCCCACGATTATTTCTAGATGCCAAGTCTTAAGAATGAAATTAATTGATAAGAATATCATTGTTAAAGATGCGATGGATTTAGGCGTCGATAAGAAGGACGCTGAATTACTTTCTTATTTCTATAACGACGGAGAGCTCATCAAAGATATATTGGATGATCAAGATAATAACGAAGCCTTCTTTTTGGCGAAGAAATGTTTTGAAGAAACATTACAAGTGATGGACGAGAATGATAGTGATACTTTAATTTATTACGTTCAAACAAACATTTCTAATCAAATCAAAACTAAAGAAAGTTGCCGTTATTTTATCAATATGTTAGTGATGGCTTTTGAAGATATCATCGCAGTTAATAATCAAAAAAATCCATTTTTAGAAAGTTATGCTACAATATTGGAGCACCTTTCTAGTAAACTTTCTAATATAAATGAAAGTTTGATTGAATTATTAAAGTGTGCTTCTGTGATAAACACTAACGTCAATATCACTTTATTAATAGATCACATATTTTACACAATTACCAAAGAGGATTAATATATGCCAAAAATCGAAAATCAAAATCAAAATCCCCAATCTAATCAAGCTCATGAATATACCCATTTCGTTGGTGTTAAGTTTTTAAATACTCCACGTGCTTATTTCTTCGGCACAAACGACAACGATTTCAAATTAGACGATAAAGTTGTCGTTGAAACAGTCAGAGGTATGGAATTAGGTACCATCGCTATCGAACCAATCGATATTAAGAAATATGCGAATGGTCTATATCTAAAACCAATTGTTAGAAAAGCCACTGATGTTGATATCCATTTAGCGGAAATCAACCAAAAAGATGCTGTCTTTGCTCTAGAAATATGCAACACGGAAGCGAAAAAGCTCAATTTAAACATGAATCTTATTTCATGCGAATATACATTAGACAAATCTAAAGTTATCTTCTCCTATTTAGCGGATGATCGTGTTGACTTCAGAGAATTATTAAAAGTTTTAGCGTCTCGTTTAAGAACAAGAATTGAATTAAGACAAATCGGTTCAAGAGATAAAGCTAAAATGATTGGTGGCCTTGGTATATGTGGTTTACCACTTTGCTGTTCCACTTTCTTAAATGAATTTGATGGTATTTCCATTAATAGGGCTAAAAACCAAATGCTTGCTATTAATATTCCTAAGTTAAGCGGACAATGTGGCAAATTAATCTGCTGCTTAAAATATGAAGATGACGCTTATAGCGAAGAAAGAAAGAAATATCCTGAATTAGGTTCTAAACATTTCATTGATAAGGTTGAATACACAGTCACAAGTATCAATATCCTTTCTCGTATTGTTAAAATCGAAAACGCTGAAGATATTAAGTTCCTTCCTTTGGAAGATTTCTACAAACAAGTAGGAAATAACAACAATAACAAAAATAAAGAAAGACGTTATGAAAAGAAATAAATCTTTTACTGATAATAAGCCTTTACTCTATTTAGTGGCCACTCCTATTGGCAATCTAAAGGAATTTTCTTCACGTGCAATTGAAATCGTTAACGAATGCGATGTCGTGGCCGCAGAAGATACAAGAAATGCTTATGATTTATTGAATAAATTCGGCATTAAAAAGGAATTATATTCTTTAAGAGAACATAACGAAAAAGAAGCCAGTCAACATGTCGTTGATTTAATTAATAACGGCAAGAAAGTCGTTTATATGTCTGATGCTGGTTATCCTGGTATCTCTGATCCAGGTAATCTTTTAGTGAAAGAAATGCTCGCTAACGATATTGCGGTTTCCACTATTTCTGGTAGCTCCGCTTTTATCAATGCTTTAGTGGCTTCTGGCTTATCAAGTAAACACTTCTATTTCTATGGTTTTTTGAGTCCAAAAGATAACGAAGCAAAAGAAGAAATCAATTCTTTAAAAGATTTTAGAAATACATTAATTTTCTATGAAGCACCACATCGCATTATTAGAACTATTAATTTATTAAAAGATGGTTTAGGAAACCGTGAAGTTTGCTTAGCTAGAGAATTAACAAAAATCAATGAAGAATATATAAGAGGCACCCTTGATGAGTTATCTCAATTAGAAGAAGATACATTAAAAGGCGAAATGGTTATCATTGTGGATGGAAATAAAGAAGAAACAATGATTAGCGATGATGAAATAACGGCCCGTGTCGCTTATTTTACAAAATTAGGTCTATCTCAAAAAGATGCGATAAACGTCGTTTCTGAAGAGTTCAAGATTAATAAAAACTATATAAAGAAATTGCTGTTCTAAACATTGTTATGGAAGTAGTATTTGCGAAAGACAAGAAAACTAACCGCTTTTCGGACAAGTTTAAAAATATCTTTAAAAAGATTAAAACAATCCGCTTGCCCCACGCTTTTTATTATTTCCTAATCTTGCTTTTAATCAGCGTTGGTTTCTATTTCATGATGCTATTAGAAAATGGCTTTTCTTTAGCCTATGGCGGGGATTACACCGCTCAATATATTCCAATGGGTTATCACATTTGGGATTATTATCATGATTGGATAAAAACAGGACATTTTACATTATTTGATCAAGAACTATATTTAGGCGCTAATTCTTTTGGTTCAAATGCCTATTATGGTTTATTCTCGCCTTTTAATATCATTATCGTCTTATTACCAAGAACGATTGTTCCTCAATCGATGGCGATTACTTCCATTATTAAATTAGCTTGCGCTGGTTTCTTCTTCGCCATTTATATGAGAAAAGCTTTTAAAGTTAAAGAAGCTGTCTCATATATGACTAGTATTGCTTATGCTTTTGCGGGTTGGGGTGCTTTCTACCTTTGGTATAACAATTATCAAGATATATTAGTTTTCTTCCCTATCGTTTTGTTGGGCATTGAAAAAACCATTCAAGAAAAGAAACCATGGATATTAGCGTTAGGAACATTTTTCTTAGCGATTTGTAACTATGTTTTAATGGTTCCTTACCTCATTTGTGGTTTCTTATATGCAATGTTCCGCTTCTTCCAAACAATTAGAACAAGAACTGTAGCAGATAACTTTAAAGTATTAGGCTTAGGTGTTGCTGGTTTTGCGGGTGGCTTATTAATGGGTTTATTTGTTTTTGGTCCCGCCTTATTAGCGACGATTACATCCCCTAAATTAGACACTAATTCGTATGGTGATTTGTTAAAACAATATTTGAAAAACAAGGACTTTAAAAACTTCTTTAATATCTTATTCTCTTGGGACAAGATTGGTGACCAACACGGTTATGTCATTAAAGAAAGAGTCTTATATCCAATATTTGAATTCTTCTTCCCTGCCACAACATGTCGTTCTTTACCAATGATGGAAATCACCGACTGGGACTTTGATGATATGGCGGTTTCTTTATGGTGCTATGTCCCAATTATGATGTTCTTAGTGCCCGCGCTTATTCAATCAGGCAAAGAAAAGAAATGGTCCCACTACATCGGTTTTGTCTTAATACTTATCTCATTATTTACTCCATTTATGTATTTCGTGACGATGGGCTTCACTAATGGTTACGCTAGATGGACATTATTTATCGCCACATCTTTAATAGCCTATGTTGGTATCTATTTAGATAAGATTCCTAATGTCGCTAGATGGCACATCCATGTTGGTTTTGCTTTTGCCGTTATTGGTATTGTTACAACTTGGATTCTTTCATATAAAATTGAAGGACATGTTGTCTATTGGAAAAGCGGCGATCAATTTATTGAAGTGGGCCGTAAATTCACTCATCGTTTTATTGAAAATGATGTTGATTACACTAATCTCGTTTATATTATTGAACTCGCTTATGTCACTGCAGTTTATCTCACATTATTCTTCTTATATAACAAAAAGAAAGCATTCACTATCGTGATGACTTCTTTCTTTGCTTTAGAAGCCGCGGTTGTTGGTAATTTAGTAACATATGGTCATGGCTGGGATACTGGTTATAACAATGGTTACGCCGCTAACGAAAGATTTAGAAAAGTATTAAATAATATCAAAAAGACTGATAAATCATTCTTTAGAATGTACACCTCTATCGGTGATGGTTGGAGCACTAATAACAGCTTTATTAATGGCTATAGTTCAGCTTCATTCTTCCATTCTTTATATAATTTTGAAGTTAATGACTTCACGATGTGGACTGGTTTAAGAAGTGATACTAAATCTGTCGCCGGTAGTTATCGTGGTAAGTTCATGGATGTTGATAATTTATTGGGTGTTAAATATTACGTTGTTAGCAAAGCTAAGAGCCAATACGATAACATTGAAAAATATAATCCAGGTGGATATCTAGCTAATGTTCCATTAGATTTTGAAGAAAGAAAAGATTTAGAAACAAACGAATATAAAGTTTATGAAAACAATAAATTAAATGGTTTTGGTTATGCTTATAACTATGTTTCTAACGTTGAATTATCTTCTAATAGATTTGATATCACTACGATTAGAAATAGCATCCAATTAGCAAAGAACGCTCATTTAAAGAAAGATGATGCTGAAGAAATTAAGAATAAATATGGTTTTGATATTGTGGAAACTAACGCCAGTACAACATCGGTGAAAACACAATATAAAGACATGCATTATAAATTCACACAATACCACATGGGTGATATTTCAAAATTCTATGATTTTGCTAAGATTCCAGATATTCCAAATGACTTTACTCCAGAAACAAATTATAACAGCGAAGACGCAATGAAATATTTTGCTTTCTATACACCTATTACAGATGGTTTACCATTATATACCGCTGGAACATCCTTATATATTAAAGCGGCGTTCTCCGGTTCTAAGAAATACAATTTCTATTTTATCGATAAGGATAACAAAATCTTTATGATGGACGCGCATGATGATGACACCACTGATAACACATCATATATTCGTGGTTTCTATTTAAATAGAGATGTTTATAAGATTGCGGTGTGTGGCAAATATTTTGAAAGTTATTTAAGAGATTCAGATATTAGATTATATGCTGAAGCTAAAGAAGATTATGAACAAAGAATGGCGGATTTAAGAGCCAATCCTATTACCGATGTGAAATATACAAGTGATAAATTCACATTCAACACTAATTTTGACGCAAATAAATATATTGTTTCTCAAGTTGCATACGATGCTGGTTGGAAAGTTAAAGCGGTTGATAACGCTACTAAAAAGAGCGTTGATTTAAAGGTTTATAATGGTAACGGTGGCTTTGTTTCATTTGTAGCGCCTAAAGGTAATTATTCATATACCGTGTCTTATGAAACACCATATTTAGGCATCACATATTTCGTATCAACAGTGGCCTTTATTGGTTTCTTTACTTCGATGCTTGGTTATCATTTTTATCAAGAAAAGAGAAGAATTCATCATTTAGATCAATTATTTAGGGATAAATAATCTAATATTTTTTCTTGCAATTAATACGGGGCTTCTACTAATATAGTAGAGGTTTTTTTCTAGGAGGGACCAATATGAACATTCGTAATATCGCCATTATCGCCCACGTTGACCATGGCAAAACTACATTAGTCGATCAATTATTAAAATCATCTGGTACTTTCCGTGAAAACGAAGAAGTAAATGAAAGAGCTATGGATAGCAATGATATCGAAAGAGAAAGAGGTATCACTATTTTAGCTAAGACTACTTCTATCATGTATAAAGACACAAAAATCAATATTCTTGATACTCCAGGACACGCTGACTTCGGTGGTGAAGTGGAAAGAATCATGAACATGGTTGATGGTTGTTTATTACTCGTCGATGCTTTTGAAGGAACAATGCCTCAAACAAGATTCGTTTTAAAGAAAGCATTACAAGCGCATATTAAACCAATCGTTGTTATCAACAAAGTTGATAGAAATAACATCGATATCGAACGCACATTAGATGAAGTTTTAGAATTATTCATCGAATTAGGCGCTCCTGATGAATTCTTAGAATTCCCAGTTGTCTATACTTCTGGTCTAAAAGGTACATCTTCATTAGAGGCTAATGTTAATACTCAAAAACCAGGTATGGAACCAGTACTAGACACAATCATTAAAGAAATTCCTGCTCCAAAAGCGGATGTTAACGCTCCACTTCAATTACAAGTGGCCTTATTAGACTATAACGATTTCGTTGGTAGAATTGGTTTAGGCACAATTAAAAAGGGCACAATTCATGTTAACGATAACGTTACAGTGGCGAGATTAGATGGTTCTAGAGTTAACTTTAGAGTCATGAAACTCTTTGGTTATCAAGGCTTAAAGAGATTAGAAATTGAAGAAGCTTCCGCTGGTGAAATCGTCGCTGTCGCTGGTTTAACTGATATTAACGTTGGTGAAACTATCGGTGCTTTTAATAATGTTGATCCACTACCTCCAATTAGACTTGATGAACCAACATTACAAATGACATTTGGCACTAACTCATCACCACTTTCTGGTCAAGATGGTAAACAATTAACCGCTAGAAAAATCGAAGAAAGATTATTTAGAGAAACACAAAAAGACGTTGCGCTTAAAGTGGAAAGAATCCCAAATAAAGAATCATGGATTGTCTCTGGTAGAGGTGAATTACACTTATCTATCTTAATTGAAAACATGAGACGTGAAGGTTTCGAATTAGAAGTTAGTAAACCACAAGTCATCATTAAAGAAATTGATGGTGAAAGATGCGAACCATATGAAGACTTATTAATCGATGTACCAAATGAATATGTTGGTGACATTATGATGTCTTTAGGTAATAGATCCGCTGAATTAGTGAATATGGACGCTAGAGAAACAGTTACTATTCTCCAATATGTTATTCCTTCACGCGGCTTATTAGGCTTTATGACTAATTTCATGACCTTAACCAAGGGTTATGGCATTATCTCTCATACATATAAAGAATATCGCCCAGTTTCTGGCATGAACTTAGGTGAAAGACAAGTCGGTGTCTTAGTGGCCACTGAAACAGGTCAAGCCACTCCATATGCGATTGAACACGTTGAAGAAAGAGGCACAATGTTCATTGAACCAGGTGTCATGGTTTATGAAGGTATGATTATCGGTGAAAACCGTTATGATATCGACTTAGCGGTCAACTGTGTTCTTAAAAAGAACTTAACTAACGTTAGAAGCGCCACTAAAGATAATACTGTTGTTCTTAAAACACCACGTAAGATGTCATTAGAAGCTTGCTTAGACTATATCAATAGTGATGAGCTTGTGGAAATCACACCATCCACCTATAGAATGAGAAAGAAAATCCTCAATACAGCGGAACGTAAGAAATACGATTCCCATGTCAGAAGAGGTGAGATTTAATAAGAAAACAAGACGCGTTAAGCGTCTTTTTCTTTATCTTCATTATTGAATAAGTGTTTGATATTTTTATAAGGTCCAAACAAGGTCAAGATATCGCCTTTTTTGATAATTGTATCTTTATCAGTGAAGATATATTCACTATTCCTTTTAATAATAACTATATTAATAAAATAACGGTCTGTGAGATGGCTATCTTTCATCTTGATACCATCTAATTCCTTAGGCACTTCATCAACATCAATTTCCATTAATGCATTAGTACCATAGTTGTTTAATAATTTAAGTTCGTTAGTGTGGTTAATCACTACCGTCTTGGCTTTATCTTCGTTTAATGAATTAACAAAAGCTTCTTGAATATCATTAGTTAAACCATAGGCAACAACGATATCACCTTTGCGGAACATCGTATCTTTAGTGACATCCACCATTCTTTTTCCTCTTTTAATAGAAAGAATGTTAATGACATAATTTCTAGTTAATTTCATTTCAAATAATGAAAGGCCTTCTGCGAATGATGGAATCTTATTTAAGATTATTTCCACAATCGCACTTTTACCATAATAGTCAAGGACAGTGACGATGTTGGAATTTCTTTTGGCTTTAGAAGCATTAATAGCGATGCTTTCTAATAGTCTTTGGAATCTAATATTGATTGGTTTGATTTTAATAAATAAAACGAGTAAGAAGACACCTAAAGAAATATAGAAAACAATGAAATACCATTCGGTAAATGTTCTTCCTGTTCTATCTTCGTTTAAAGATGTTCCAATAGATATTAAAACGTTAATAACTAAACCCATAATCACAACGGAGAAGATATGACCAGTATACATACATATAACTGCGATTCTTCTTCTACGATCATCGTTAGTAATAAGTTCACTTTCTTGGGTGGTAAAGCCCGCGCCTGTAAATAATGAAGCAACTTGGAATCTAATCTTCTTGGTGGCTAAACCCGTTAACTTAAAGGCCACAGAAAAAATTTCGATCATAAATAAGTAGACCGCGACCACTGCTAAGATTAAGGAAATAGCTAACCAAAAATTCATATCTTAATTCTACCTAATTGTTATCAAATAACGCACCAAATTCTTTTGGTGTTGGAGCGGTAAACTTCATCAATTTACCGGTAAATGGATGAATAAAATCTAATTCATAAGCATGAAGACCTAATCTTTTAATTGGATTAGCGGGTTCACCATATTTATCATCACCAATAATATGGTGCCCTCTTTCACCTAAATGAACACGGATTTGATTCTTTCTACCTGTATCAATATTCACATCTAACAATGAATATGTGCCATTAGTTTTCATCACCTTGTAGTGGGTAATGGCTAATTGTCCATCTCCCGCTTTTTTAGAGGAATACATTAAATTTTGACTATTCTTTTTTAAGTATGATTTAATCGTGTCACTGTTCTTTTCCATGACACCTTCGACAATCGCATAATAACCACGTTTTTTAACGATTTCATTCCACTTCTCTTGTAAAGCTTGTTGAATCTTCACGTTTTTAGCGATCATAAAGACACCAGAAGTATCTTCATCTAATCTATGAACAACGAATACACGATTATGTTTATCTTTTTGTTGCACATAATCAGATAACATACGGTACGCTGTTGAAGATTTTTCGTTATCTGACGCTACTGAAAGTAGACCACTTGGTTTATTAATAACGATGATGTCATCATCTTCATAAATGATTGGCAGTTTACTTCTAGTTTTCTTTTTGATTGGAGAATTAGAAATAATGACTGTATCTTCTGGATATAATTTGAAATTAAATTGGCTAACAGGTGCACCATCGATAGACACTCTATGAGAAGAAAGAAGAGACTTAACTGAGTTTCTTGATTGATTCTTAAATGTCTCTAAAAGGAATTCTAAAAGCTCACATTCTTTTGTGACTTTATATTGCTTTAGATTGTTGTAATTCTTCTTAATTGGTGCCTTTTCGCGGGCTTTATTTCTGTTGCCTGGTTTTTTCATACACTCATTATATACGCGGGCAACAAAAAAGGCACCTATTTAAGGCGCCTTTGAATAAATAGTCCTCCAAACTTTAAGGGGGACTAGGTACCCCTCCAAAGTTAAGTAGGATTTTTAACGTTATCACCAAAGTTAAGTAGGGACTCGAAGGGATGCCC
>CACYSA010000020.1 GCA_902777015.1 uncultured Erysipelotrichaceae bacterium | reverse complement strand
ACTATCCTTTTCCACTTTCGCAGTGCCAATATTCATTTCATCATATATTTGAAATGCATCGGCATTAATAATTGGAGCGTGATAAAAATCCGCTAATTTTAAAGCGATAGATGTCTTTCCTGAGCCTGTTGGGCCAACAATACATATCAGCATGCGCTTATTATAACAAAAAATGCGAATAAATCGCATTTCTTTATAAATCTTTTTTGAATGACCCGTCAAATACGCAGTCTTTAAGTTTCTTTTTGATGGTGGCTAGGTATTCTGGAGTAAATGTTTCTGGAGTGCCATAGAGATAATGATACTTAAATACATCTTTATTTATCACTACAGTAACATGTTGATTTTTGATATCTAATACACTTAATTCTGCTTCCGCTCCTTCGGCGTAGCAAAAGAGCATAATGTCTTTAAGCTGATCAATAGTAATTTCGTCGCCTTCATTATAATTAGCGCTGCGTTTATAAATACCTAAAGCAGTTAAGCATTTCTCATATTCCGTTAAAGGATGAGCATTTCTAAGGATAGATGAAATAGTAATTGTGGCAGGGAATAATGATTCAAGAAGAGTGGTCATAATGTTAATACGGGCTTCCACCATCTTTGTTTTATCATCAAAAAGACCAGAGACACTCATAGTCACATTGTGTTGAATGATTCCTTTATCAAATTTGAAACGACTTAATCTAATAATTTTAAGCATGCTATTGAATAATATTTTGAATGGTTTTGAGTAATTCGTAAAGATTATCTTTACTCACTTCAAAATTATTCACTAGAGGATGCTTATTATATATTTCTTCTAAGTTCTTGGCTTCTTCGTATTTGCCTTGGGTTTTTAAGTTAGCAATATTATGCTTTAATTCAAGCACGTCCTTATTATTTTCGAGTAATTCTTTATTTTTCATATACTCGATATATTCAGGAGTTTGTTCAATAGATAGGCGTAATTCTTTAGCTTTTTCTAAGACTTTATCCATTAACTATTTCTCCCATTAATGAATATGTATGAGATTCGTTAATTTTTACTTTAACAATCTTACCCACCATTGATTCATTGCCTTTAAAATGGACGAGTTTATTCTCTTCTGTATAACCAGAATACATATCTTTATCGGTTTTACTAACACCATCAACAAGAACATCAAATGTTTGGCCCACTAAAGATTGGCTATGCTTTTCAATATGGACTTCTAAATGCTTAACTAATTCCATAAATCTAGCGGATTTTGTTTCTTTAGAAACATTATCTTTAATCTTCGCAGCGGGTGTACCTTTTCTTGGAGAATAGATAAATGTAAAAGCAGCTTCGTATTTAACTATATCAACGATTGATAAAGTATCTTTAAATTCTTCATCTGTTTCGTTTGGGAAGCCCACGATGATATCAGTGGATAAGGCTAATCCAGGAATCTTTTCACGCATTTCTTTAACTAAAGCGAGATAAGTTTCTCTTGTATATCTTCTACCCATTGCTTTTAAAACGCGGTCATTACCGGATTGAACAGGTAAATGAATGAACTTCATGATATTAGGATATTTAGCAATGACATCAATCATTTTTGAGGAGAAATCCCAAGGATGTGATGTAGTAAATCTAAGTCTAGGAATACCTAATTTCGCTACCGCTTCCATTAAATCAGCGAAGTCTTTGCCTTCATCAAGATCTTTACCATAAGCATTAACGTTTTGTCCTAATAATGTGATTTCTTGATAACCATTATCGATTAATTGTTGGCATTCATTGATGACATCTTCAAAGTGTCTACTTCTTTCTTTGCCTCTTGTGTAAGGAACAATGCAATAAGTGCAGAACTTATCGCAGCCATACATGACATTAACATAAGCTTTATATGTGTTATTACGGCAAGCAGGTGTAATTTCAATAACTTCCCCTGGTTTACTTTCAATAGCGACCACTCTTTCTTGATTTACTCTTGCTTCATAAACTAAAGAATATAATTGTGCGATTTCATGAGTGCCAAAATATAAATTAACTTCTTTAAATGTTTCCATTAATTTATTTAAGATTTCTGGTTGTTCAACCATACAACCGCATATCGCTAAAACTAATTGTTTATTCTTTTGTCTTAAGTGTTTAAGGTTACCAATTTCACCATACACTTTATCTTCGGCGTTTTCTCTAACAGCGCATGTGTTAATGATGATTAAAGATGCTTCTTCTGGTTTATCAGTAAAGATGTAACCAACATCTTCTAATAAGCCACGCATTGTTTCTTCATCTCTCACATTAGCTTGACAGCCATATGTATGGATATAGTACTTTTCGCCTTTAACGATGGCTTCTAATTGTTCTTTTTTATCAAATGTAGCGGGCATGAAAACAGTAGCAGCTTTTTTACGAGATGCCGCTTTTAACATATCAGGAGTGTTAATAATTTTTGTTTTCATACTAATTACTTTCTACATAATAAATTGGGAATATTTGCTTTGCAAGTCCACTGATATCATCGACATCAAGAACAACTGCGGAGAAGACTCCCCTGCCTTCATCTGGAGTTTGAAATTTACTTTGTTTGCCGTAGATAATCTTTTCTACGACAGTTTCTTTAGTGCAACCTAAGACACCATCCACAAAGCCAGTCATACCAACATCACTGATGAAAGCAGTGCCATTTGGTAAGATATGAGCGTCATTAGTTTGCACATGTGTATGTGTACAAAGAACAGCGCTGACTTTGCCATCTAATGCAAAGGCTAATGATTGTTTTTCACCAGTTGCTTCAGCGTGGAAATCGATAATGTGAATAGTTGCAGGTTCTTCTTCGCTTAATAAATTAATAATTGAATAATAAGGAGCGTTTACTTCCTCATTCATGAATGCACTACCGAGGATATTTGTTACTCTAATAGAAACACCATTAACTTCAAATACCACACTACCTTCGCCTGGGAATGGCCTTAATAAATTGTATGGTCTTACTAAACGATCAACCTGATCAATATAGCGAAGAATTTCGCTTTTAGACATATAGTGATTGCCTAATGTGATAGCGTCAACGCCTGCATCGAGTAATTCGAAATATTGATTTCTTGTTAAGCCTTTACCATGTGAAGCATTCTCACCATTAGCAATAACAAAATCAATATCGTATTTTTCTACGTAATAAGGAATTCTTTCCTTAAGCATGCGTCTGCCAACACGACCGACAACATCACCGATAAATAAAATTTTCAAATTGTAATCTTTCTATGAAATAGGGTTCAACTATTTCGCGGTTTCGATAGCGCGATATTCGCGGATGACTGAAACTTTGATTTGACCTGGATAAGTCATTTCATTTTCGATACGTTCTTTGATGTCTCTAGCTAATTTGAATGCACCAACATCATCGATTTTTTCTGGAATAACCATGACACGTAATTCACGGCCAGATTGCATCGCATATGATTGATAAACACCATCGTAAGACTTGCAGATTTCTTCAAGTTGTTCGATACGTTTGATGTAGTTTTCTAAGATTTCACTTCTAGCACCTGGTCTAGCAGCACTTAATGTATCAGCGGCTTGGACTAAGTTAGCAATGATGTATTTAGCAGGAACATCACCGTGGTGAGATTCAATAGAGTTAATAACGACATCGCCTTCACCGTATTTCTTGGCTAATCTAGCACCGATTTCAACGTGGCTACCATCCATTTCGAAGTCAGCGGCTTTACCGACATCGTGTAATAAACCAGCGCGTTTAGCTAAGTTTTGATCTAAGCCAAGTTCCGCGGCCATGATGCCACATAAATAAGCGACTTCAACAGAATGGTCTAAAGCGTTTTGACCATAGGATGTACGATATTTTAATCTACCAACATAGTCTAATAAGTCTTTGTTGATTCTTGGTAAACCAAGTTTGAAGGCCACTTCTTGACCAGCTTTATGAATGCTTTCGTCGACTTCTTTCTTTGTCTTTTCAACGATTTCTTCAATTCTTCCTGGTTGAATACGACCATCTTTAATTAATGCTTCAAGTGATAATCTAGCGATTTCTCTTCTAATTGGGTTGAAGCATGAAACAGTAATAACTTCTGGAGTGTCATCGATAATTAAATCGACGCCTAATAATTGCTCTAAGGAACGAATGTTACGACCTTCACGTCCGATGATTCTACCTTTCATTTCATCGCTTGGAAGAGCGACAACTGAAACAGTTCTTTCGCTGGTCACATCTTGAGCGTAACGAGTGAGGGCTAAACCTAATAATTCTTTAGCCTTAGTGTCACATTCTTCTTTAGCTTCCTCTTCTTTTTGCTTAATGAACGCAGCGATTTCTTTACTGACTTTAGATTCCACACGATTGAATAATTCATCGCGAGCTTCTTGAGTGGACATTTGGGCAACCTTTTCAAGTTCGACGATAATACTATCGATCTTTTCTTGTAATTGGGCTTCTTTACGGTCCATGTCTTTTAATCGTCTGGATAATGTTTCGTTCTTTTCATCTAAAGCGTTTTCTTTAGAAAGAAGAGCGGCATCACGACGATCGATGCTTTGTTCTCTTTGTTGAAGAGATCTTTCTTGTTGTTGTAATTCTTGCTTTCTTTCGTGAATTTCACGATTTGCTTCTTGTTTCAATTCATTGACAGCTTGCTTACCATCAATTTGTGCGTTCTTGGTAATATGTTCGGCTTTAATTTCAGCGTCACGAATAATTTTCTTAGCGTTGTTCTTAACAATATTGTTACGAACAAAAGGCACTAAAAACATTAATGCGGCACCAGCTAAAAGACAAACTACACCAATAACAATTCCTAACCATACTGGCATAATGGATCTTCCTTTCTAATTAAAAATGAGTGAGTCTACAAAGTAGACTTTTACCTAAAATGCTCCCTACTATAGGTAAACTATAAGCATTTTTTTTATAAACAACAGGCAAAGCCTGATAGCAAAGTTCTCGAGTGAGAATATATAGGTAAGTATCTTTCGAGGATACAAATTAATTATAGCCCCAGGAAGAAATAATGTCATTATTTTTATGGTCAGAAATGAAATAGATGATATAATAAGACCATAAGAACGAATCCTCTAAACACTTTTTGGATGAAGTTTAAAGGGATTCTTTTTTAAACCAACTTAATTAGTAGGAATAAAAAGAGGCATATCACAAAAAGAATCAAAAGCATTTTGAATTCATTTAATAGTTTCAATGCTTATCACCTCCTTTCACTAACGTGAATAGAGGTATTCGTTCCGAGTTTTAACGTCTTGTCTTTGACGAGCATAATGTTATAATGAAGCCATAAGAAGGAAGTCCTCACAACACTTATTGGTTTAAAGTCATGCGGAGACTTCTTTTTTTACTGTAATAAAACTTTTATTAAGCAAAGAAGAAGGCATACCAAAGCGATTTTGATGATTATTAAGTAATCTCTATGTTCACTCTTCAATGCAAATCACCTCACTCTCTAGTGTTAGATTATGAGGTCTTCTTCCGAGTTTTAACGTCTTGTCTTTGACGTATTATAGGCACACTTAAACAGTTCTTTCGTACTGATAACTTTCAGAAATAAGAATTAGAATTATTCAACAATACCGCTTTTGATTTTTTCTAACAAATCTTTAGCGACATCTTCATTGTCTTTTAAATATGCTTTAGCAGCGTCACGACCTTGAGCGATTTTGCTGCCATTATATTCAAACCAAGAGCCACTCTTTTTGATGAGACCTAACTCAACTGAGCGATCAAGGATTTCGCCTTCTTTGGAAATGCCTTGGCCATAGATAATATCGATTTCACATTGTTTGAATGGTGCGGAAACTTTGTTTTTAACAATCTTAACGCGGCAAGTATTACCGACGATTTCATTTCCGGCTTTAATTGCTTCAGTACGACGAATATCAATACGAACAGAAGCATAGAATTTTAAAGCACGACCACCAGAGGTTGTTTCTGGGTTACCATACATCACACCAACTTTTTCACGTAATTGGTTAATGAAGATAACTGCGCATTCTTTCTTATTTAAAACACCAGCAATTTTACGCATTGCTTTGGACATTAATCTTGCTTGTAAGCCAACAGAACTATCACCCATTTCCCCATCTAATTCCGCTTGTGGAACTAAGGCTGCGACTGAGTCAACAACGATTAAGTTGATGCTACCTGAACCCGCTAACATTTCAACGATTTCAAGAGCTTGCTCACCATTGTCTGGTTGGGAAAGGATTAATTCGTTAATATCAACGCCTAAGTTTTTAGCATAGACTGGATCGATAGCGTGTTCAGCATCGATGAATGCTGCTCTACCACCATTCTTTTGACATTCTGCAATAGCGTGTAAAGCTAATGTTGTTTTACCACTACTTTCAGGTCCAAAGATTTCAATGATTCTACCTTTTGGATAGCCACCTACACCAATAGCTTCATCAATTAATAATGAGCCGGATGGAATTGCGTCCACATCAACATTGTCTCTATCGCCTAAGCGCATGATTGCACCTTTACCATAGAGCTTTTCGATTTGCTTCAATGTTTCTTCTAATGTGTTTTTTAAGTTTTCTTTTTCTTTTGCCATAATAGAACTCCTTCTAATTATTTATGTAGGCGACTAATTTCAATTTTGTCCGAAATTTTTTATCGACTTTTCTAGTAGCGTAAACGCTAAAAAAATTGCATCTTCTTGAATTTTACTTCTATTTCCTTCTAATTGGTAACCAAATGCTTCAGTTTTGTTTTTATTTGAAATGCCAATGTAGATTTCTCCAACTGGTTTATTTTCCATCGCACTTGGTCCAGCGTTACCAGTAAAGGAAACACAGTAATCAACATTAAGTTTCTTTCTACCTAATTCCGCCATCAATAGAGCAATCTCTTTAGAAACCACTCCGAATTGATCAACGTCTTTTTGTGGGATACCAAGTAAAGTAACTTTTTCTTCAGTGGCATAAGTCACTAAACCACCTTTATAAAATTTAGAAGCACCTGGAACAGAAGTAATCTCTCTAGCAAATAATCCACCTGTAAAAGATTCAACAGAACCTAATGTTAGACCGACTTCTTTAAATAGAGTACTGATTTCTTCTTTGTTCATTTTATTTATCTTCCTTGAAGACGTGACGGTTTTGAACAACATAGATGATGCCAGAAATAAATGAGGCTGCTGTTGCTAGATATACGAAAATATCAGCAATGTGTAAACCAGCAGGCCAAGAAGCATCAAAATATCTGAATGGGAAGCCGTTAAGTAAGACTACACCAATGGCTACCATTTCTAAAACGGTTTTTAATTTGCCGAAAATATTCGCGGCGATAACTTTGCCTTTGCTCGCTCCGATAAAACGTAAGGCATCAACAACGATGTCACGAGCAACAAGAATAATGACACACCAAACACTAAAACCAACTTGGTTCAATTCTCCTGGAATATAAGGAGCAAAAACGCTTGGTGCGGCTAAAAAGATAACAAGTGAATTAATTAACAATTTATCTGCAACTGGATCGAGAAATTTACCTAAATCAGTGACTTGATTGTTCTTTCTTGCAAGATAGCCATCAAGATGGTCTGTATAACTAGCAATAACAAAGAATATAAATAGAATTAAGAAGACTAAATTGATACCCGTGTTGCCTAATTCAAATGTTTGCCAATGATTGAAACCATTGATAACGCTTAATACAAAAAGGGTAATAATCATGAGGATAATCATGATAATTCTAGTGAATGTAATCTTTGTTGGTAAATTCATTTTGTCTCCTTAAGTGAGTATCCGGTCCTATAAGCCATGTTCTGTTTTGACAACCATTTATCTAAGCTAAGCTTACAAGGATCAATTCAGTTCTCTACCTTATCTCCCCTACCAAATTTGGGTTTCTCGCTTGTGGGGTTTACCGCGTTCCACTTTATTATTTCTAATAAACTACGTCACTGTGGCACTTTCAGGGATTCGACCATGGTTTCCTTTAGGTATCCTCCCGCCGTTACGTACTCCTACGTACCTAGCGTTATTTTTTCCGCTAGCGCAATCACTACGAGCGTCTCAGCTCGTGCGAGCATGGACTTTCCTCTACAAATGCAGCGGTTGTCCAGACCGGAATTTCAACTATTTAATGGTGTCAGGATTGAAACCATGTGACCATAGAAATTTTTCTAAGGCATTGATCTTCCTGACTAATTCGATATTGTCTGTAGTGACATTATCGCTGGATTTAATATT
Organism: uncultured Erysipelotrichaceae bacterium; assembly: GCA_902777015.1. Taxonomy (GTDB): domain Bacteria; phylum Bacillota_I; class Bacilli_A; order RFN20; family CAG-826; genus RUG14515. The sequence goes on along the minus strand of CACYSA010000020.1, from coordinate 29,033 downwards.
GGTGAAACGAGCTTTATATTTTTCTAGTTCCACTTCAATTTTTCTTTTATCACTTTCGAGAAGTTTATTCTTTTCCTTTAAAGATTCGTATTCACTAACAGGAATGATGACATTAGATTCTACAACTTTATAATCTTGTAAAATCATGTCTAAGAACTTATCTACTTCCTCAGCATCATAAGCATTTTTATGAGTGAGAGGAAACTCGTGATTTAAGATTGTTTGAGAGTTAAGAAAAAGCTTTACTGCCATATTTGCTCCATTTCTTATATAATATAAGAGAAATATACATAATTCAATCTTTTTTCTTTTGAAAAAAGAGAAATTAGTGGTATACTATTCAAGATTTATGAAGAAATTTGAAAAGTTATTGAAAGGTCACAAATCACTAGTCTTCTTAGACTTCGAAGGCACTCAATTCTCTCACGAGATGATTGCTATCGGCGCTATGCATGTAGTGATTGACCGTCATGGTTATATTAAGAAAAGTAAGAAACCATTTAGAATTTATGTTAAAGCTCACAATAGAGTGGGCAAGATTGTTACTGATTTAACCGGTATCACAGAAGATATGCTTAAGCAAAAAGGCGTTAGTTTTTACACTGCGATGAGTGAACTTAAGAAATATTGTGGTATGGGCTTTAAGAAATCATCTTTTATCACATTTGGTAATCATGATATGAAGATTCTATCTTCCTCTATCTCTTATAGTTTTGATTTCCCAAAAGAAATCGTTCAATGCATTCAACAAAACTACATTGATTTCAGCGCTTTCATCTCTGAATTCATGAGAGATGATAAAGGCAATCCATTATCTCTTATTAAATATTGTGATGCCTTTGGTGTGAAACAAGCCGGTCCTGCTCATGATCCAGCAGTTGATGCTGAAAACTTAGCGTGGTTATATGACGCTACAATGAGAAAGAGTTCTCTTTTAGTTGAAGAATATAAGAAAGTTTTAAAAACATTCAATCATTTCCCAGTTCCAGTTGCTAATACATTAAAGAAACTAGCGAATAACGAAGACGTTACATATCAAGAATTCGAAGAAGAAATTAAAAAATATATCGAATAATGAAATATCCAAACGGCAAGCCATATAAAAAGAGTGAAGAAGTTAATAAGGCTGAAAAAGGCCATCGTTCCCTTTTAAGTGCGGCTAACCGTGGTATGTCATTAGAAGAAGATATCAATCTTTCGAATGATTTTTATCGTGAAACTGGTCGCGCTTTAATTAATAAAAGACCAACCCCTATTAATATTGTTAAGGTTGATTATTCTCATGGTGCGAGAATTACTGATGCTTATTTTGAAAAGCAATCCACCACTGACTATAACGGTGTTTATAAAGGTAGATATATCGATTTTGAAGCAAAGAACACAAAATCCACCACTTCATTTCCATTAAGTAACATCAGCGAGCATCAAATTGTGCATTTGAAAAATGTTATTAAACATGGTGGCATCGCTTTCTTTGTCATCTCTTTTCAAATTCAAAATGAGATATATTTATTAGACGCTAAGTTTGTTATCGAGTTTTATGAACATGGAAAAAGAAAATCAATTCCTTACGAAGTGTTTAAAGAAAGTGGCTTATTAATTAAGCAAGATTATTCACCAAGACTACATTATTTAGATGCAGTTGATCAATTATATTTCAAATAATTATTTTCTTTTATTGCTACACATGTCGCTTATTTTGCACTTTTCACAAGATGGATTTCTCGCGGTACAGAAATAACGACCAAAATGAATTAATTGATGATGTGACTTAATCCATCTATCTTCTGGAATAAGCTTTTTGAGTTTCATTTCAACATCAATCGGTTCATCATCTTTCTTGGCCAAATTAAGTCTTTTGCTAATCCTTAATATATGTGTATCTACTGGTAAATCTGGGATTTGGAATATTTCAGCGCGAATCACACCAGCGGTTTTATTTCCCACTCCTGGTAATTTTTGTAATTCGTCTTTATCAGAAGGAACTTGATAATCAAAATCTTCAATTAGGCTTTTAACAATTCCTTTAAGATTCTTTGCTTTGTTTTTATATAAGCCGATTGGCTTTAATATTTCCTCAATATCTTCTAAAGGTGCTTTATTAAGTGCATCAAGAGAAGGATATTTATTAAACAAGATTGGTGTTACATCATTGACTGATTTATCAGTTGTCTGTGCGGATAACATGACAGCGATAACTAACTCATAATCTTTAGAATAAAAAAGTTCACATCTTGCGGATGGGAACAATTCATCTAAATAATTTAATAAAGGCTCTATATTAGTCTTCATCGTCTTCATCTAACCATGGGGTTTTAGCAATACGGATAGTTTCTTCTAAATTCTTAGTCCATTCATCATCAATAGAAGTTTTACCTTCCGCTTCAATTTCAGCGCGTTTAGCCCATGATAATAAAATCTTATCAACGGATTTTAATGATTTCTTACCTTGATTGATGGCCTCTTTTAAAGCATCAATAATGTTTTCATCAGTGTATCCCATTGAGACCCATTCCCTAATTGTGGATATTTCCATTGGGGATAAAGAACGTCCTAATTCTCTTTGGAAATTTTCAAAGATATTACTTAATTGTTCTTTAATTGTTTTGTTACTTTTTGCTTCGTTTTCTTTTGACAACGCTAATTGGAATTCTCTAAATAACTTTTCTTTTAATGGATCTAAAGATGTTGTGGTTTTGCCGTCCACCGTCTTATATTCCATCAAACCACGTGTTAATAAATCAGCGATTAATTTATCGATTTCTTTAATATCAAGAGACATCTTTAAAGATAATAAGTCAGCGGTAATAAGTGGATTACCTTGATTAACTAAGCGGTCCACCATTAAAACAAGAACGACTTGGCTCTCACTCATTTTGAGTTTTTTGTAGTTATCTAAAAGAAGGACTTGAAAGTCAATTGCTTCACTAATCATGCTATTACTTTATCACACCCACTAGGTTTGCTATATCAAATTGTTGAAAAATCTCGTTTTTTTCTTTTTGATCAACGATATTGTCGTCAATTTTATTTAATTCACTTCTTATTTTCGCGTCAGTGATGTTTTTTAATAAATTAAAATTATTATGCATTGCCTTTAATAATGATTCATCAATATCTAAATGATGCATTAAATGGAATCTAATTGCTCTTAATATTCTTAATGGATCTTCTTTGATTCTAATATCAGGATCACCAACCATTTTTAAGATGTGATTTTTTAGATCAATTTGACCGTTACAATAATCAATGACTTTTAAATCTTTATCCATATATAAAGCGTTAAGAGTAAAATCTCTTCTTTGATAATCGATACTTAAATCTTTAACAAACTCGATTTTGCTCGGATGTCTACTATCTAGATAAGAAGATTCTTTTCTTAATGTCGTGATATCAAACTTCACACCACTTTCATCTTTATATTTCAAAGAACCGAATCTCATGAATGATTTATCAATTGGTGATAAAAAGGCGATGATTTGTTCAGGGGTCGCATCACTAACAGCGTCCATATCGGTTAATTGTTCCCCTAATAAATAATCTCTAACCGTACCACCCACTAAAAAGAGCTTATAGCCATGCTCTTCAAATTGTTCAGCGAGTTTTTGATAATTAATAATTTTTGGATCCATAATTCAATAATAATTATAGAGCAAAGAAAAAACCAGCGTTACCGCTGATTTTGATTCTTGAGATTTAAGCTCGAACTATTTATTGAGTTCAGCTTTGAGAGCTTTGGAAAGTCTGAAGCTGACAGAACGTGATTCGGCAATTGTAATACGTGTATGTTTCTTTGGATGTGTGCCGTCACGTGATTGACGTTTCTTTGGTGTGAAGACGCCGAAGTTTGTAATGTTAACTTCTTGACCTTCTAATAAAGCTTTTTCGATTAAATCGAAGCAGAGATCGATAGCTAATCTAGCATCTCTCTTTGAAAAATGGCCTTGGTCCGCAACAATTTGGACTAAGTCTCTCTTGTTGAATTTTTTCATGACTAAAATCTCCCTTAAATTTGCAAATGTCATTCTTTGCAAAAAACATTATAACACGGCAAAAACAAAAAACTAGTATTTTTTTTCGTGTTTGTCGAGATTTATTCTTTTTGAGAGCCCGAACGTTTCTTCAAAACAATTCTAATCGGCGTTCCGTCAAAATTGAATGTATCCCTCAATCTATTTTCGATATAACGCTCATATGAGAAGTGCATGTAGTTAGGATCGTTCACAAATAGGACAATTGTTGGGGGTGCACTGCTCACTTGAGAAGCATATAAAATCTTTAATCTTCCGCCATTGAAATTAGGTGCTTGATTCATGACTTGAGCATCTTGCATAACTTCATTTAATAAGCTTGTCTTGATACGTGTGTAATATGCTTCGTGTACGCTATCAAGTGTTTCAAATAATGTGTCCAATCTTTGTTTCTTTAAAGCAGAAACGAAGACAACTGGAGCGTAGTCTAAGAACTTATATTCATCTCTAATAATCTTCACATAGTCGGACATGGTATTAGTTTGCTTATCGACTAAGTCCCATTTATTAACGACAATGATGATTGCTTTATGTAAATCAGTAGCGTATTGAATAACGTGCTTATCTTGTTCTGTGATGCCTTCTTTACCATCAAGCACTAATAAAACAATTTCACTTCTTTCAATCGCCTTAAGAGCGCGAATCGCTGAATACTTATCAATTGATTCGTAGATTTTTCCACGTTTCTTTAAACCAGCAGTATCAATAACTAAATAGTTTTTACCGTTTCTATTAAATGGAGTATCAATTGAGTCTCTTGTTGTACCAGAAATATTACTAACAATAACTCTATCTTGATTAAGAATAGCGTTAGCCAAGGATGATTTACCAACATTAGGTCTACCAACAACGCAGAATGTGACTTTATCTTCTTCTAATTCCTCGTTATTTTCAGGTAGATATTTTACGATTTCATTAAGGATGTCACCGATTCCGATGCCATGTGCACCAGAAACAACGTGAGGTTCTCCTAATCCAAGACCATAGAATTCTTGAGCGTCCGCCATATGGGAGCCTTCATCTATTTTATTAACTGCTAAAATAATTGGTTTTTTGACTTTTCTTAAAATAGTTGTCACCACTCTATCATCAGTGGTAATACCAAGCTTGCCATCAGTCACAAACACTATCACGTCTGCCTCATTTATGGCAATTTCAGCTTGCATACGGATTTGTTCTTGGAATGGTCTATTAACAATTTCAATACCACCAGTATCGATTAATGAAAATTTATGGCCTAACCATTCACATTGTCCATATAATCTATCACGTGTAATACCCATTTCATCGTCAACAATCGCATGTCTTTCACCAATCATACGATTAAAAATTGTCGATTTACCGACGTTAGGTGAGCCAACGATTGCAACGATTCCTTGAGCCATTATTTTTTCTCCGCGAGTTTTTGATCAATGATTTTGTTTACTTCTTCAACAACTTCATCAATAGATAAATCAGATGTATCTAAATGAATAGCATCTGGTGCAGGTTTAAGTGGAGCGAAGGCACGATGTGAATCAATGTAGTCTCTTTTTTCAACATCGGCTACGATATCTTCATAGGTACATGGAATGCCTTTTTCTTGGTTTTCTAAATAGCGGCGTTCCGCTCTTTTTTCAACTGATGCAACTTGGAAGATTTTGACTTCAGCGTTTGGTAAAACATATGTACCAATATCTCTTCCATCCATAATGACAGAATCTTTTTCCGCCATCTTTCTTTGAAGTTCAACCAAAGCAAGACGAATATCTTTATATGAAGCAATATAAGAAACATTACCAGAAACATCTGTGCCTCTAATTGGTTTAGAAACGTCGACGCCATTGCATAAAACAACGTAGCCTGGTTTTAATTCAATATTTACTTCTGGAATTAAAGCGACACAAGCAGCTTCATCTTGGCAGTTAACACCTTTTTGTAAACAATACCAAGTGAAAGCACGATACATAGCGCCTGTATCAATGTATGTAAAGCCTCTCATAAGAGCAACTTTCTTAGCGATGGTTGATTTTCCAGCAGCGGCAGGACCGTCAATAGCAACAGCGACTTTCATATTATTTTCCTCCGAAAGCAAATATAGCAAAAATGATAATACCAGCGATTAAAGCGACACCAATAAGAGATAAGCAAATAATCATTACTAGTTTTCTAGTAATAACGCGCTTTGGTTGTTCCTCTTGTTGTTCGTCGACTTTGCCTAAAACTTCTTCCAAAGGAAGAGTGGATGTTGTGTTCATCTTATCGTTAACAACGCTTTTTTCTCTATATTGAATAGATTCAGGTTCGTTACTAATCGACTTGAATTCATTAATTGATTGACGATATTTTTTATATTTTTCTAATCTTGTTTCGCTCATAAATAGTCCGATCTTATATATTCTAATTTAATTAGAATTCTTTTTGAATAAAAATTGACTATTTTTGCAAAATAATGCCTTCCTATTGAAAATAGTTGCCTTTAAGGTATAATTTTCTAAATTCTCTGATGAAGGTCCAGCCGCTCCAATTACAGGCGAAGCTGATGAAGACGCAGTTGGCGTATGCCCAGTTGGTGCAATCTCTGTTGAAGAGTAAGATACAACAAAAAACTAGGCCTTGATTGACCTAGTTTTTTTGTGCTCTTTTTATTGCTCTTCTTCCACTGCTGGTTGTTCTTGTTTAGTTTCTTCTTTTTTAGTAAAGATATTTCCCACAAACCATTTTTGGAAAAATTCTGATCTTCTCATAAAGATAAAAATTAATCTATTGAATAATATTTCATAAATAGCAAAGCAGATTACAACCTTTAATAAATTAAATGGGAAATAAATTAAACTAATAACACCAACATATGGCCAAGCTCCTTCCACTCCTGTTTTAAGACCAACTAGTTTTGCTAGATAGTCATAAACTTTTAAAGTCATTCCATCTTCAAAGCAAGTTGATAAACGTGGAGGATTTGCGTATATCGTCATATATGAAGGAGTAATGAAGATGGCGTTTAATAATGTCATCGTCACTGCCACTAAAATACTGATAACAAAGTAAGCAATAATACGGAAACCAATACCTTTTTTAAACCATTTTAAACGGCTGGTTATAAACATACCCACAATAAACATGAGTGATGCGATAATCGCAGTCAATTCACCTAAGAAATTGCTTGATGTTCCGACAAATAATAACTTTAGTCCTGTTTTAATAATGGCAACAAGTGCACCACCTGGTAAACCATATAAAGCATAGCCAATGATAGTGACAATTTCGCTAATTTCAATTTCTAACCATGGAGCAAATGGGTCAGGAATCTTAACGAACGCCATTAATACTGCACCTAATGCTGACAAGACAGCAAGAGTGGCAATTCTAGTGATAATTTCACTAGGTTTTCTTATCTTGTTCATAAAAAATAGACCTTTCCCAAGGCCTTAAAAAACTACTTCTTTCATCCAGACTTTACTGTCGCCACTTGAATTTCACAAGTTCCTGCCCTATTAGGCTCGCGGGGTTTACCGCCGGTCGCTTTTCGCTGCCCTGAAGTGATTACTATTATATACTCTTATTTAGTAAATAAAATACTATAATGCTTTATTTTTTATTTCCCCATATAAACGTGGGTATTTTGTGGGTGTTTCCCCTACCTTTTTAATATATATAAAGGAACGGTTTTCTTTCGATTCAGGTAATTGATCTTCATAAATATAATCAATCTTGCCTTTTAATTTCTTTAATGCGCCTTTAGATTCTTCGATTTCTTGTTCGAAGCCTGGACCTTTCATAGCGATAAAGATACCACCCACTTTAAGCATTGGTAAAGCGAGTTCAATTAAGATACGTAAATGGGCTACCGCTCTTGCGGTTACAACCATATATTTATCACGGTTATTTTTGGCAAAATCTTCGGCACGGGTACTAATTCCGGTGATGTTTAAGCCATTTTCTTGAGCGTATTTATTAATGAAATCTATTTTCTTTGAAGTACTATCTAAAGCAATGATATGTGTCTTTGGAGAAAGTATAGAAAGGACCACGCTTGGGAAGCCCGCACCCGCTCCAATATCAACGATATCGAGATCTTCAAACTTTTGATTATTGAGCAATAAAGCACAATCGAAAATCATTTTCTCCACGAATGAACTTTCATCTTTAATCGCAGTGAGATTGAATTCTTCATTTGTTTTTAAAACATGATGCATAAAGTCAAAAAGTTTATCGGCTTGTTTGTCATCACATTGGATACCACGTTTATTTAATTCTTCTAAAAATAATGACTTATCCATTATGAGTCACCTTCCTCACGTTAAATATCAAAACACTAACATCGCTAGGATTCACACCAGAGATACGTGATGCTTGTCCCACAGTTAAAGGTTTAACTTTATTTAGTTTTTCTCTTGCTTCTAAAGCTAAGCCATCCATATTTAAGAAATCCATATCACTTGGGATTTTCATTTCTTCTAACTTAGTCATATTCTTCGCTTCTCTAATTTGCTTAATAATGTAACCTTCATATTTAGCGATGATTTCCACTTCTTCAATAGCGAATTCATCTAAAGTAATATCTTTTAGTTCTGGAATAAATTGAATTAAATCAACATAAGAGACTTCTGGCCTTTTTAATAATTCAAAAGTTTGAATACCACCAGTTAATAAATTGGAATTAACACTCGCTAAATAATCGTTAACATCTTTTCTACTACCAAGATAAACACTCTTGAGTATTTCGATGGCTTTATTGATGTTATTAACTTTATTTGTAAATCTTTGATATCTATCTTCTTTAATTAAACCAATATCATGACCGATTTCAGTTAATCTCATATCAGCGTTATCATGTCTTAAGATTAAACGGAATTCCGCTCTTGAAGACATGAGTCGATATGGTTCTTCAGTTCCTTTAGTAACAAGGTCATCAATCATGACACCGATGTAGGCTTGATCTCTTCTTAAAATTAATGGTTCTAAATTATCAATTTTACGAGAAGCATTAATACCCGCCATTAAGCCAAGAGCAGCAGCTTCTTCATAACCAGATGTACCACATATTTGACCACCGATAAATAATCCTGGCCATTTTTTGATTTCTAGATTTGGACCATATTCTTCTGTCCTAATAGCGTCATATTCAATCGCATAAGCATATTTCAAAAACACAGCGTTTTCAAAACCTGGTAATGAACGAACCATTTCTTCTTGTACGTCAGTTGGCATGGAAGTTGAGAAGCCTTGTAAATAGATTGAGTCAGTATAGCGAGACTCTGGTTCTAAGAATAATTGATGTCTTTCTTTATCAGCAAAAGTCACAATTTTGGATTCAATTGATGGGCAATATCTTGGGCCAACACCAGTCACCGCACCACCAAATAAAGCGGAGTCTTTTAGGTGCGCTCTAATGATTTCGTGTGTCTTTGGTGTAGTGTAAACCAAATAGCATGGTTCTTGCTCTTCAATAGGAATGAATTCAGTTGTGTCATAGGAGAAAGCAAGACGTCTATTTGTGCCTGGTTGAACAGAGGCTTTACTAAAGTCAATTGAGTCTCTTTTGATTCTTGGAGGGGTACCTGTTTTAAGACGGAATATATCCACTCCAATGCTCTTTAAAAATGGAGATAAACCAATGGAAGGTTTTTCACCATCTGGGCCTTCATCTTTGATTTCATGGCCACGGAAAATCTGGCTTTGCATATATGTGCCAGTTGTTAAAATTACACATTTTGAATGGAGTTTTGCGCCGTTTTCCAAAATTACCCCTTGAATTGCAGCGTTTTCTACGATTAACGCAGTAACCATTCCTTCTTCAACAGTAAGGTTTTCAGTTTGGGCAGTTAATTCTGACCAATATTTTGGATATTCTAATTTATCTTGCTGTGCTCTTAGGCATTGTACACCAGGTCCTTTACCAGTATTGAGCATCTTCATTTGTAAATAATGATGATCAGCAGCTTTACCCATCATGCCACCTAAGGCATCGATTTCTCTAACGACAATTCCTTTCGCGGAACCACCGATAGAAGGATTGCATGGCATGTTACCAAGCATTTTCTTATTTAAGGTTAAAAGTAATGTCTTCTTATTTAGGTGAGCACAAGCAAAAGCGGCCTCTAAACCTGCATGCCCACCACCAACAACAATTACATCGTAATCAAACATTAACCGACACTACCTTCCATATCCATTTTAATAAGTTGATTGAGTTCAACCGCATATTCCATTGGGAGTTCTTTACTGAATGGTTCAATGAATCCCATGATAATCATTTGAGTGGCATCTTTTTCGGAAATACCACGTGACATCAAATAGAATAATTGGTCCTCAGATATTTTACTCACAGTCGCTTCATGTTCGATATATGAAGTGTTATTTTTAACTTCATTATTTGGAATGGTATCACTATAAGATTTTTCATCTAAAATCAAAGTGTCACATTCAACATGGCTACGGCAGTTAGTAGCATTTTTCATCATTCTGACAGTACCACGATAATTAGCGGTACCACCACCTTTGACAATTGATTTAGAAATAATTGTGGAAGATGTATTTGGCGCTAAATGGATCATTCTTGAACCAGCATCTTGATATTGATCTTTACCAGCAACGGCAATAGAGATACATGTGCCATTAGCACCTTCACCCGCTAAAATGACAGCTGGATATTTCATATTTCTACCTGAACCAACGTTACCATCAATCCAGTCCATAGAAGCACCTTCATAGCAGATAGCTCTTTGAGTAACTAGATTAACAATATTTGTGCTCCAGTTTTGAACAGTTGAATAACGGCATTTAGCGTTCTTTAAAACAACTATTTCCACAACACCAGAGTGTAATGATTCTTTTGAATATGTTGGAGCGGTACAGCCTTCGACGTAATGAACGTCTGCACCTTCATCAACAATGATTAAAGTTCTTTCAAATTGACCTGACTTCTCATTATTGATTCTGAAATATGACTGTAACGGTTTTTCTAAATGCACGCCTTTTGGCACATAAACGAAAGAACCACCAGACCAACAAGCGCCGTTTAACGCGGAAAATTTGTTATCCATAATTGGCACTACTGTACCAAAATATTTTTTAAATAATTCTGGGTAAAGTTGTAAACCCATATCAGTAGAAAGGAAAATAACACCTTTTTCTTCTACTTCTTTAAGCATGTTATGGTAAACAACTTCAGATTCATATTGAGTGGATACACCAGCGAGATATTTTTGTTCAGCTTCTGGAATACCTAATTTTTGGAAAGTGTTTTTAACAGTTTCAGGAACTTCTTCCCATGATTTTGTTTCTTTATTTGCCATACGAGTAAAGTATGTATAAGAATCAAAATCTAATAATGATAAATCTGGACCATAAGAAGGCATTGGCATTTTTTCAAACGCTCTTAAAGCTTTAAGACGGAATTCAAGCATCCATTCTGGTTCGTTTTTTAATTTGGATATTTGCCTAACAACATCCTCACTAAGACCGATTCCAGTTTTAACAATGGAAGTATCTTCATCTTTAAAACCGTATTTATAATCTTCTTGGAATTTAACTTCGTCTTTTGACATATTATTTACCCTTTAGAATCTCTTCTGCAGCGTTCCAACCAATGGTCGCACATCTAATTCTGGCAGCTTGTTTACTAGTGTTAATGAAAACAATTGCCTCATCTAATAAAGATTCATCAAATTCTTCTTCACGCATCATATGATGGAAAGCATCAATAATCTTTCTACCTTTAGATATTTCTTTTCCTCTTAGTAAATCGCACATAATATCGGTGCTTGAAGTAGAGATTGTACAAGCTGTACCATCAAAGCAAGCATCATCAATAATGTTATCTTTGACTAATAAGAAAATATCTAAATCATCAATGCAGTTATCAGAATGCATATGAACTTTTTCATAGCCATCATGAGGTGGTTGATGTTTATTTTGTGGATCAGAATAATGGTCCATGATGATTGATCTCATCATATCGTTAGTTAAAGTAGGCATCTAAAATGTCACCTCCATTAATAATTGCATCGATGAAAGTATCGATGTCTTTTTTATCTGTATATAAGTAAGTCGACATTCTGCATGTCGCTTTTGTATCTAAGTAATTGTCCAATAATTTAGCGCAGTGCTCACCAGAACGAATAGCAATACCTTTGTAATTAAGTAAAGTTGATTCATCTTGTGGGAAAACACCTTTGATATTGAATGTTAAAATGCCGTTTCTAGCATCTTTGTTATAGATAATGATATTGTCATAATCTTTAAGCTTTTCGATAGCGTAATCGATTAATTCTTGGTCATGTTGATGAATGTTATCAACGCCAATTTCTTTAATGAATTTAACAGCTTCACCAAAGCCTAAAATACCAGCGATATTAAGTGTTCCAGCTTCGAATTTATAAGGTGGTAAACGATAATCAACACTACCATCTTTTTTGAAAATAGAATTCATGCCACCACCGGTGACAAATGGATCCATGTCTTTTAATAATTCATATTTACCAACTAATGCTCCAACACCTGTTGGACCACACATTTTATGAGCGGAAAAAGCAAGAAAATCAATACCAAGGTCCTTAAAATCAGTTTTTAAGTGTGGTACGGACTGTGCTCCATCAACGACCATAATCGCACAATTTTCATGAGCAATCTTGGCAAATTCTTTAACATCTGCGACATAACCTAAGACATTACCAACATGCGCTAAAGAAACGATTTTTGTATTCTTAGTTATGACCCTTTTTAAGTTCTTCGCTAATAACTTACCGTCTTCGATATCCATATATTTAATGACCGCACCAGTAAGATCGGCAATTCTAAACCAAGGAAGGACATTTGAAGCATGTTCTGCGACAGAAAGAATAATTTCATCGCCCTTTTTGAGATATTTTAAACCATAGCCATACGCTACTAAGTTTAAAGCACCTGTCGCCCCATCAGTAAAAACCACTTCATTAGTGTCGGCGTTAACTAAAGAAGCAACTTCTTTTCTAGCTTCCTCAATCATGACATCTACTTGGTAAGATAAGTCATAATCGCCACGATGAGAATTACTATTAAATCTATAATAATAATTATTCATTGCATCGATAACGCGTTGTGGTTTGAATGTAGTAGAACAGTTATCAAGGAAAACAAGAGGCTTATTTTGCATCTTGATATCGCTATTTAACATTGGAAATTGTTTTCTAATTTCTTTAACGTCGTACATCTTGCATTCTCCTTTCAATAAGAGAAGAGATGTGATTCTTAACGTCTTCTTCTTTGAAACCTTCAAGAATTGGTTTTAAATAACCCCAAGTGATAAGTTCTTTAGCAACTTCTTCACTTAAGCCACGTGATTCTAAATAGAATAAATGCTCATCGTTGATTTTACCAACGACCGCACCATGGCTAGCTTCTAAGTCATTTTCATCAATTTTTAAAATTGGTTTAGCGGTAGCGTCACTTTCTTCATCAAAGACCATAATCTTGCAGTTTTGTTGGGTCTTACTCTTAATAGAGCCTTTGAAAATATGTGAAACACCAGAAACGGTAATTTTGCCTTTATCTTTGCAAATTCCGAAGCAATCGAATTTACCATACGTTTTTGGTGATAAGTGATCGATTGAAACATCCACAGTTTTACGATCTTCACCCGCCACTAAAGAAGCAATCTTATAACGGCATGTAGCGCCTTCTTCCACCAAATTGACTTTGCAGTGCAAATTAAGTGTTTTAGTGGAGAAATCCGCAAAGTAACCATCAAGTGTCGCATTATTCTTCACGATAATATTGATATTTGAGGATTCCATTTCTTCTTCAGCAATGAATGATAAACGGACATTACTGTCTTGATTAATGACAATATTTAAGCCGGCGACATTTTTAATATTATTTAATAAGATATCGCACGTAGAATTAACCTCTATTTCGATATCTACATTCTTTTCAGATAATAGTAAACCATCGATGAGATATTCACCGCTAGAAAGGATATTTTTAATGTTGGAAATAAGTGTTCTTCCCATATTATTTAACGCTTTCTTTAACAGCACATGTACCGATGGAAACTTTATTCATTTCGACATCTTCTTTTTCGATGTTGACACCATATTCGGTCTTAATAAATTCATAACCTGTTTGGTCAATGCGTTTGAATATTTCTGGACCACCATCTAAAACGATACGACCGTTAATCATAACGACTGCTCTAGTTGGTTTGATGAGGTCATATAAACGAGCATAGTGAGAAATAACTAAGAAACCACGACCTTCAGCTTGTTCTTTTCTAATAACATCAGCTACAACTTGAAGAGCGTCGACGTCTAAACCAGAATCGATTTCATCAAGCATAGCTAGTCTTGGTTTTAATAATTCTAATTGAAGAATTTCATTTCTTTTCTTTTCGCCACCAGAGAAACCTTCATTTAAAGATCTAGTCGCTAAATCGAAAGGCATTTTTAATTCTTTTGTGGCTTGATCTAATACTTTATAAAAATTGTATGTAGAAATAGGTTTTTCTCTTCTAGCGTTAACCGCTGCTTTTAAGAAATCAGAATTGATAACACCAGGAATTTCGCTAGGTGATTGCATGCCTAAGAATAAGCCAATTTTTGAGCGTTCATCTGGAGACATTTCTAAGACGTTTTTATCGTCAAAATATATGCTACCTTCGGTGACTTGATAACGAGGATGACCCATGATAACCGCTAAAAGGGTTGATTTACCATGGCCGTTAGGACCAAGTAAGGCAACTGTTTCACCTTCAGATATTTCTAAGTTAACGCCTTTAAGAATTTCTTTTCCTTCGACGTTAGCGTGTAAGTTTGTAATTTTTAGAATAGACATATTGGATACCTCAAATTCCGTGAGTAATTCTACATAATGGGTATGAGTTATTCAAATGATATGATAATATTTTCAACTTTTAGGGCAAAATGAATCGCTAAAATCGCTTTATGTGAATAAACTTGTTGCATAAAAATAATAGAATATTTATAATATTCGCGCTGTTATTTGAAAAAGGAGAGTTAAAAATGAAGAAAAGTAAACTATCAATAACACTAGTTACTGGCTTCATTGCAGCTATGGCATTGTCTGCTTGTAGTAATGTCACATCATCTAAGAATGCAGTCGTTACATTTACTCCTTATGGTAGTAAAGAAAAGATTAATCTTCTTACCGATGATATGTACAACACTTACCGCAACACAACAAATGGCGTTTCCAAATTCTATGACAAGATTTTAGAAGTTTTAATTCGTTATGAATTCAAAGAAAAGAATTTCTCTGAAGGTGAATTAAACTATTCTGAAATTGAAAAATGGTCTGAAAACCAAGTCAAAGAACAAAAGGATAAAGCCAAAGACAACGCTAAGAGCAATGGCACCAGTTACGACAAAGAGTGGAAATCTATCCTCGAAAGCAATAACGTTGAAAACGCGGAAGGTTTAAAACAAAAATTCATTTACGAAAAAGAAAAAGAAGTAATGAAAAACTGGTACGCAGATAACGATAAGAATGCTGCGGACTTAAAGGATGAATTCTTAGGTATCAAAGCTGATGGCACCGCTGTCCAAAGCGATGTTAAAGCTGCTATGCCATATCACATTCGCCATATCTTGGTGAAAGTTGATGAAGCTAGCGATGCCGGTGAAAAATTCTATAAAGGTACAGTTAGTGAAGCTCAAGCCAAATTATTAGCCAACACAGTGACAACTTTAGCCGGTGGTCAATACACCTTCTCACAAGTTGCCAGCATGTATAGTGAAGATGGTTCCGCCTCTAACGGTGGTGACGTCGGCATTATGACAAACGCTGCTACTTCTGGTGCATTAGGTATGGTCAATGAATTCCAATTAGGTTTATATGCCTATGACAATTTATATGATGCCACCAACGCTGCAAGCCCAGCTGCTGCTGCTATTAAAGAAGGTTTAGGTATTACTGACGAAGTTAAGAACGCTTTACCAGCCAATGTTGTCGAAGTTCCATATGAAGCTTTTGTTAATATGGGTAAATATGCTGAAGCAACAGGTGATAAACAAGGTAACAAATTAGCCGGTGGTTCTACTGCTTTATATCCACGTAACATCATTTGGAATAAATACTTCAACTTACATAACGTCTTCGTTATTAAGAACGCCAAGAAAGCTGATTACTCAACATTAGCTAATCCAAAAGATGAATTCGCGACATTAGCAAGCAACACTGTTTATGATTCTTCTTTACCAAGATTCAACGCTCAAGGTTATTTAACCGCTGACGATGCTGGTAAGAACATTATCATTGGTGTTCGTAGCCAATACGGTATTCACTTCATGGTGATTGAAGAATCCATGTATGACTATCAAAACTTAGCCACATACTACGATACAAAATTACCAACTGATGCTGATTTCGATACAAACGTCAGATCATATGTCAACTACATCGAAAGTGCTAACTTAGAAGACTATAAGAAACGTGCTGATGATGTTAAGAGCAAAATCACATCATTCGATGCCACATATGACTATCGTTTATACAACTACCTCAAGACACAAGTGACCATCAACTTCTCTGGTGCCGCTCAAGGTTTAGGTGAAAAGATTAATGCTTATATCGATTCTCAAAAAGAAAATAACGCTTATAAGCAAGAAGACGGTTTAAACAAAGTCTGGAGAACTTATACAGAATTGTTAGAAGTTCAACAAGTCAATCGTGAAACCGAATACACAACCACAAACGTTTATGGTGTTGCAAAGACATTAACACGTCTTGTTCCAGAAAAGATTGCTGATGATTTCTTCGCCTTATACGAAGGTTCAACAGATGCCGCTATCTACGGCAAATTCACTGAAGAAGGAGACTACCACTATTATGCGTAAAAACATTTTAAAAATTTCTGCAATCGCATTATTAAGTGCCTTTGCCCTCACTTCTTGTAGTGATGATGTTATTGCTAAACCAACCGGATATGAAGACGACAACTCTCCAGTCGTTAACATCGAAGGTTATGATGGCAAAATTTACAACAACACATTCACAGATATCTATGATTCCATTCGTGATGGTTCTCTTGCTCAAGATGTCTTAGACGAATTACTCTATCAATATTCCGTGAGTGTCTTCGGTAATTACAACAAAGTTACCGCTAGCAAAATTACAAACAATCCTTATGGTGAAACAACATTAAAAGATGCTGTTAATTCCTATAAGAATGGCGACAAGAAAGCCGCTAACGAATTCATTAAGACTCACAGTGCTTACTGGACCAAAAACAAAGCCGGTAACCGTGTCGACGATCAAAATAAAGAAGTCGATGAAAACGCTGATCCAAGTGAATCCGAATATGCACGTTTAAGTCAAAAATGGGAAACCATTGAAAAACGTATCGCTGAAAAAATGTATGCTGCTGTTTCTGGTGGTTCATACAGTGATAGAAACGTCTTCTTTGAAGAAAAATACTTACGTTCATTAGCCGCTGATATCGAAAACAATGTTCGTTCATTAGCCGCTAACGATGACTTATTCGAAGGTATCTTAACTTCCGCTGTCGAAGACTACGATGTCTTCAACGTTGAAACAGCTGATATCGATGGCAATCCAGATTACATTCTTCACCGTAAGAATTATCAAAGCAATTTCGGACTTAATGAAACCGAAGCTGCTGATCAAGATGCCACATATATCGAAGATAAACTCATCCCAGATATCTATCGTCAACTCTTAGTTGAACAATATATCCTTGATGAATCTTATGATACATTAGGTCGTACATCAGCGAGAAGCGTTGACGTCTTAGCTATTGCTAAGAACGCTAACTACGCTAAAGGTGCTGTCAACTTAATGAACACATTCGTTAACAAGACCATCTTCGATAACGCTCGTACAGATGACATTACTCTTGATTCATTCAAAGTTGTCTCTAACGCTTGGGTTGGTACATTCATGGATGATCCAAACCCACAAACAAATTACGCTTCAGAATATGCTTTAATGAATGAAGCAGTCAGCGATTACTTAGCCGATAGCACCAACAGTGCTTCTGGCAAATACTTCCAAGGTACAGCCTTTGGTGACATGGTTGAAGAAATGGATAAGATTTCCGCTAACCCAAAACTTTCTGAAAATGAAGGCACCTACACAAATAGCAATGCCTACACAGTCGAAGTCGGTAAGCAAATCAAGAAACGTGAACTTCAATTAAAAGACTACACATCCACAGGTTGGTATGTGAAATCAGTCGGTGTCTCTGGCTTACCAGAAACCATCAAGAATCAATTATTCGATATTAACGTTGCTAACGCCCTTAACGGTGACGCTTGCGTTGAATATTCATTCAAAGATGGCAAATGGGGTACAAACGAAGAACCAGGTAAAACAAATCTTATTAATGTTGTTGGTAAGATCAAAGATCAATATTTCTTAAGAAATACCAGCAGAATTAAAGATAACCCAGTTCAAAGTGATATCTTATTTGAAAGCGATGGCACATACTACATTGTCTTAGTCCAAGACGCTATCAGAAGTAAAAACTTAAATAAAGCTTCATTAGCGGACTTAAGTGGCCAAGAATTAAAAGATGCTGCTGAACAACTTGAACGTTACGTTAACGAAATCGTTCAATTAGTCGCTGATAACGATACATATCAAACATTATCCAAGAAACATTGGATTAAGAAGATGGATATCAAGTATCATGACACCAAAGTCTATGACTACTTCAAATCCACATTCCCAGAATTGTTTGACTAATTAAAAAACACAACTAAGGAGGCTCGTCCTCCTTTTTTGTGATATTATTACCTTAAGAGGAAATAATTATAATTATGGAAAAAGATGTTTTTTGTAAAATTGTCGCAGGTGAAATACCTTGCTACAAATTATTTGAAGATGAAGACGTATTAGCCTTCCTTGATATTTCTCAAGTCACTAAAGGTCACGCTTTAGTCATTCCTAAAGAACACTATGACACCTTCTTATCCACACCAGATAAAATTATGCATAAAGTGTTTGATGTCGCTCAAAGAATCGGTCAAATCGATATTCAATTCTTAGGGGCTAAAGGTGTTAATATCCTTACTAACTGTTATGAAGCCGCTGGTCAAACCGTTAAACACTTCCATGTTCACGTTATTCCACGTTATGAAAGTCACGATGGTTTCGAACTTGAGATGAAATCCAATGTTGAAGGATTAAATCTTCCAGTCATCGCTGAAACTATTAAAAATAATCTATAATTACTTTATAAGTAAGAAAAAAGAATGGCGATAATTCGCCATTCTTTTCTTATACATGAATAACACTACTTTTTAGGCTTATAGAACGATCTATTATCAAGTGGGAAGACTTTATTCGTGAAATTACCTTCTTCAACTTCAGAGAGGGCTTTATTAACCACGACCATCTTACTATCTAAATTATCAATTAAAGATAATAATAAAGCTTCTTTAGTTATTGGCATCACAGGAGAGCCAAATTCAAGTTGTCCATGGTGAGATAAAATCATGTGTTCTAATAATAATGGTGTCTCACTTGTGAGATTTAATTCTTGCGCGGCTTTTCTTAATTCCGCGGCCATGATGCTAATATGACCTAATAATTTACCTTCTAAAGAATATTTATAAACAATTGGTCCTTCTAATTCAATAATCTTGCCTAAATCATGTAATAAGCAACCTGTGACCATTAAATCATGATCAGCATCATAGATTGGGCATAGATACGCCGCTAAATCGGCCATCGAAACAGAATGCATTAATAAACCACTGCTATATTCGTGATGAATAGATACTGCAGCAGGATAAGAGAAAATCTTTTCACCAAATTTATCAATCATGTATTTGATAAGTTTTTGGCAGTCTTCGTTTTTAATAGAATCAACATGAGCGTTGAATCTTCTAATTAATTCTTCTTTAGCAACAGGTGGCGCTTTAACAAACTTTTCGATGTCTATTTCATCAAGAGGTACGAGTTCAGCGCTTAAAACCTTTAATTGAAGTTGTTCTTTATATTTATTTGTTTCACCAACAACACGAATGACATTACCAACGATAAATAATTGTTCATCAAGAGGAGTAGCGTCCCATTTCTTACCGATGATTTGACCACTGGCATCTCTTAATTCCACTGATAGATATGCGCCACCATTAGCATTTACACCTTTTGAGACATTTCCTAATAAGAATTGTCCTTCAATATGTTCATGGTCTTCAAATTCTGCGATCATTTTCATTATTCAAAATCCTCCAATTCTAATACTTTCTTAATATCTTGATACTTATATCCTCTATTTATTAAATAGGAATATAGTTTTTGTTGTAATTGATAGCCTTCATATTTTTTAGCGTATCTCATCTTCGCTTTTTGATAATCCTTATTTAATAAGGTTACTTCCTTTTTGCTATCTGCTTGCTTTATTTCATTGGATACTTCTTTAGCAACATCAACGCTATATCCTTGAGCGATTAAAGCGTTATAAACGTGCTGTTTTTTAGAAGAATAATTATATTTTTCGTATTTCTTTTCTAATTTATCTAAGATGGCTTTTGCTTTTTTCTTTTCGTTAGTGGAAGAAAAACTAGCTTTATTAATTAATGATTCAGGAATGCCTTTATCTCTTAAATGCTTTTTGATTTTGTTTTGTCCAAAATGTCTTTCATTATCCCAGGCAATTAAATCTTCCATAAAGGCTTTATCATCTAATAAATCATTTTCTTTTAATTTATTAATGACACCTTTCGCGGCATTATAGTTATCTTCTTTTTTTAATAATTTAGTGAGCATTTCTTTTTCACTGTAATGCTTCTTACTAACTAGAGATAAACCATAGTTAAGTAATGTGGTCATCGCAGTGATTTCCATTAATTTATTAATTTCTTTATTACTGATTTCTTTACCAGCATATAAATAAGAAGAAACAAAAGCTTCTTTAGAAATCTTTAATGGTTCACCTTTAAAGAAAGATAAGGTCGCATGGTCCTTATAAATCTTAATATCTTTAATTTTCTTATTACCAGAATTTGCGGATGGCACGTTTATAGACCCTCACAATGTTGTTATAAAATTTATCGATGGAATAGATATCAACGATGCGATACGCTCCTTCCACGATTTCTTGTCTTTGTTTTTCATTCATTGCGAATATTTTTTCGACTTGTGTAATGAATGATGCGTTATCAGTAAAGAAGAAACCGGTTTTACCATTAATGATAGTGCCTGTTAAGTTACTATCAAAACGGGCAAGAACAATCTTACCTGCCGCCATCGCTTCCATAAATGTTAAACCTTGTGTTTCGGTAATTGAAGCGGATGTATAAATATCAGCAAGATGATAATAGAAAGGTACTTCTAGACCACTGACACTGCCAAGGAATTCGACAAGATCATTAACACCTAATTCTTCACAAAGTAATTCTAAATCTTCACGGAATGGACCATCGCCAACGATGAGCATTTTAATATCCACTTCTGGATGCTTTTGATGATATGACGCAAAACCTCTTACTGAGACATCCATACTCTTTTCCTTAGCGATACGGCCTAATAGAAGGAACACTTTTGTGGTTGGCTTGATGTTGTGTTCTTTTTTAAAAGCATTGATCTTTTCTTGGTCGATATTCTCTTTTTTAAACAATGAAAAATCAATACCAGTAGGAATAACATTAATATAAGTATCACTACCAATAGAACGCATATATTCTTTAGTTTTATCACTAGGTGTAATAAATTCAGTCATACGACTCGCTAAGTCACGTGAATAAGTTCTCACAAATCTTTTAGCGAATCTATCCATGATGCCGTGTACTGCATAATATGTATAGTCTTCATAAGATGTGTGATATGTATAAACAATTGGTACTTTAAGCTTTTTAGCGGCACGTCTAGCTAAAACACCGATAGTAAAGTCTGTTTGATTATGAATGACATCTGGTTTAAATTTCTTCACTATTTGCACTGGCTTATTAGCGAAGATATTAGTGAAACGATAGCCATACATCTTCTTTAAATAAATACCAGGAACATATAAAACATCGCCGATTTGATATAGTTTGCCATCCGTTGGTCTAGGAGCGACCACTAAAACATCATGGCCATGTGCCTTTAAACAATTAGCCAAGTTATATGTTGAAGTTGAAACACCATTGATAAATGGAGGATAAGCATCAGTAAATATCGCAATACGCATATTAATCTCCATCTAAATCGTCTAATTCGACTTCATCGTAATCGTTTTGTGAAATATCCGCTGGAGTATTCTTACGATGTTTCTTCTGTGGCTTTTTCTTTCTCTTTGGTTTAAGTTTTTCTAAAACCGATTCACGAGAAAGCCTTGAAGTTTCCACAAGGGAATTAACTTCTTCATAACGCTGGATATAAGTTTCTTTTTGCAAAGCAACAAATGTTTGTCTGTTTGGAATATCTCCACCAATATGGGCTTCGTTTTTTGGAGCGGAACGATAGAATGCCGCGACAAAGCCACCAATAAGAATTGGTATAACGAAAGTTGAACTACGCCAAACAAGTAATGAAGCACGGCATAAGTTTCGACTTGTGTGAGCATCAGCGATGATTTGATCGCCAAATAATGCAATTTCTTCAGGTGTTGCCGCCATATAGAAGAAGCCTTCGATTGGTTGTTTTTCATTTAAGAACAAGTTATAGAAGACGTATTCAGAAACACCCGCACTACCTGGAATAGGAACTAAACCAGTGATCATTTGGTGATAGTTACTTAAGAAGATACAATCCCAGAAGCTAGCGTTAGGACTTTGGTTACCTAAAGCTTTACCTACCCAAAATGGAATACAGAATTTCAAAATCATATAGGCGGTAAATGAGACAATAACTAAAATCAAGAAAGGAATATTAGTGCTTAAACGTCTAAATTCAATTTTGAAGTTTTCCACTTGAATACGGAGGTTTTCTCTAGTCTTATCTGGGTCTTTTACTAATCTAATCTTGTGGAACAATGTTACAACAGGGCCCATAACAAAATTATGGAAACCATGCCAATAGCCCATTAAAAAGACAATAGCAATAACACCTAAATTCAAAATAAAACCGATAATTGTTAAAGGCCAAATAGGTAAATTAAGTGGCACGTCTTGAATTTTGATACCAGTATTAAATTCACCCAAAGAATTAATAAAGTCGTATTTGACAATAAACGAAATGACACCAAAAACAATTAATACTGCCTGATAAACAATTGAATACATTGCGAGGATAGAAACCGCACTTGAGACTTGCACACCTTGTTTCTTATATGTGTAAGCTTGCATGATTTGACCACCACTAGCGCCAGGAGTAATCGCGTTATAGAATTGACCGATTTGGTCAACAGCAATCGCTTGATGGAAATGATATTTCTTAGTAAATAAGTGAGCGAAACAGAAAAGAATAAAGCTCCTCACTAAGACACAACCCGCCATCATACCGATAATAATCCATAAATAACGCCAGTCAGCGCTCATTAATGATTTACCAATCGTAGAAGCATTGTCTTTAATAGAGAAGAAAACTGCTAAACCAGTAGCAATAAGAACTAAAGAAATATTTAAAACATATTTAATCGTGGATTTTTTGCTTTTCTTTTCACCACTTTCAACTTGTTTTTCGTGTTCTAATACTTTATTTTCTAATTCTTTGTTCGGCATAATTTATAAAATTATACCACATTAGACAAGATATAACTCCCTTTTTGTTGTTTTTCCCATTTTTAAGTAATGGGAATATAACAAAAAACGCGACGAGCGCGTCTTTTGCATAGGAGAAAACTTACGGCTATTTATAGATTATTAATGACACCCATGAACAATGGATAGCCATTAGAATTTGTAATTGAATAGGCGAATGGATGATTTACATTGAAATATTCAGTTTTATTTGGCATTGGCTGTGTTTTTGAAGTCACAACAATAGTCGTATAGGCGGCAGCTTTTACCCCATCGTTATTAATTTCCATACCTGCTTTATGAGTGGAAGAAGAAATATAGAGATTTGCTGCTTTTGTCATCGAACTTAAATCTGGTGTTCCAAATGTCGCATTTGTCAAACCCAAATTCGTTAAAACACTCTTTAAATCGTAATCTTGTTTAAGTTTGAATATCGGTAAACTCCATTCAATATCGATTTGTTCATATTCATTGAGTTTTTCAAAATTGAGTAATTCTTTAAGTGCGGTCTCGTTTCCTAAAACTTCACTATAATTTGCATCTTCATTAGGTAACAAGATGTTGAGTTTGATACCTTGTTTATAATCCAAAGAGGCGATACGGTATGCATCTTTTTTGTAAAAATGGCTGTTTTCAACTTTGCCCTTCATGAAAGTCACATTGCTTTCATTCTTATCGCCATAGAATCTAGAATCATAATTATTTTTCTTATCAAATAATCCCTCTTGAGCCCATTGAGATTTAAGATAAATGGTGTTTAATAAAACGAATTCAGTATTAATGTCGAAAATAAAATCTTTTGGAGAGACATCTAAGAATTTTTCTGTTTTGTAATTAATCCAATCAGAGATTAATTTTCCACCTTCACCAACAAAATTCACACTATCGAATAATTCGGCGTAATAATATTCAGTCATCTTATCGATGTAGTCATCGTTGAAGGTGCTTACCTCTTTAGACCATAGAGATTGAGAGACATTTAAAAACGTTTTATCAGAAGGAACATCAATCGCGCAGTTTAATAACATGTTTTTGATTTCATCAAGATGATTAAAGCTATTATCGTAATGTAATAACTTACCTAATTCTTCTTTTGTTTGGCCTTCTGCCCCATCATAGAGCATTGAATAACATGTCGTGATAGATAAAGGCGAGAAAACTTGATTTGCTTTTTTATCTAATGCTTGATAAAAATCAATTGCGAAACTTTGTAATGATTCAACATATTTTTCATCACCGCTTTTGATTTTCTTTGCGTTGAATGTTTTATTAGGATTGTTGACTTGGTTTTTAGGTTTAACATATCCACCAGCGGAATTAGTGCAGCCACTAAGAACTAATAAAGCGGCTAAAAGGGAGACTGATTTTTTCATAAGCTTTTTACCTCTCACTAATTAAGACGGA
The DNA here is from genome assembly GCA_902777015.1 of uncultured Erysipelotrichaceae bacterium. GTDB lineage: Bacteria > Bacillota_I > Bacilli_A > RFN20 > CAG-826 > RUG14515. Next base: position 3,994 of record CACYSA010000020.1, on the reverse strand, counting down.
TAAGAAATAAAAAGTTGCTATAAAAAACAAAAGATTATTGACTGAGTTCAATCAATAATCTTAAAAAGGGAGATTCACTACGTCGTCTAACATCTTCACTATTGAATCTATATAGCGAAGAAACGCTGTAGCCAGTTTGAGTAGGTTTTGCCCTCTCACTATATAAGACTATTTAGGAAGGCAAAACTGCTAAACTTTTTTATTTTATGTCTCTCTTCTTAAAGATGGCAGCGCCACCGAAGAAGAAAGCTGCGGCATAGATAAGGTTACTACCAATGCCAGCGAAGAATGTGTAGGTATCCATTGTGGAAACACCATCAACATTATCCGCCACCGATAATGAGTATAAAGGATTTATAACCTTTAAAACATTGCCAATTCGTCTAAAATTTTCAAGACTATCTTTCGCTGCTTGATAGACTTCTTGATCACCACTCATTTGTTGATGTAAAGCAATAGCTTCTGATGTTTGGATAACTGTACCCATGATGACAGCGAGATAATATCCTCCCATAATCAGTAAAAATATGATTGGGATGCATGGACCAATTGATCTAAATAATGTCGCAAAGAAGACAGTAACGGCCACTAAAGAGGTATAAACGAGTAAACCTAATAAAATATATTTAAGAAGATACTCTAAAGATAGTTTTGAACCTGATGTAATGCCGAACATTGCTTCACCGTTTACATCAAAACCACCAAATATTGAACCTAATGCGGTACAAAGAGTTACATAAGAAAGTAACAACATCATAGCGAGAATTAAACCAGATAAATATAAAGAGGTATAAATCTGGAATTTAGAATGACCTGCAATGATTTTATTTCTAATCGTGCCATGTGAAAATTCTAGGCAAATGAAGATAATAATATAAAGCGGGATTGCAAGACCAAAGTTTTGAGCGGGTGAGAATGAAAGCATTAACATTGATTGACCTGAAACCAATTTAAATACATCTGCTTCTGTCGCTAATATTTGTTGAAGCCCAAATAATATTAAAGTTTCAAAAAGAGCTAAACCACCACCAATAATGAGAATGATTCTAAACGCTAAGTCTTTGGAAAGTTTAAAGAAGAATGCTTTTAATAGACGTCCCATATTATTTGCCCTCCTTGACTAAGTTTAAGTAATATTCTTCCACTGATTCTTCAGAGGAGTTAATTGATAAGATGGTGACATTAGCGGCATTAAGTTCTGCAACTATATCGTTAACTTTAAGGTTTTCGAAAATATTAATTTCACCATTAGATGAGACTTTATAATCAGTAATGTTATGAGTCTTAAGGATTGCCTCAGTTTCCGCAATCTTATCAACTTTAATCATTAATGATTTACGGCATCTTGATTGTAATTCAGAAGCGGTAATTTCTTCGATGATCTTGCCATGCGAAATAAAACCATAGCAAGAAGCAATCTTTTCAAGTTCAGAAAGAATATGAGAAGAAATTAAAACTGTAATACCATCTTTTTGATTTAAATCGATTAATAAATCTCTTAATTCGGCAATACCTTCAGGATCTAAACCATTCATTGGTTCATCAAGGAACATGAGTTTTGGTTTGCTAACAAGGGCTAAAGCGATGCCTAGTCTTTGACGCATACCTAAAGAGAAGTTTCTGACTTTTTTATTTCCAACATCTTCAAGATGAACTTTTCTTAATAAATCATCTCTATCTTGTTCGGTAAGTGAAATACCTGTATAAAGTTCAAAATAACGAAGGTTTTCTTTTGCGGTCATTGAAGGCACTAAGGATGTTTTTTCCACAATCGCTGAAACATATTTTCTTTTTTCGTAGATTGCGGGATCAGTGTTTTTGACACCAAATAAAGTAAACGAACCACTAGTTGGTTCCGCTAAACCGGTGAGCAAACGCATAATGGTTGTTTTACCACTACCATTTTCACCAACGAAACCATAGATAGAGTGTTCTGGAATATGCATATTAACATGGTCAATAACGAGCTTGTGACTGTATTGTTTACAGAGCTCATTCGTTGTGATTATATCCATGATTTTTTCCTCCTTAAACACTAATATACATTTTTATACATAATAATTCAATACAATTTGAATAAACTGCAATACATTAAAATGTATAACAAAGTCCCATATATTATATCTTATTAAATAAATATGTGCACAAAAAATCCTCCATTTCATTCTACCCGATTGGGCAAAATTTTGGAGGAAATTTCAAACACATTGGTGCAGCGTAAGGTGTGCCGCTACTTTTATCATTCTAATGATTTGTTGGAGAGCGCAAATGAATGTTCAATACTCTTGTTATATCCGCAAATAACATTTGTTCCCTCAATTGTCTCAATTAGAATTTCTTTACCTTTAAGCGCTTTATTTAATTTTCGAATAACTTTGACGAAGTAAAAGAAATGCTTTCTTGGAAAAGCAGCAAATTCATTATTCGGATAATAAATGTACTTGTTTTTGTTTCCATCAACATCACAAACAATTAACAGCCCATGCAGATAATATGCTCTATTATATTTAAAGGCGGCATCCAAAGAATAATGTACTTTAATGATTTTTCCCTTGCCAACTTTGGTTTTGTTAAAGCAGGCGTTTTTGTAAATGAAACAAAAATCACGTAAATATCTAACCAAGAAATAGATAATGGTTGGAATCATCACTATTCCAGCGGCGCCCATAACAATAAAACCGACTAAATTTCTAACTGTCAAAGAACAAACAACATAAAAAGCCAAAGTAGGCAACAAAGAAAACAACAGCGACAAAAAATAGAAACGAAGCGAAGACTTAGCGTTTTGCTTTGTTATATAAAAGTCATATTTATCTAAATCGCCATCTAGAGCAAGAAAAAAACTTAACAAGTCTTTATGATTAAATCCCCACTTTCCATTATTATCTAAATAGCTATGAATATGTTCTTTGGACAAATCATATTTTTTCATAACTTGTTTCGCGACCGCTTCTTCTTCAATAACCGTTAAAGAACTAGGGCTGTTAACCTTGTTTGGGGAAACTTTGTAAATCTGCTTACATATATAGTTAATTAATTTATATTGACTTTCTAGCCTATAGTTTTTCATTTCTTTTATTGTATCACGTTGTTTGTAATTCTTAAGAAAAAGTAGCGAGACACCCCCGTACGGTATTTGATACAGCTAAACGATAATAACGGCACGTATCACTCATCTATATAGTTAGAAGCTCATGATTTCCCACATTTACCACCTAAAATCAAAGCAAAGGTGCAAATGAAAACCCGCTTTTTTGTTGTCTTTTGCTCAGAGAGCAACGATTTAGTAGCGGGTATTATTTTTCGTGGTGCGGCTAGCAGGAATCGAACCTGTACGGGTTGCCCCACTAGATCCTAAGTCTAGCGCGTCTGCCAGTTCCGCCATAGCCGCAAAAATTAAAGGAGGGGACGTGCCCCTCCGATAATACTTAGTTGGTGCCGTCTATCGGAATCGAACCAACAACCTACTGATTACAAATCAGTTGCTCTGCCAATTGAGCTAAGACGGCATTTTTGGTGGACACTGTAGGGATCGAACCTACGACCTCTTCCGTGTGAAGGAAGCGTTCTCCCGCTGAACTAAGTCTCCAGCGCTCAATTACTATAACAAACTAGTATTTATTAATCAACAAAAAAATCACTTAAATAAGTGACCTTGTATATTTACTGGTGGGCCCAAGAAGACTTGAACTTCCGACCTCGCCCTTATCAGGGGCGCGCTCTAACCAACTGAGCTATGGGCCCATCTGCCTTTTAGACAGCGGTAATAATATACAACAATGAAATATTAAAATCAATGTCTTTTTTAAAAGATATTACGCGCACGAAAAAAGGAAGCGAATTTGCTTCCTCTTTTTCTTCTGTAGTAAACGATTAACGTTTGCTGAATTGTGGTGCTTTACGAGCAGCTTTGAGACCGTATTTCTTACGTTCTTTCTTACGGGAGTCACGTGTGACCATACCGTTAGCTTTTAAGACTGCACGATCGCAACCG
>CACYSA010000019.1 GCA_902777015.1 uncultured Erysipelotrichaceae bacterium | reverse complement strand
ACCGATTAATAATCTCTTTGGATCGGTTGATAATGTGGTTTTACCTGTACCGGATAAACCGAAGAAGATGGCGGTATTTTCACCATTCATATCGGTGTTTGCGGAGCAGTGCATTGAGGCAATGCCTTTAAGTGGTAAGTAGTAGTTCATCATGGAGAACATACCTTTCTTCATTTCACCACCATACCATGTATTTAAGATGACTTGTTCTTTGCTTGTGATGTTGAATGCAACACATGTTTCAGAGTTAAGTCCTAATTCTTTATAATTTTCAACTTTAGCTTTAGAAGCGGTATAAACGACGAAGTCTGGTTCGAAGTTCTTTAATTCTTCTTCTGTTGGCTTAATGAACATATTTCTGACGAAATGTGCTTGCCAGGCGACTTCCATAATGAAGCGGACCGCCATTCTGGTATCTTTGTTCGCGCCACAATAGGCATCGACAACGAATAATCTCTTACCAGATAATTCTTTCTTGGCTAATTCTTTGACTTCTGCCCAAACTTTTTCACTCATTGGGTGGTTGTCATTTTTATAACCTTCGGAAGTCCACCAAACGGTATCTTTGCTGTTTTCATCAACAACGATGTACTTATCCTTTGGGGATCTACCTGTGTAAATGCCAGTCATAACGTTGACAGCATTTAATTCTGTTACTTGGCCTTTTTCATAGCCTTCTAATGTTTCTTTTGTTTCCTCTTTGAAGAGAAGGTCATAAGATGGGTTATAAACCACTTCTTTGACATTGGTGATTCCATACTTGTTCAAATCGATATTTGACATATGTTTTGTTTCCTCTTTCTAGCGTTTACCCGAAAAACGCCCAAATCGGAGACATTGTATCACATCTATTAATAGAAATTAATAAAAACACATAAATTTATTTTTTAGGCACATATTTTTAAAAAGTGTCACATCCCAGTCAACTTGCTTTATATTTTAATGGTTGTATAATATTTTTTGATGTCATCTATATTATTTTATGCGCTATTACTTTTAACAGTTCATCTTATTGTCGCAGGCATTATTTTGCTTAACCTTGGCAACAAAATGAAGAAGAAATCACTAAAGATTACTGGTGCGATTTTTCTTGCGCATTCACCAGTAACGCTCATATTGGGATTAATTTTTGCTACTTCGATATCATCGGCAGCGACATTATTGTTACTCTTTTTCTTTCCGATTGCAGTAATCCTCGGTCTAATTGTCGGAATCACTTATTCAATCATATTTCTTGTTGAAGGTTTTTCTAAACATATTACTAAAAAGATAGCAACTGGATTTACGATGATTGGTGTTATCGTCACCATTGTTGTTGTTCCAATTGTTTTAATTTCAATATTCGGTTTACCGATAGCACTTATGTAATTCTAGCGCTTTTGGAATTCTCAAACGTCTTATTTAGCGAGAGGACAAACATGATGTTGATACATTCTTTAATATTTATAGCCTTACTTGTTCTAATTCCTGGTGGTATATTACTCGTCGGTTTTGGTGGTAGAAAAAGAAGAGACGGTAGTTTTAATAAACCAATGCTAATTAGTGGTTGGATTGTTATTGGAGCCACTATTGTCGCGACAATCGCTAGTATCGTATTAAATTATTTATTTGGTGATTCTGATGTCAGTGTTGGCACATATTTATTAACGTTCACTATGCCTTTTGTTATTATCGTTGGCTTTATTGCCGCGATAGCTCTTGGTATTACTAATTTAGTTAAAGGTTATGAAAAGAGTGAAGACGGTAGTCGAAATAATGGCAAAATCATTTCAGGATGGGCATTGCTTATTATCGCTATCGTGTTAGTTTTAGCCCTTGTTATCACCATATCATTTGTGTTTAATCAGCAAAGCGGTAAGGGCGAACCAGTGAGGTTTATGTAAGATGAATGATAAATTGTTTAAAAGAATTTTAATAATCATCGGTGTTGTGGGTGTCATTAGTATTCTCACTCTTTTGATTATCACTATTGTTTTATATAGACAAACATCAATGATCACATTTATTGAGAAGGAGCTTTGGTAATGGAAAAGAAAAAGTTATTTAAGCAAATTCTTGCGATATTAGGTGTTGTGTCTTTCGTGGTTTTAGCCGATGTCTTTATTTTCTTTGTGTTCACAAATAGATGCATTAATTATTCTTCTTCACAAATGCAGGCTAAATCTGTTGAAGTTGATCAATATTTGCCATTCGCTAAAGACACTAAAATTGTTAAAAAAGAATATAGTGAAAAACTAAGTGGCGATTTACCAAAAATTGATGGCGCTGCAGCATTAGTGCCTGTTTTCAATTCATTTGTTTATTCGATTTATCCAGAATCATCTGTTAAATATGAAAATGGTGATTTCACTAAAGACTCCGCTTTACAGTATCACAACACTCGTGGCGCTTTTAAAGGTATTGTGGATGGGGAGTGTGATATTGCTTTCTGCGCTAAACCTAGTGATGAACAAGTGCAATATGGTTTAGATAAAGGTGTTGAATTAGAGCTTACACCTATTGGTAGAGAAGCTTTTGTCTTTATTGTTAACAAGAATAATCCAGTTGATGGTTTGACCATGGCACAGTTAAAGGATATCTATTCAGGTAAGATTACTAACTGGAAAGATGTTGGAGGGGCTAACCGCCCTATCAATGTTGTTCAAAGAAATAAAGGCAGCGGTTCACAAACAACGTTAGAAAAATTGTTTGGTAAAGATATTAAATCTAACTTCTTTGGCCCATTAGGGGGATCATTAGGTTTCTCATTTAGATTTTATGTTGAAGAATTAACTGAACATGGACATATTAAAATGCTCAAATTAAATGATGTTTATCCAAACAAGGAAAACGTTCAAAACGAGTCTTATCCTATCGTTTCTAATTTCTTTGCGGTCACTAGAAAAGGTGAAACAAATCCAAATGTTCAGAAAGTGTTAGATTTTGTTCTTTCCCCTACCGGACAAGAAATAATTGATAAAACAGGATATGTTTCACTATAATCGGAGATAATTATGCCTCTATTAGCGTTTAACTTAGCATTATTCTGTATGACACTAACGGTGATATCTTTCATTGTTTTTGGTATCGTCTTTATTGTTAGAGGTTTTACAAAAGATGCAAAAGGTAATATGGATGGCGGAAAAGTAACACGTGGCTTTGTTCTTTTCACTCTCGGCATAATCTTAACCCCACTTTTTTGTAATGGGCTTTTTAGTGCCTTTGCATCAGAAGCAGAAAGTGGCGCTGATTTCATTCCAGGTTTTGGCTTTGTTGCTCTTATCTTCTGGCCAGTCGTTGTCTTTATTGGTGCTGGAGTGATTGTTTTTTATATCACGTATGGCCTATATATGGTTAGAACCGGAAATAGAATTACAAGAATAGGTGTTAGAACGGATATAGATACCACTGCATTCGGTTACATGATTTTAACTTTTGGTGGCTTATTCATTCTTTCAATATTTATTCTAATAATAGGCTTTACATTCCGTATCTAGATTTATAAAAAGATGACACCGACGAGGTATCATCTTTTATTTCTAATTAGAACTTAGCGATTTCTTCGTTCATCCAACCAATACGGTTATTGAACCACCCTTTGATTAGGGCTACTTGAGCGTCATATGTTTTAGCGTTATAGACTTCCGTGGATGTATACCAGTTTCTATCTTTACCGATGATGTCCCATTTTTCAAAATTTCTAATACGTGATGTTTTAATAAGTCTAGTCATATTATCAATTAAAGAATTAATGTCATTTAATAGATTAGGAGACCATTCATTCCATCTCTCTTTAAGAGCTTTTTTAAAGTCATTATCTTTCATTAGATAATAACAGTATGGATTCTTGTCCCATCTAGAAGCATACCAATCATAATGTTGTCTTAGATTGTATTCTAAGTGGCCTTGATTTAAACAAGACAAATCAAAATCCCATAATGGACCGAGAAACAATTTACCACCTTTGTCCTTATACATAAATGCACTGGCATAACCAACATCGACGTTTTTAAACAAATCCTCCACTAAGAAGAAATCCACTGCAGTATTGATATCAATGTAATTTTGCCATTTTCCATGATTTGCAATAGCAGTTAACGCGGTTTGCATGTAGTTTTGAATATAAAGGAGTTGTTCATGTCTAAAGAACTCTTCATCTACTTCTGGATATTTAATATCAAAAGGAATATTACGTGAATTACCACCATCGCGGGCATTGATTTCAAACCATGTTTCGTTTTTTCCGCTAGCGCCATATTCAATTAATCTTTGATCGAGTTCTACAAGATAACCTGTATCTTCATTTGATGAGTCTCTTTCTACATCCACTCTTCCAGATTTAACTTCGACTTGATCAGTGACGGTATAACTGCCTTGATAGTCATTATTCAAGTACACATCGACATAATGACATGATGGAGTAAAAGCAAAACTATCAAGCGTACTACCTAATGCTTTTGCTAGATAATCACGAACGAGAGTTTGGTCAACATAGTTCGCCAATAAAACCCAGTCTTTTTGTGCTTTTTGACCAAATAATGATGTCTTGCTATTGAATTTAATTTTGTAAGGTTTCTTTGGAAGAGACCAAGTTGAATTACCGCGTCCTCTTATTTTCATACCAGCGCGATTTAATGTTGTTTGATAAATACCTTTCTCATCAGCTTCTTCTAATGTTACAAAGCCATTTACATAATTGTCTTTTGAAGTAATAGCGACGTTAGATGTATCAATATATAACTTCGGAGTTAAAGTGGCCACCGCTTCTTTTTCATATATAAATGATTGGGTTTCACTTAATTCATCTCCTGTTTGTAAATCTTTGACAGTTATTTCAAAAGTCCCTTCTTTTCTTTCTATAGGGAAAATATATTTAACAATGTTATGCGTAATAGCGTGTCCATCAACTTTTAAAGAACATGAATAATTATTATGTGGAATAAGAGGGGCGATATAATCCTGTTTGATTAAAGATGGCAATTTTTCTTTATATGCTTGAAGGTAATTTTTTAATCCTTCATTAATCATTTCAACGCCTTTAAAAATAATATTAGCTTGAGCCTTATAAGATAATTCTTCATAACTAACGATAATAGTTAAATTTATAGTAATATCTTCTCGGCCATTTATATATTTCAATACACCATTTTCAATTGTGCTTTGATTGACTTCATATGAAAGTTCGTATCCTTCTTCGTTAATGGTTGGCAAAAGATAATCTTCACTTATTTCAGAAGGAAGCTTCGCAGTTATTCCATTAGCTAATTCCACTAGATGGGCTTCGATTTCTTTTTTATTATCTGAACTTGATTCAGACTTTGAATCAATATTTGATTCGACGCTTGAATTAATACTTTCTGCACTAGAAAAACTTTTATTAGAAAGACTACAACCCAAAGTAGATAAAAGGGCAGTGCACGTTAAGAAAGTTAATAATATTTTTCTTCTCACACGCCTATATTAGCAAATAAAAATAAATAGATTAAGTGAAACGCCTCTTTTATGAATAAATAAAAAGTAGACCACGTTTTGAATGTGCATCTACTTTTGTTTTATTGATATAAATAGTTATTTGGATTTATTTTTTCTACTGAAAAGAATAATTCCGTCAATAACACCGACTAATACACCCACAAATATGAGAGCTATTCCACTAACGGCGATAGGTGTAGATTTATTAATGAGCCCAAAGACAATCAAAACAATGCCTACAATAACACCGATTGTTCCGGCTATTAGACCGCCTACTAATTTAGCGGTAAAATCAGCTTTAGCAAGTTCTGTAAATGTATCGTCATCCATAACGATTATATTATGCAATTATTTACTGAATAAATCAAACAATTCTTTATTATTGTAGTTAGGAGCACCATAAGTTTCTTTAGCGTATCTTAAGCCATATTCATAATCTTCTTTTGTGAATGAATTTGTGGCTTCGTTAGCAAAGATAACTTCGTAGTTATTTTGATAAGCATCCGCAGCGGTATGTCTGCAGCACATATGGGTGTGTAAACCAGCAATAACAACTGTGGTAACACCTAATTCTTTAAGTAATAAGTCTAAGTCTGTTTGGAAGAAACCAGAATATCTTCTCTTTGGAACGATATAGTCTTTTTCACTAACTGGGAGTTCAGGAATGATTTCAGCACCCCATGTACCTTTAATGGCGTGATCGCCCCATAAATTTAATTCATTGTCGATACCTTTGTAGTGGCAATCGTTACAGAAGATAACTGGAACGTTATTCTTTCTAGCGCCTTCTAATAATTCTTGAGTTGGTTTGACAATGGCTCTAGCGTTATCACAACCGATAACACCTGTCATGAAGTCGTTGAGCATGTCGACGACGAGTATTGCGTATTTCTTGTTCATCTTTCTAAAATCCTTCTATAAACACATTGTTTATATTTTATATATCTATATTGAAAAGTAAAATAATTTTTTTACTAAAAAAGGTCACACTTCCGCGTGACCTATAAAAGTTGAATATAACTTATTATTTTGCTTTGCCTTGGTTGGCAACGGCTTCCATTTGTTTTTTGAGTTCTTCTTCGTCCATTAAGTAGTAATGGTTGATGGCTTTCATATTGTCATCAAATTCATACACTAGTGGGACACCTGTTGGGATGTTAACACCAACGATTTCGGAATCCGCCATATTGTCGAAATATTTGACTAAAGCTCTTAAGGAGTTACCATGGGCAACAATAAGGACTCTCTTACCAGCTTCCATTTCTGGTTTAATAACTTCTTCGAAATATGGAACTGCTCTCTTAACTGTTAATTCTAAGGATTCATTTAATGGTAAATCTTTTGGATCAACATCTCTGAATTGAGCTTGTAAAGCTGGGTTACGTGGATCGTCTTTTTCAAGAGCTGGAGGTGGGCAATCATAGCTTCTTCTCCAAATCTTAACTTGTTCTTCACCATATTTAGCAGCGGTTTCAGCTTTGTTTAAACCTTGAAGAGCGCCATAGTGACGTTCATTTAATCTCCAGGATTTGTAAACTGGTAACCATTCTCTGTCTAATTCAAATAAGACATTGTTCATTGTGTGGATAGCTCTTTTTAAAAGTGAGGTATGAACGACATCAAAGTCATAACCTTTTTCTTTTAAAGTTCTACCAGCGCGACCTTTTTCACTTAATTCGACATCGGTCCAACCTGTGAAGAGGTTGAGTTTGTTCCATTCGGATTCACCATGTCTGATTAATACTAATTTATGCATGTGTGTTTTCTCCTTTTTATTACCGGATACATTATACTTATATTCTTTGTTGAAACAAAGAGAAAAGAATTGTTTATCGCCTGATCATTTCTTAGCCCACTAGTGTTTCGAATTTTTTGCGAGAATCCAATATTCGATATATTTTCACCGAGGTTTTGTAGACTGCATAGATGACAATGTAGCGTTTATCAACAACCTTTTTTCTAAATTCTATGGTGGATATTATATTGTTCATTTCAAAAATAGGATATCTTTGAGGCAGTTGTGATAAAGAAGCAATTTCCTCTTTCATCAGCGTTACAAAATTTGAAGCAGCTTCATATGATAGGAAAGAAAAACGATTAAGCAAGTCTTCTCTTGCCTTATTGCTCCATTCTATGCTGTAGTTATTCATTTTTTAGCCTCGCTAAGCATTTTATCGAGGTCAGAAAAAACTTCTTCATTTGAATATGTTTTAGAGCCAAACAATTCATCCGCTAAAGCTTCTAGGACTAATTGTTGAGCTTTTAACTCTTGTTGCTTTTTCTCGAAAGAAGCAATGTCCATAACTACCAATTCACCTTGACCGTTTCTTGTTAAGTAGACTGGTTCGCCTGATTCTTTACATTTTTCCACAACGCCATTGTAATTCAGTCTAATTTCTGCAGAAGGAATAATTTCCATAGTAGTACCTCCATATCGTTATCTTGTCGTTATAATGATATAATAATGATATGTTGTCATCAATTATTGAATATAATCAATAAATGTTAGTGACATACTCCCACCACTTATAGAAGTGGAGGCTTCTTGCTCGAGGAGTCTAATGACCCCAGCATAAGCAAGCTATCCGGATGTGTCCCATCCTTTGTAAGTATTTCTATTCCCTTACTTAGAATATTTTTTGCAGCGTTTATATCTCGATCATGAATAGACCCACATTTAGGACAAGTCCATTTCCTAATAGCGAGGTCTTTAGTGAGCGAGTTTTTATAAGAACATATAGAACATAATTGGCTAGAAGGATAAGTAGAAGGAATCTTTATGACTTTCCTACCATACCAATCGGCCTTATAAATTAGCATAGAATCCTTTACTTTCAAATCTTCGATACAAATGATTTGGTTTTCATCAATGATCTTCTTTGAAAGTTTGTGGAGATAATCGTTTCTTTGATTTTGGATGTGTTTATGTAACTTAGCAACTTTGATTCGTTGTTTATTTCTATTATTACTACCTTTAATCATCTTAGAGAGTTTTCTTTGTTCTTTAGCAAGTTTCTTTTGAGATTTAGTTAAGTATTTGTGATTCTTATATTTCTTACCATTGCTATCAACAATTAGTTCTTTTAATCCTAAATCTAAACCAATCATCTTGTCTGTGGGTTCCATATGTTTAGTCTCTTCTTCAACAAGCAAAGACATATAGTACTTATTATCAGTAGTTCTAGATACTGTAATAGATTTAATTATGCCTATAAAGTCTCGATGTTTTTTAATTCTAATACGAGGACATTTAGGAATAGAAATATATCTATTGTTAGAAAACTTTACACTTCCTTGATTATTTGTTGTATAACTTTGATCGTTTCTTTTACTTTTAAACTTAGGAAAACCTGTTTTGTGAGAAAAGAAAGCTTTAAAGGCAGTGTTTCTATTTAACTGTGCGTTACTTAAAGCAAGCGAATCTACTTCTTTTAAAAACGGATAATCTTCCTTATAAGAGGCAGGAGTTATATCTTTAAATTTACCAGTAGTTTTATATATCTCATTCATATCAGTAAGAGACTTATTATAAAAGAAACGAACGCATCCAAAACATTTAGCAAAGAACTCTTTTTGCTCAGTGTTAGGATAGATACGATACTTATAGGCTCTTCTTTTCATAGATTTTAGATAAATAAAGGGATATAAAAATGGTTTTTTAATCCATTCCTATATCCCAACATCCTATTATTAGTATATCAATTTATTGATATAATCACAACATTTTTCTTAAAAAGATTCTATAATTATTAATTTGTTTATATACGAATAAAAGATGCAATTCATCCCCACCTATAGAGGCGATCATCAAATTGATGTGGGGTTCTTGCTGAAATGTGTTAAAATACTATGGTATGGAAAAATTGATTCTAAGTATTATTACATTATTCGTCGGTGCCGCGGTATTTATCGTCGGTATGAACATGATGTCCTCTGGTTTAAAAAAATCCACAGGACGCGGATTAAAAAGATTATTAAAGAAGATTAGAAATAATAGATTTGCTTGCTTTGGTATTGGTACTACTGTCACCGCATTAATTCAAAGTAGTGCAGCGACTGGTGTTATGACTATCGGTTTTATTGCCGCTGGCGCAATGACAGTGTTCCAAGGCGTTAATATCATTTTAGGTGCATATGTCGGCACTACCGTTACTGGTTTAATCGCTTCTTTATCATCTATTTCTATTTCTAAATATTTCGTTATATTAGCCGTTATCGGTGTTATCTTAATGTTCTTCAAAAAAGAATTAGTTAAGAACATTGGCGAAATCTTAGCAGGCTTAGGTATCTTATTCTTTGGCTTAAGCACCATGAGCGGTGCAATCATGGGTAATGCTGATTTAGTTAAAGGTATTGAAGACTTCTTTGACTTAGCTAATTTCCCATTACTCTTATTATTAATTGGTGCTTTAGTTACCGCTTTATTACAATCTAGTTCCGCTTCTATCGGTATTACAGTAGCAATGGTTAGTACTGGTGCCTTACATTTCGAACAAGCTATGTATCTTGTTTTAGGCGCGACAATCGGTACCGTCATCACTCTTTTAATTGCCACGATTGGTGGTAACGTTAATGTTAAACGTACTGGTATTATTGTTCTTATTATTAGAGTAGTAGCCGCTTTAGTGGCCTTAGCCATTTGCTGGCCATTATCATCATTCATTACTGATGGTTTCCATTTTATCTTTGGTGATAACAATGCTTTAGCAATTGCGGTCTTCCACGTTATTTATAACATCATCTTCATGTTATTAGCGTTACCATTTGTTAAACCATTAGAAAAACTTGTTGAAAAACTTATTAAAGATAAAGAACAAGAGAAGATGAAACAATCTCTTAAATACATTGATAACCACTTACTCAATACCCCAACCATCGCTATGATGCAGGTCAAAAGAGAAATTATCAATATGATGCAATTGGCGAAAGATAACTTAAAACTTGGCTATAACCGTATTGTTAATCAAGACAACACTAACGATAAAGAACTTATCGAAACAGAAGATAAGATTGACTATATCAATAATGAGATTACTCAATTCTTAATCAACTTAACTCATAACGTTTCATTGGATGATGAAAAGGTTTTAGGTAGCTATTTCCACGTTGTTAACGATATCGAACGTATTGGTGACCACGCTTATAACTTCTATGAATCATCATTAAAGATGGTTGATAATGATTTATCATTCTCCGATACCGCGAAAAAAGAATTCGACAGTATGTTCAGTGTCATTGAACAAATGTTTGAATTAACTTTAGTTATCTTCCACGATCGTAGTAAAGACAGCCTTAAGAAATTACACGATTTAGAAAATCAAACTGATGAATTAAAGAATCAATTAAGCAGTGCCCACTATGAACGCATTCAAAATAAAACATGTCACGTGGAGAATTCTCCATTCTATACAACATTAGTCAGTGAATTAGAAAGAGTCGCAGACCACCTTGTTAATATCGGTTACTCCATCGTCAACCCAATCGGTGATGATCCTAACGAAAAGAACTAGTAGGTCTATATGAATAAAACCTTAAAATACACTATTGCTATTATTCTCGTCATTTTAGCGGTGACGGGTTTTATTTTATTCGAAGTAGTTAAACTAAAAATGGTCCAAGACGACACGATGAATTCCATGCTTGGACGTTCTATATATTACTTTTTAATTGCTGCTGTATTTATTTGGCTACAGTACATATTAGGTAATTCACCATATATGTCTATTAAATCATTAACCGGTAAAACCGCTTTGTGGTGCTTACCGTGTTTATTAGTAATTCTCGCTAATTTCCCTTTTAGCGCATTGATTAAAGGCCAAGTTACTATCAATAGACCAGATTTAATTTGGTTATATATCATTTATGTTATTGGTATCTCACTTGTAGAAGAAATAGTCTTTAGAGGAGTATTGTTATTCCTTCTTTTAGATATATTTAAAAACCATAGTCTTAAATATTTCTTATCCGCGTTGATATCTTCAGCGGTATTTGCTTTATTCCATTTAACAAATATCTTTGCGGGCATGGATATTGGTAGCGTTTTACTTCAATCAGTATACACATTCTTAATCGGTGGCATGCTCTCTGTGGTCGCTATTAAAACTAAGAACATATGGATGGGTGTTATTATCCATGCCGCGTTTGATTTTGGTGGATTAATGACCACCACTATCGCCACAGGTGATCCTTGGGATGTAGTATTTTGGATTTTAACAATATCATGTGGTATATTGTGTGCAGGCCACATTATATATAGCCTCTTCAATATGGAGAGAAAACATGTATCCTGATCCACTATTTACTATCTTTGGCGTTGATATTGATTTATACGCAATTATGATTCTTGTTGGTCTGATTGTTTGTTTTATTTTTACTTATTTCGCCATGAAGAAAAGTGGTTATTCTAGCTCCGCAAGAGATACGATATTAGTCATTGGTTTCTTCGCCATTGCTTTAGGTCTATTATTCGGTTCATTAGTGCAATCAATTTATGACTTTATCGCTAATCCAAGTGAAGGATTCCAGTTCACTGGTAAGATGACCTTCTTAGGAGGTCTACTAGGGGGAGTTATTGTCTACCTTGGTTTATATTTCTTATACGTTTATGTTATTAATCCAAGACTAAAAGAAAAGAACATCTTTAAGTCTGATATGAATAAAGGTGTCTGGGAATTATTAAGATTTGCGCCTATATCAATTACATTAGCTCATGGCTTTGGTCGTATAGGTTGCTTTTTTGCCGGCTGTTGTGGCGGTATAGAGACCGATATGTGGTTTGGTGTGCAATTTCCTGGGGAACTACATAAAGAAGTCCCTACGCAGTTATTTGAGGCCATTTTCTTGTTTTTAATAAGTGCGGTAATGATTGTTTTATACTTTAAATTCCATTTTAAATACAATATGGGTGTCTATCTCATTGGATATGGTATTTGGAGATTCTTAATTGAATTTGTTAGAAACGATGAAAGAGGCGCTTTTATTCCAGGATTAACACCATCACAGTTCTGGTCCATATTAATGGTTATCGGTGGAATCGCCTTCTTCTTTATATATCGTTATTTTGATAAGAAGATTGAGAATAAAAAAGCCTCCGAAGAGGCTAATCAATAACGTTATCTATTATCGAAATAAGCTAGAGAAGTTATTTTCAGATTTTATTACGTAATAATATTTGTAACCACTGCGGCTAGAATCACAGAAATGAGTTGCGTCAGAAATATAAAATGTTCTCATACCAATTTTGATTTTATATGAGAATTTTAAATCCACATTAGCGTAAGTACGAATAACCACAAGCGAATCAATATTATTAACGAGGATTTTTTGCCCATCGTTTAAGCTTTCCGCTTCCGCTGTTTTTTCCTTTAATGAGAAATTAAATGTTCCATCATGGCCTTCATGCTTGATTGAATCAAAATCAAATGTTCCTAAAAGAGCATAATACTTGTCATTATATTTCATGATTCTTTCATCGTATAATTCGATGATCTTTTTAGTGCCTTCTTTAGTTTCATAAGTAAAGCGATGGGATAGCTCTTTTTCTTTATTAACAATTGCGCTGTTAATTTCAGATACTGGAACATCAAGTAACGCTTTATTATTTTCATCATATGTCACATCAGTGACTCTGCACAAATAATCATAAGTACCTACTAAATCATTTTCTTCCTGCGTCGCTTTTAAAATGTTATTACGGTTAACGGCTATTAAGTCACTTAAAGTGTGGCCGCTTTCATGTTTAATATCAAATTTTAGTGATTTGCTATGCCCAGAAGCATGTAATTCATAATTAGAGGTATTCCCTTTAATAAAATAGAAATACATTTTATAGCAACCCTCTGTATCTTCAATTTTATAAATAGTCAAACTATCATCATAGTTGCTACGATTTGCAAAAGACACTACGTGTGGGCGGATTTCATTTACTTCTTGGTAATTTAAAACATCAAAAGAAGCAGACTTATAATCCACAGTAATTGAATATAAAGTATTGGTATTCAAAGCAGCGGTATATACACCTTTATCTTCTTTAAGTTCGATCTCTTCATTATCTTCATTAGCGATATTAAATGAGAAGTCGCATTTATCGAATAAGTATCTGTTATTCCATTTGACAAAAACACCTTTATCTTTTGAATATTCGATACGTCCATCAGCATATGTTTGATCAACAATCGCATTTTTATAGCATTTATCTTTGGTAAGAACAAGTTTGTTATTTACTAAAGAAAAATGATAATCATTATAGGCATTAACCACACTATCAATAATGTAGAAAATACGTTCGTTATTTTTCACATCGTAAATAGCGCAATAATCTGCATATGGTATAGTGTCTACGCTACCAGAAACACATAAATCACGATAACCATCTTGATTAGCGTCATAAAGATATAAAGCATCAACATCATTCACAGTAAAATTAGTGCCTACTTGTTTAATATTATCTGCATAGAAAGTAAATTTAGGACTATCTAATTCGTCTATTTCAAATTCTAGTGCGTGTATTGGTCTTGTTTCATCGTGATACCAGTCAAAAACCTTCACGGGTTTTAAATCATTTTTTGGTTCGATCTCTTTTTCATGACATCCCGTTAAAGGAAAAATAGTAGCGCAAAGAAACAAAATTAGTAGCGATTTTATGCTTTTCATACTTAATTACCTACTAATAAAATAAGACAATTCAATCAAAAATGCAAATTTCATTGATAAATACATAAAAAAGCGAACCTCAGATGAAATCCGCTTTTTATTAGATTAAGTATTTACTTATTCAGCTACTGCTTCTTCTTTTTTACGTAAAGCAGTGAAGATTGCGAAGAATCCCCAAACCGCTAAGCAGCAAGGAATAGCGATTTCAACAGCGCGGAAGGCGTTCTTCCACCATGCTGTCTTATAGCCGATGATATCAACTTTAAGAGCGCAGGAATTTGCTAAAGCAAATAAGTTGTTATGGGCACTCTTTCTCACTAATTGAGCGTCTTTAGCGTTAGTGGCTTTGACGTATGGAGTGCTGTACTTACCACTTGTTTGTAATTTGATTTCCTTATCAGCACAGAGGTTTAAGTCACCACCAGCATAGAGCATTTGTTTACTATCCATATAGAAGTCTGTATGGAAGTCACAGATAACGGAGCCTTGGAAGCCCCATTCTTTCTTTAAGATGGTTGTAACTAAACGATATGAACCACCAGCCCATTCTGTACCGATACGGTTGAAGGAAGTCATTAAGCCGTGTGCTTCGCCTTCCTTAACAGCCATTTCGAATGGTTTGAGATAAAGTTCGCGCATTGCTTGTTCATCAACCCATGTGGCAATACCCATTGTGGATCTGTGTGTTTCTTGGTCGTTAACTGCATAGTGTTTAACGTTAGCGTAGACACCTTTTTCAGCAACACCTTTAATGATTCTACCAGCGAATCTACCATTTAAGAATGGGTCTTCGGAGTAGTATTCAGTGTTACGGCCAGAGAATGGAGAACGGTGTAAATTGACGCCTGGTGCATACCAACCTGGGTAAGCGACGCCACCATTCTTTTCATCACCGATTAAGCATTCGTTACCAATAGCGTTAGCTTGTAAGTCAACCATTTCAATATTATATGTTTGTGCCACTAAGCATTCAGAGCAGTAATAGCAGCAACCATAAATGGCTTTATCACCTAAGAAACCAACGATACCTGTTGGGCCGTCAGCGGATGTTGTCTTTGGAACAACGATAACGTTCTTTTCTGTTTCAGCGCCTGTTGCTTCGTCAACAACTTTCATCTTTTGTTCAATTGGGGCTGTGGAATAACAACCATCATTGAATAAAGTGAGCATTTGATCGAATGTGAATTGATCAAGGAATTCTTCCCACAATGGATCGTTATATTTCTTACCGGCTAAATCTCTAAGTGTGTATTTAGCTTCAGCGCCCATTGTTGGCACTTTGTCATATGTTTCGTCGTTTGTGGTTTCCTTGGATTTTAATTTGGCGAGTGTATCGTCATCAAGTTCACGTTCGGCATCAGTAATAGCTTTTGGGAATGTGCCAGCAAAGTTATTTCTGGATAAGCTTTCGGCTGCATTCATGTGGCCTGTTACTTCTGGGAATAATGCTTTTACTTCATAACCGGTGACTGGATCTTTATCAATCTTCACATCAGCGGCTAAAGTCTTTTTGAACTGAGCAAAAGAATTATGAGCGTCTGTACCAGCATAGAAGTTGTATTCGCCTTTTTCTAATTCATAGCCAATGAAGCCATTGCTATTTTTGTCATGAGAATCGAAACTAGCGAAATCATAAGGATTAACTTCGATTTCAACTGTGTCTGTTTCGTTCTTCTTTAATTCTTTCGTCTTGGCAAAGCCCACTAAGACTTTGTGTGGTTTTTCAATACCATTAGCGGTATATGGAGCGGAGGCATAAAGTTGAACAACTTGTTTACCAGCGCGTTCGCCGTTGTTTTTAACTTTAATTTCAACTTTGAAAGTCTTGCCGTATTCTAAGGCTTCACTTCCTAAAGCGGAAATGTTAGTAATTTCTTCACTAAATTCTGTATAGCTTAAGCCATAACCGAATGGATAAACAACGTTCTTGCTATACCATTCTTCACCTTCAATATGACCGCGTGTTTCATAATATCTATAGCCGAGATAGATGTTTTCTTCATATTCGACTAAGAAATAATCAGATGCACTACCACCTTTTGTGTAGTTATCTGTGCCATCTGGATTTTGGTAAGATTTGTTACCACCAAAGTTTTGCCATGTTGGGTCGTTTTGATAAGCTGTGTAGACAGTATCAACTGTATGACCAGATGGGTTAACGTTACCATTAAGGATTTCACCTAAGGCCATGATACCGTTAGCACCTGGGCTACCAATATTAATAACAGCGTCGACATATTTACCGAAGTCGTTATAATCTGTAGCATTTGTTCTTTCGTATAAGAAACCTAAATCAATATAGTTAGAACCATTGAGTAAGATAACGATCTTTTTGAATTTTTGAGACTTAGCAACTTGTCTGATTAATTCTCTTTCATTGCTATCTAATTCAAGATAGTGACGTTCATCGCTATCAGAAGCTTTTCTTGGAAGGTCCCAGCCTTCACCGGCAATACGTGAGAAGACGATAATTGCAGCGTCACCATATTGATCGTATGAATTCTTAACAGCGTCTGTGTATTTTTCATATGCGGTTTCACCTGTGCTAAGAACAGGAACTTTTTGATTACCGCTTTTATCTTCCATGCCTGGATTATCACTACGTGATTCTTGTTTCTCATAGAATTTCGCCATTTCTGGGTTCACAGAGAAACCAGCTTCTGTTAATGAATCATTAATTGTTTTTCTCCAGCCATATTTCTTTTGAAGATTAGGATCGGTACTTTTACCAGGAGCAGCAGAACCAGAACCACCATAAACTAAGTCAACAGAGTTTCTACCGAAAACGGTAACCTTTGCGTTTTTAGCAAGTGGCAAAGCATCATTATCATTTTTGAGAAGAATCATACCTTCTTCACAAATTTTCTTGGTCACTGCATTGGCGTTTTCAAAAGCTTTATCTTTGCTATCGAAATCTGCAACGAAAGCATTACCTTTTTGTTTTGGGTCTGGGATTGGTGTATCGCCACCTAATTCAGTTGCTTCAATTAATTTGACATATTTGTTCATCGCGAAATAGTCGGCAACAATCAAAACGGCTGTTAATAACAATGTCGTTGCTGCCCAAGTTATAACGCGAGGTTTTAATAATTTTTTAACAAAACCCATATTTTTCACCTAAATCATTAATTACTTTTTGTTATCCATTTGAGCTAATTTAGCTGATGGCCATGTGATTTGGCTATCGGAGAAGACTTTAATGCTATCAACGACTGGTGCAGTAGAAGCAATAGTACCGTTAAGGGTATTAGTGTTATCAACAATCATTTGAATTGTGTTCTTACCAGCTTTCAAGCTGACTGTAGCACTTAAGAAGAAGTCTTGGAAAGTAATGAATGTCTTTGGAATGATGTTGTGAATTGTTTGTGTACCATATTCAATGGCGGTGCCATTAACTTTGACTGGGAATGAAGTTTGGCTATATGTTTCATAAACTCTTGATTCACCTTGGCCTTCAAAAGCTTGGTATTTTTCATCAAGACCATATTCACCTGAAACTCTCATGAAGATGGTGACGTTTTCAGAAGCGACATCACTTTCGAGTTCCCATGTTAATGTATTGTTCTTTTCATAGTTATAATGGACGAAACCACCGAAAACTGATTCAGCAAGATCTGGATTAGCTAAATCTGCGGAAGTAGCATAACGCGCAACACCACTATCATCTCTAACATAAAGACCAGTTGCACCGAATTCATTTGCTGTGCCTTCAGCGTTGTAATAGTCTCTACCAATTAAGCCTAAGCCTTTTTGACCACCGGAATATGTAACACCATCCATACCTGGGGTGCCATCTTTACCGATTTTTTCAGAAATGTCTGGGCAAAGTTCAGCTTCAAATACTTGAGCGTTTTGATTAGCAGGAACGAATAATGGTTTTAATTCGATATCCTCCATGATGATGCCGAGTGTATCATCTTCAAAGTTCCAAATTTGTCCACCATTTTTAACGTTCATCCAACCATAGAATTTCTTACCACTTGGGGCGGCTGGATCTGCTGGTTTTGTAACTTTATCGCCAGCTTTAACTTTAGCGTTGCTTATTTCTGCTCCGTCAGCACCGACGATCTTGACATTGTATTCTGGACGATCGTCAACTTCTTCTGAACTTTGAGCGGCTCCTGAACTAGCAGCTGGAGCAGCGGAAGATTTACCACCACCGTTACAACCAGCTAAGGCGAGAGTGGCAACCATCATTCCTAAGAAAAATAATTTGTTCTTTTTCATAATAATTCATTATCCGGCTGACCCTAGATTTAACTGCCGAATAATATTCTCCTTTCTAGGGATTTATAATTAAGCGCCATCTTAATACGGACGATTTAAGATGATGCTTTATTAACAATTTTAGTTACCTATAGCATATCACTATTGGTTTTGCGTGTGTACGCACAATATGCATTAAACTGCTAGGGCGCAAACGGCCCTAGCAGCTTTGCATGTTTTAGTTAGAATCTAATTCTAAGATTATGCTCTTTGTTTTCTGCGGATGGAAGCAAGTAATAAACCTGCACCAGCAAGAGCGATTAAGCCAACAATGGCACCGACAGCGGCGATATCACCACCACAGCCACCTTTCTTGACATCATAGCCGTTTGTTGCGGCTGTAAGGATTAATTTGAATGCACTAACAGCTTTACCAGCATCATCATAGCCAACGAAGTCTAAGTGGTAAACGCCTTCATTTTCTGGTTGACCAGAAAGTTTACCGTTTTCAAAAGTGACACCCTTTGGTAAATCAACACGGTGGTTGAGTCTGATTTCTGCAGCACCATCGATTGTAATAGCTTCTTCGAAGTTTTTGCGAGCTTCGACTGTGACATATCTTTCACCGACGACTGGAACCATAACTCTATTTGTGGCTGTACAGTTAGCGGACATGAATAAGTGTTCCTTAGCACATTTTCTAACAGCATACCAGTAAGAGTAGGAGATAACTTTTTCGCCTGCTTTATTTGTATAAGCTGGGCCACCTAAAGTGCTATCCCATTTTGCTTGAGATTGGCCAGAGAAACCACCAGAGTCTAATTGAGCGTTACAACCGGATAAGACACGGTTTGTGACACATTCATAGCAGTTGAAGTTAACGGAACCGTTACCACTGTGGGTCATATCGGATAAGACAGAACCCTTGAAGCCCCATTCACCACGGAGAACATCTGTTAATAAGTGATAGTTAGCAGCGGTTTCCATTAAGCCCATACGGTTATATGAACCCATGACACCAATGGATTTACCTTCTTCAAAGACCATTTGGAAGGACTTTAAGTAGATTTCACGTAATGCTTGTTCTGTTAAGAAGGAGATACCGGATTCACGGTTCTTTTCTTGATCGTTAACAGCAAAGTGTTTGAAGTATGCGTAGACGCCTCTATCTGTAGCGGCACCGACGACTTGAGCAGCCATACGACCCATTAAGAATGGATCAGCAGCATAATATTCGAAGTTTCTACCACCGAATGGAGAACGGTGTGTATTAACAGCTGGACCCCACCAACCGGATTTACCAGTGATGTGAGATTCCATACCGACGCATTCACCTTGTTTATGAGCTAAATCTTGGTTGAATGTAGCGGCGACGATTGGAGAAGAGACCCACCACATAATGTTGAATTTTTGTGGACCGTCACCTTCAGAGAAACCATCTTTACCAACGCTGGAAATGGATTTAGAAGACATTTGGTTGGTTTCAACAATCTTGAGCATATCTGACCAAGACATTTGGTTAACAGTTTCTTCCCATCTTGGATCATCCATAGGAACATCGATTAATTCTTTAATCTTATGAGATGTGGCTTTGGAACCTTGTTCCCAGCCAGCAGCATCAGCGGCTGTTTTACGAGCTTCAGCAGGAACGTATTCGTTGTTACCAGCTTCGAAATCAGCGAGTGAGAATTCAGTTGTTAAGAATTCTTCATATCTGCTACCTTCTTTGACTTTTCTATCTTCGAAGGTTGGGTGAGTTGGGAATGTGCCATCAAAATCAGCACGGCTCATTTGTCTGAATTCGATATCTTTTTCGCCTGGCATTGAATCATAGAAACCCTTATCTGTGAATCTATTTTCAACTTTGTTACCAGAGAAACGATCGTTTTCATATTGACGAGCATCGAGTTTGAAGCCGAATGTGTCATAGTTTTCATGAGCGTTCTTACCAAGTAAGAGTTCATAATTACCAGCATCTAATTCATAGCCTCTGAATTCGTTACCATTCTTATCTTGGAAGTCATAGTTTGCGACATCTTGTAAATAGAATGATAAGTGGACTAATTCTTTTTGTCCTGGTTCAAGTTTAGCGGTTTTACCGAATGCGCATAAGACGTGGTCGGCTTTTTCAATGCCACCTTTTGTATATGGGGCTTTGAAATATAATTGAACAGCTTCTTGGCCAGCAACATTACCAGTATTCTTAACTTCGACTGTGACACCAATAACTTCTTTATTAGCAGCAACTTTTGCGCCTTTTTTAATACTGGATTTAACAATCTTTTGTTCGAATGATGTATAGCTTAAGCCATAACCGAATGGATATAAGACACCTTTCTTACTTCCATACCATTCATCAGCGGATTTTTTGTTTTCTTTGGCCATATCAGCATACTTTGTTTCATAGTAACGATAGTCGACATAGATGCCTTCTTCGTATGAAACGTAAGCGGCTGGTTTAACACCGTTGATACCACCAGAAACGACTTTGGCTTCTTCACCACCACGGGCATTATCCCATCTTGGAGAAGAGTGATTCTTATAAGCTTTATCTGTACCATAAGATAACATTGGAGCACCATCAGCGGCGAGCATTGTATCTTGTGGAGCATAATATGTCTTACCATTGGATAATGTGACTTCATTTGTTTGTGAGTTATCGGAGAAGTTTTGGAATGTTGGATCTTCTCTGAAATCACGACCCCATGTATCAACAGTACGACCAGATGGGTTGACTTCACCATTTAAGATGCGGCCAACTGTTCTTGCGCCACGGTCACCTGGGTTACCAATCCAAAGGATGGCTTTAACTTTATCGTTATTTTCTAATTGTTCACATTCAAAGATGTTACTGGAGTTGATAACGATAATGATATTATCAGTGTGTTTGCCTAATTCTCCTAATAAAGCTTCTTCATTTTCAGATAATTGAAGAGCGTGTCTATCGGAGACCTTTTCAGCACTGGAATTGGTCTTTTTACTATCGTGAGCGTTACATGTTTTAACGTCACAACCTTCAGAACCTTCACGTGTGATGACTTGGATAGCGGCATCCTTGTATTCATCCAATGTGGCGAGTAATTCTGGAGTGTAGGAAGATAATGGTGTTTCACCGATTGTAACTTCGGAGTTACCTTTCCAACCATCGTTACCGTTTGTTCTACCATTACCGGACTTGGAGTTATTGCTGTAGGTGGGACGGTTGTTTTGGATAATCCATTTGCCGTAGAAGTCTTGGATTGCTGCATTGACCTCAAAGCCTGCTTCAGTTAATGCGCTTGAAACTTTCTTTTGTCCTGGATCTGCATAGAGTTGATAATCAGCAACGCCATCAGAAACGCTACCACTACCTGAACCAGCACCACCACGGGCTAAGTTGCCTGAACTCTTGCCGGCGAGCGTAATTTTTGCGCCTTGAGCGTTTTTCATTGGGAGGAAGTTGTCTTTGTTTTTTAATAAAACGAAGCCTTCAGCTGCCAATTGATCTTGAACTGCAGAAGCGTGTTCAATGTAGGCTGTTCTGTCTTTACTTTGGCCTTTACCAAATTCGCCAATGTAGTCAGCGTTAACAGCACTAGCACCTCTGTTCAAACACACAGGTAAAGCAATCGCGGCAAGAAAAACTGGGATTAAAATTTTCTTCTTCATATGTTTTCCTTTCAAAATATTTTTGCATTATTCTATTTTGCCTCATTCCGAGTGCAAAACCGGATTTTAAAGTTCATTATAAGTTAGAATCCATAATGCATTAGTACTTTCAATATAAATTGAAGGAGGGTTTTATAATATGACAAATGTTTTCTATTGGTATGACAATTTTACGATTGCGTATGTACACCCACTTGCATTTTTGTGTGATTGCATGCAACAAAAAAGACCCCCAAACGAGGGTCTTAATTGTTCAACAATTAGGCGTTAACTTTTCTCTTCTTGCTAATCACTAATGTGACGATACCTGCAATCGCTAATAAGCCAACTGCGCTTAATGTTGCTTCAATACCACCGAAACAACCGCCTTTTGACATATCATTTGTAGTTGCAACTGCTGGAGCAAAGATTTGAATACTTGAGCCAAGTTTTGTTCCACCATTATCCGCTAAGACGTGGATAAAGACGTTACATGGGTTCTCTAATTTACCTTTGATGGTGTTGTCTTCGAAGACTAAACCTTCTGGTAATCTAGTGAATGGATCAATAGACAATTCTGCACCTGCTAAATCTTCTGGTAATTCAACTTTGATATTGATTTCTTTACCAACTGCTGTTTCTAAGTAGTTACGTTCAACACCGACGAAGTTCAATTTAGCGTCTTTAATTAATATCTTTTGCATGACGCCACAGTTAGCGCATGTCCACATTGATTCTTTGACGTTTTGTCTTAACATGTACCACCATGTGTAGGAAGCGACTTTTTGGCCATTGTCTGTAAATACAGGAGCGCCAATTTCGTTATCCCATTTACATTCGATATTATCTTTGAAACCATTACTATCTAATTGTTGGTTATCGCCAGCAAGGATACGGTTATTGATACATTCATAACACTTATAGTTAACAGAGGAGTTACCACTGTGAGTCATATCGGAAATGATGTGACCTTTGAAGCCCCATTCTTGTCTTAAGACTTCTGTTAATAATGGGTAGCTAGCAGCGGTTTCCATGTTGCCTAAACGGTTATAGGATGACATTAAGGCCATGGATTTACCTTCTTGAATACACATTTGGAATGGTCTGAGATAGATTTCACGTAAAGTTTGTTCAGTTAAGAAGACTGAGACACCTTCACGGTTCTTTTCTTGATCGTTAACTGCAAAGTGTTTGAAGAAGCAGTATAAACCTGTATCTGTAGCACCGGCAACGACTCTAGCGGCAATCTTACCCATTAGATATGGATCAGCAGCGTAATATTCGAAGTTACGGCCACCGAATGGAGAACGGTGTAAGTTGACAGCTGGACCAGCCCAACCATATGTACCAGAGATATGGGCTTCCATACCGACCATTCTACCTTGTTGTTCGGCTAATTCGACGTTATATGTCGCGGCAACGATTGGTGCACCTGCCCACCAAATGTATTGGAATTGGGAAGGACCATCACTATCGCCTGTGCCTGGTTTGTCCATACGGGAAATAGCTGGGTTATGGTTACCACCACCATAGGAGAAGCTAATTAATTCGGCATATGTCATGTCGTTCATGGCTCTTTCCCAAAGTGGATCATCCATATCAAGACCGACTAAATCTTTGAATGGAACACTATCAGCTTTACTCTTTGTGGCTGTCGCTTGTGTCCAACCTAATTTTTCGATATCTTCTTTAGTTTTTAAAGCTTCTAATGGAATGTATTCACCCTTACCATCAATGGTGTCTTTCATTGTGAATTCGTGAGTAAGGAATTCCTCATAACGGCTACCTTCCTTAACTTTACGAGATTCATAAGTTGGGTGTAATGGCTTTTGAGATAAGTCATCACGTGAGAATTGTTCGAATTCGATATCATTTTCACCTGGTAAGCAGCTATAGAAGCCTCTATCTGTGAATCTGTTCTTAACTTCATTGCCTGTATAACGGTCTTTATCGTATTTAATACCATCTTTAGCAACGGAGAATTTGATAGAGCCTAATTCTTCATGGGCGTTCTTATTTAAAGTGATGTAGTATGTGCCACCATCTAATTCATAGCCACAGAAACCGTTACCATTCTTATCAGCGAAGTCATAGTTAGCGTTATCTTGGGTGTTGAACTTTAATGTTAATGTTTGTTCTTCGCCTGGTTCTAACAATCTAGTCTTATCAAAAGCACATAAGACGTTATTGGCTTTTTCAATGCCACCCTTGGTATAAGGAGCTTTCCAATAGAGTTGAACAACATCTTTACCCGCTCTATCGCCAGTGTTTTTAACTTTGACTTTAACTTCTACTTCAGTGTTACCTGATTTTAAAGTTTTGCCTTTAACGTTAGAAGAGACGATTGATTGTTTGAATGTTGTATAGCTTAAGCCATAACCGAATGGATAGATAACACCTTCATTACCTTTATACCATTCTTCAGCAGCGCCTTTATTGCTCTTAGCCATATCAGCGTATCTTGTTTCGTAATAACGATAATCAACATAAATGCCTTCTTCATAAGCGACATAAGAGGCTGGTTTAACACCATTTAAACCACCAGAGACGACTTTAAATTCTTCACCACCACGAGCATTGTCCCATCTTGGAGAAGAGTGAGCTTTATAGTTCTTATCTGTACCATAAGAGAGCATTGGAGCACCATCAGCGGCGAACATTGTGTCTTGTGGAGCATAATATTTTTTGCCATTAGAGGATTCCACTAAATTTGTTTGTGAGTTATCGGAGAAGTTTTGATATGTTGGATCAAGTGTGAAATCACGTGCCCATGTATCAACTGTATGACCTGATGGGTTAACTTCACCAGTTAAAATACGACCAACTGAGCTTGCACCAACAGCACCTGGGTTACCAATCCAAAGGATAGCTTTAACTTTGTCATCATTTTCAAACTTGTCACATTGGAAGATGTTACCAGAGTTGATAATAATAATGACGTTATCAGTATGTTTCTTAATTTCTTCGAATAATGCTTCTTCGTTTTCGGATAATTGAAGAGCGTGTCTATCTGAGACTTGTTCTGCGCTTGAATTTGTTTTCTTACTATCGTGAGCGTTACATGTTTTAACATCGCAACCTTCACTACCTTCACGAGAAATAACTTGAATAGCAGCATCGTTATATTCATCTAATGTCGCTAATAATTCAGCGGAATAGGATGAAAGTGGAGTTTCACCAATGGTCACTTCGGAATTACCTTTCCAACCATCGTTACCATTTGTTCTACCGTTACCGGATTTAGAGTTATTGGAATAAGAAGCACCACCCCAGTTACTCTTGGACCATTTACCATAGAATTCTTGGATTGCTTTGTTAACTTCAAAGCCGCTTTCTTCTAAAGCGCCTTTAACATCTAGTGAAGCATCACCGACCAATTGCCAGTTTTCTTCGTTTTTAACTGAGCCAGAACCGGAACCACCGCCACCACGGACGAGGTTACCAGAACTCTTACCGACTAAAGAAATCTTCTTTCCTTCAGCGGACATTGGTAAGAAATTACCTTTGTTTTTGAGAAGGACAAAACCTTCATCACAAATTTGTTTGTTCAACTTTGAGCCAGCTTCTGTATAAGCCTTTGAAGCGGAATAATCCCCTATAAATTCCGCATTAACTCCACTATATGTGCCACCAATGGCAAAAGGTAGAGCCATACCCATAAGAAGAACAGGGAGCAAAATCTTTTTCTTCATGAAAAAATTCCTTTCTTATTATGAAAAATTATGTTGTTTGTTTCTAACGAATACAAACGATTACGATACTATTATTATCCACCTTATATTTAAAAAATATGACTATTTTGTTATTTAGAAAAAAGAAAAGAGCGATTTGCTCTTTCCTCTTTAATAAATAAATTAAGATATAATCAATAAATTATTTAAAATATAGTTTGTGCGCGTACCCGACAGGTTCTTCAGTGACGTTGATGCCTAAAGCGGTTAATGTTCTTAAATCAGCGTCAGACAAGATACATGAACAATGCGCTTCAGAACCTTTCAATTTACCTAATTGTTTTAAGGCTAATTCCGCGAGTGGGTTACTACTTGCTTGAATAGCTAAGGCAATTAAAATTTCTTCAGATCTAATACGTGGGTTTTCTTTCTTTAATGGACCAGTTTTAAGATCTGCCATTGGGGTAACCACGTGTGGTGAAATTAAATGAATACTATCATCAATCTTACCTAAATATTTAAGTGTATTAAGTAGCATAGCCGCTGGAGCGCCTAATAATATGGAACGCTTACCAGTAATGATTTTGCCATTTGGTAATTCAATAGCCACTACTCTTTCTTTGCACTTTTTAGCTTTATCTAAGCAAGCCGCGACTGTTGGTCTATCGGCAATAGTGACACCAACTGCGGTCATTAATGATTCTTCTTTAACAATTGTGTCATCATCGAATTTACCTAAATAGACATTCTTCTTAGCTTGGTAATAGCGACGGATGATTTCTTGTTTACTTGCCTCACATGCCGCTTTATCGTTGACGATAGCGAAACCAACCATGTTAACACCCATATCTGTTGGTGATTTATATGGGGATGTACCATAAATCTTTTCAAATATGGTCTTTAATAATGGGAATGTTTCAATATCTCTATTGTAGTTAGTGGTTGTTAAACCATATGCCGCTAAATGGTATGGGTCAATCATGTTAACATCAGCTAAGTCAACTGTCGCTGCTTCATAAGCTAAGTTAACTGGGTGATTAAGTGGAAGATTCCATACTGGGAATGTTTCGTATTTAGCGTAACCAGATTTAATACCGCGGTTCATATCATGGTATAACTGACTTAAACAGACAGCCATCTTGCCTGAACCCGGGCCTGGCGCAGTCACAACGATTAATGGTTTTGTGGTTTCAACATATTCGTTCTTTTCAAAACCATCACTGCCGAAAACAGAGACCAAGTTATGTGGATAACCAGCGATTGTGTAGTGTTTATAGACCTTGATGCCATTCTTTTTAAGTTTCGTGGCAAATTGTTTTAATACTGGGCTATCTTCATAGAAACAGAAGACCACGCTACTGACATATAAACCCGCTGCTTGATAAGCATCGATTAATCTTTCAACTTCGGATTCGTATGTAATACCTAAGTCATTTCTAACTTTGTTTGTTTTGATGTCGTTAGCGTTGACCGCCATAACGATTTCCGCATCATCCTTTAATGTGAGTAACATTTGAAGTTTTGAATCTGGTTCAAAACCTGGAAGAACTCTACTCGCGTGGAAGTCATCAAATAGCTTACCACCGAATTCAAGATAAAGTTTTCCACCGAAGGATTTAATGCGTTTTAAAATTTCCTGACGTTGGATTTTCAGATATTTTTTATTATCAAATGCTATTTTCTTTTTACTCGTCGGCATAAGTGTCGAAATATCCTTGAATTAAGACAACTGGTGTACCTTTATCACCAGAACCACTTGTTAAGTCACATAAAGAACCTAATAAGTCAGTGATTTGTCTTGGGGTTGTGCCTTCGCTAGCCATTTTACCAACGAGGTCTTTTTCTTTAGCTTTGATATCTTCTTTAATCGCGTCAGCGAGTTCTTTACCTTTTAAGCCTTTATAGGCATTATCCGCTAAATATTTGAGTTTTAATTCATTAGGTGTTCCTTTTAAGCCCACTGTGTGGAACGGGGAAACAACTGGGTCTGCTAATTCCCAAATCTTACCTTGTGGATCTTTAAAAGCACCATCACCGTACACCATTACTTCCACGTGTTTGCCGGTTTTTTCTAATAAATCAGCTTGTACACCTTCAACGAGAGATTGACCATCTCTTGGGAATAATTTAACGGTTTCTTCAGTGGCTTTATTGGTGCCTAATAAACCATATTTTTCGTTATAACCAGAACCATTAACTGGTGCGGTTAAAATATCATCAAGGGCTAAAACTAATTCAGCACCTTTATCTTTTAATAAACGTTTTGTGGCAAATCTTGTGTGAATGTCACATGTTAAGATTTTCTTTGTGTAATTTAAGATTGCTTCAGCGCGGTTAGCAAAGATAATGACAGCTTCCGCACCTTGTTCTTCAATTAACTTTTTATAGTAGTCGACGTAGTCGACACCAGTGAATTCATGGACTCTATAGCCAAATAATTCACGATATTTTTCTAATGTTAATACGTCGCTGTATGGGTTAATACCAGCTTCGTATACTTGATCAGCGGTAATTAAAGCATTACCAACTTCATCACTTGGGTAAGAAAGCATTAAATAAACTTTCTTCACACCTCTAGCGATACCTTTTAAGAGAATAGCAAATCTATTTCTACTTAAAATAGGAAAAATGACCGCTACTTCATCGCCACCGGTTTTCTTTCTCACATCGTCAGCGATATTGTCGACAGAGGCGTAATTGCCTTGGCAACGGGCGACGATACTTTCGGTGATTGCGACAACATCGCGATCATGGAACTTAAATCCTTCATTTTCAGAGGCTTTTAAAACTGATTCGACAACAATCTTTCTTAAGTCATCACCAGTTTTTAATACGGGGAGTCTGATACCCCTAGATGTCACACCAACACATCTCATAATTTTGTTCTCCTTCTATTTAACACCCTTCTTCTCTAGGATGTTTCTAGCAATATAAACGCCACACGCTCCTGCTTGGGCTAAGCCGCGGGTAAGACCCGCACCATCACCACCAACATAGAGGTTTTTAATATCTTTAACTTCAAGTTTGTTATCAATTTGTGGGTGAGCGGAATAATATTTCGCTTCAACACCATATAGTAATGTATGTTCAGTAGCGATACCTGGAGTGATGTGGTCTAAGACTTTAATCATCTCGATAATCGCTTGCATTGTTTTTTGTGGTAAGCATAAGGCTAAGTCGCCTGGTACTGCTTCTTTTAATGTTGGTCTTACAAAGCCTTCGTTAATACGTTTAACTGTGCTACGTCTACCTTGTAAGATATCACCGAAGCGTTGGACTAAAACCGAGCCACACGCTAATTGGTTTGCTAAAGAAGAAACCTTTAAAGCGTATTCATTTGGTTTCTTAAATGGTTCTTCAAAGTGATGAGTCACTAATAATGCAAAGTTAGTGTTATCACTGGATAATTTTGGATCGTTATAGGAATGGCCATTAACATTAACCACACCTTGGTAATTTTCCATAACAACGTGGCCACCTGGATTAGAGCAGAATGTTCTAACAGTGCTACCAGTGGACGCTTTAAAAAGGAACTTACCTTCATATAAGTGTTGGTTGATTTCTTCCATGACCATATTTGGACATTCAACACGAACACCAATATCAACTTGGTTTTGTGTCATTTCCACACCAAATTTTTCAAATAAGTTTGTTAACCATTGGCTACCTTCACGACCAACCGCTAATAAGACATAATCAGCATCGATTCTTTCATCTTTATCAGTAATGACACCTTTAACGACACCGTTTTCCACGATTACATCTTTAACTGCAGTGGAGAATCTCGCGTCAATCTTCTTTTCTAAATCTAAATATATTCTTGTTAAGATTTTTAAGTTTTCTTCAGTACCTAAGTGTCTAACTTTGCTATGTAAAAGTTTTAAGCCAACAGACATAGCTTTCTTTTCGATTTCTCTCACTTCTTTGGTATATGGATCAGTAATCACTGGTGTAGCGCCATATTTAAGATTGATTTCATCGACATAATGGATGAGTTTCATGAGCTCATCGTTATCGATATAATCTTGTAACCAACCACCAAATTCGGAGGTAATGTTAAATTTACCATCAGAATAAGCACCAGCCCCACCAAAACCATTAGTGATGGAACAAGCTGGGAAGCATTCTTGATAACCTTTTATATTTCTTGGACATTTAGTCAATTTGTGTTCTAAAACTGGACAATGTCTTTTTTCAATGGAAAGACCCTTATCTATAAGGAGGACCTTTAAATTTGGGTTTTTGTTGACTAATTCATAGGCACAAAAATATCCGCTTGGGCCCGCTCCAACAATCACGACATCGTATTTCATAGGGGTATCTCCTTTAAGTCTTTTCCACAAAGAAAAAACACTATTTAAGTATAGATTATGCACGCGTGAATGTTAATAATTTTTTAATAAAATTAACGTAAAGAAAAAGTGACAGAAATAGATGTAGTATAAAGTCTTTTTTGAAGTTGAACGAGTGTCTTTATTTTTCTAATATTAGGTTTATGTCAGTTAATAATGACTCGGTCTTAACATTAAGTGCATTAGCGATTTTTAAGCACGAAGATACTTCTAACTTATTAATATCTCTACTGCCGTAGCGTAAAGAAGAAATTGTTGAGACAGAAATATTAGATAATTCTGATAATCGCTTAGCGGAAATGTTTTTAGTTTTCATGATTACATCAAATATCGTATATTTAATACTCTCTTTTACAGTTTCCAATGTTTGACGATAATCCATTTCGTGATAAAGATGGTACATATTAATAGCCTTATCAATTGGAAGGATAATAAAAAGCGCCTCGAAAGTGATTCTTAAATCAAAAAATAAGCGGATATATGTATACCCTAGCCAACCAAAGCAATCATAAGGATTATACTTATATTCATTGATATATTTCGTATCAAAAATAGTCTCATACAGCTTTTCATATGACGAAAAAGCGATATCAGTAATATTAGACTTTTCAAACATAGAAAAAGGAGATGAATAGGCAATTGCTTTTTCGATGTGTCGAGGAGCAAATCCTTCACTAATCGCCCTGCCAATAACATAACCCAGCGCATCTTGATACTTATTAACGTAGTCATCGGAAAGATAAATCATTTTATTGTCCTTTCATGATGTCAAGAATTCTAATTCCGTCCGCTTCCTTAGATAATAAGTCATATCTTTTTGTTGCAGATCTAACGTTTTCAAAATATTTATCGACGTATTTTTCATCTGATAAAACTGATTCAATATATGTCAATCGATCAATCGCTCTTTGGCTAATTAAAACATATTGGACGCCTAGCTTCCCTAATTCAAAAGATTGTTCAAGTTGTTCGAGAGTAATGTTGCCCCTGATGAAATCTAACGGGAATCTAAAATATGCGTCATCAGCGCGATAGCCAATAACGTAATCATATTTTAAAACGTCAATAAAATAATTCTTTTCTAAAAACTCTAAACGAGCACTGAAGCTGTTAACAAAGCTATCATCTAAATCGCGATAATGCATTAAAACCGCCAACCAATTAAGAACAGAAAACTTACTTTTATCAGTCAAATCTAGAACTTTTAATTCACGATTGTTGAATTCATAAGAGTTCACATAACCAATGGAGCCATTTCTACACGCCCACTCATGAGCGCTACTTAAGTCTCTAGTTAGATAAAAAGCTGGTCCATAATCATTATATTTTTTGGAGCCATTAACATTCGGTTTTTTAATAATTAGTTTGCTTCCATGATAGACTTTCATACCAAAATATAATGAACACGATGTGATACTTACAGTTCCACCTCGTGTGTGATAAACTTAAATCGTCATCCATGGATACACCTCCTGTTATATCAAACGGTTGTCAGCCTTTTTGATTATAACATGAGGTTTTTTTCACATCACAGGAAGCTATTTCGATTCTCACGTGCATAGCACCCGGTTTTTATCTTCACTACGTTTCGATAATAATAAAAAAGTCCCTTATCCGGTTAAGGATTTGGGACTAAATCAACCATTAATCTTCGTTATTGAGCATCATTTCTTGAATAGTATTGATGTCTTGTTGCTTTACGCCTTTTTTAAGTAAGAAGTTAATTGTCTTTTCTTTTAAAGAATTTCCTTCAGTTTCTTTAATCATTTTGACATAACCGTTTTCGATATAACTCTTATCGCGTAAACCACCGATATTACCGAAGTTTGAGAAGAGATAATCTCTCCACAAATCATCTTCACTAACACCAAGGATGCTATTAATTAACCAAGCGACATAACCAGTACGATCTGTACCGATTGAGCAATGGAAGAACGCTGGGTAATTGTTCTTATCACCTAAGATAGTAAATACTTTTCTTAAGGATTTATCATTATCCCCTTTATCCATTGTTTCGGTGTAATCCATTGGGCATTGATAATATTTAACATTATTACCAATAACACTTGTTCCTTCAGTCAAACCACCGACTTCATTATTATCCACCATTCTTAAATCAATCTCGGTTTTCACCTTTAATTCATTAATCATAGCGTCGATGCCTTTAGAAGTGATTCTCACATCCACTTCTTCAACATCGTTTTTATTAAGTCTTCCCATACGGAATAAGACGCCTTGCTTAACTACACCTTCCTTCGTCGTGTAGCCACCTAAGTCACGAGCGTTTGTTACTCCGGAAATATATAAATTTCTCACTAATTGTGATGACGTTTCGAAGGTATCCTGTTTGATAACTTCATCACCAGACATTACTTGATAATAATATTTGGTATTAATCTTTAGATTGCTAAACGATATTTTAGCGTCATCTACGGAGTAAGTCAGTGCGTTAGAGTAGTTATAATTATCGGAAAGATATACCGTGTAAGGCGCTTTTGCTTCTTCCCAAGTAAATGTTGGGGCTAAAGGCCTTGATAATTCTTCCGCTCCTCTAGCGTAAAGATTCACATTCTCAAGGGGTCCAGATAAGAAGACCCTTTGGACGTCTGAGTGTAAAACAATTTTTCCCTTATCAGCATCTGCCTTTTCTTCGCTACTAGGAATACTACTATTCTTTTGGCAACTCGTTGAAAGGACAGTAAAGACGATTAACACTAGTGCGTGTTTTTTCATTTTGCAAATCACCTTTCTTGCTTTCTAAACAAAAAAGTATCAAAAAGAGAGATATGTTGCAATAAAAATAAATACTGATTCATTTCATTTACTCTTTAAAATATCCTTTTAATACTAATTGTTTGATCTGTATTTTAATAAAATGAATATTTACAAATTATCGATATATTCTAAATATTTTTTATAGGAATAATAATATTTAGTATTGCGCGTGAAAAAATATAATGTTATATTGACCATGACCGATGAAACTTGCAGTTTTTCGGATATGCGAGCGGAGGTTTTATGTGAGTAAAGGGGTGGCTCACGCCGAATAGGGATTTCCCGAAAAATCAAG
>CACYSA010000018.1 GCA_902777015.1 uncultured Erysipelotrichaceae bacterium | reverse complement strand
ATTTGCTTTGCAATTGCTGATGTTACAACTGATTTAACATATTTAAAATTAATATTAATTAACCTAGGTGCATTTGTAACACTATTTGCTATTTCAGGTATTAATTATTTAACATCTTGTATCTTTGATAGAAGTAAAAAGGCAATGGCATTAGGTGGTGGAATTTCTATGTTTTTCTTAGTTGCAACAATGCTAGGTTTATTTGGTTCGCCAGTAATTCCTTCAGTTGTTAGAATTTCTGCTTTAAATAATTTCAATTATGTATCATTAATTTCTTTATTTGATGTTGTATCAATTCTAGATGGTGGTAATGCTTGGATTTATAAATTAATTATATTAGTTATTGTTGGATTAGCAGGCTATATAATGGGTTCTATTAGATTTGAAAAGAAGGATTTACCTTTATAATAAGAAAAGTCGGTAAAACCGACTTTTTTGTTATTATGTTAGGCGAATGCCTCACATAAAAACTTCCAATATAATGTAATTGATGAAGAATATGTTAAAGAGATGATGTATTTTAACATTAAGTAGGTGTTTATACTTTTCTTAATTGAATAATGTGTTTTCGTTCTAGTAACTAAGTTAAGAATCTTATTCTTAAAGACGATAGAAATTCCATATAAAATTACACTTATACAAAATTAATCATTCATGATAGAGATCATATCACTTTCGTTCTTGGGGAAGCTGGTGATATTTCCTCCATCACTTCTATGGATGATGACATCCTGATTCAAACGGAACCATACCTAATTAGAAAGACTAAACATCTGCTTAAATACGGAATCTATATCAACTAGGGGATAAACAACATCCTCTTTTTTTATGAGAGCAAATTCGTGTACGGACAATTGGACCTTAAAACATATTAGGGTGCCGACAATTAAGGGCATCATCGATTGTCAAGACACGTACGAAAAAGTGCGTGTTTTTTTATTATTTTTGGGCATTTTTCACTATATTTGGTCTTGTGAATATAACTTTAACCAATTTGCAACTGGACACATAAAAACCCCGTGAAAAATCTGGACGGGCACGAGATTTAAATACTAAAATCAATCTCTTTTTATTGTTTATAAGTTGGCTAAGATATTTGTTTCTAGAAATCATATTTTCGCCTTTTTTGTGTATTTACACATTTTTCGCGATTTCGTTCTAGCACATCATTACCCTTATATCAAAACATATCTAGTACAAAAAGTTTTCGACCAAAACAACAGTGCGATGCGATTTTAGTCGAAGAAGTATGTGTATCGACAATTGGACTTAAACACCTGTAAGTGTACGGACAATTGAAGACAAAAATAAGATTAAATGCTCCAGATGTTTAGCCAAAGGAGCTTTTGTTTCTTTCACATTTTATTTGAATAATCCAGGATAGTATTTTTCCCAGTGATTAAGTTTAATTATTTCTATGTCGCTTTTTTGTGAATACTTTTCAGATTCTTCAATATATTTTTTCTTATCAATATCCAAAAAATATTTCTTTATATCTCCATAATATGGGTCTAAATTCGTTAAATATTTCAAGATAAAATCGTAACCGAATTCATCGTAAGTGCCATATTTTTCAAAGCACTTTAAGAAATCAGCAAAAATAGAAGAATCAGCACTGTCATCGCCAGTCAAAAACGGGTCAGCCTCAGAAAGATAAAGACCGAATAATTCATCTTTATCTTTTTCCCATTCCCTATTTAAGGCGAGATACATTAGTTTTAAAATTTGGATTGGTTTGTTAATCATTATCTTTTTAGAACTTTTTCTTTAAAAGAAGAATGTTTTTACCGTTGATATAGTCATAGGCATAGCCATCCATAATCTTCTTAACTATGGATATACCAAAACCACCGATACGTGGTTTTTTATCATCTTTTGGAATATCAACAGTTAATTGATTAAACTTTTTAGCTTTATCAATAATTGTCATATAAAATTCATTTAAATCTTCATTAAATAATAATCTTAAGAAAATTGAACCACCTTTATATTCATAACCATGTTTCACAATATTAGAAAATAGTTCGTCGCCTACGATTAATAATTTATTTGTGAAACTTTCTGGGAAGTTTTGTTCTTGAGCGAAATTACTGACAAAATCAAGCATGTCAGGAATATTCTCTTTAGTGCCATTAAATTCTTTTTCAACATAAGAATAACGGCCACCACGGTATTTTAATGTCACAAAGGTGATATCATCGCTTTGTGGGGCATCTTTAACGAAACCAGCAATTTGTTCTTTTAAAGTATGATGGAATTCAAGTGTGGATCCAAATTCTTTACTATTAAATGTATCTAATAATCTCTTTTCACCAAAGAAATCACCTTCACTATTTCTTGCTTCGGTAATACCGTCCGTATAAAGAGTGAGACTATCACCTGTTTTAAGTTGATATTCTTCATCTTTTAAAGGTGGGTTTTTAAAGATGCCTAATAATAAACCATGACTGCCTTTTAAATATTCAAAATTATGATTAGCACCGATAATTGGTGGATTATGACCAGCATTAGAATAGATCATCTTGCCATTCTTCTTATTAATAATCGCTAAAAAGCAAGTGACAAACATGCCCGCTTTATTGCCCTTCATGATGGAAGTGTTAATCTCTTTTAAGATTTGAGAAGGCGTTTTATTAGCGGTAGCAAAATCTCTAAACGAAGTGATGGTTTTCATCATAAACATCGCCGCTGGAACACCTTTACCTGAGACGTCGCCAATCAAAATAGCAACGTGGTTAGCATCAATATCGACATAATCATAAAGGTCGCCACCAACCTCTTTAGCGGCTTTTAATTCACCGATAATTTCGACTTCTTTACTTGAAGAATATTCGCTTGGTAAAGTGTTAACTTGGATATCTTTAGCAACGTTAAGTTCTGTACGAGATTTTTCTTGTTCTTCGTGGGCTCTTAATTCGTCACCGAGAAGTTTATATGTACGCTTATTTAATAAGTTAGAAACCATGAAGAATAAAGAGACACAAGCCGCCCTTGGGAAATAATAGAACACTAAAACCTTAATATAACGGTTATCGCCAGCGGCAATCTTTTGTTCTAATAAATCTAATCTTTCTTGAAGTGATTCGACTGTGCCAATAGAACCATCTGGTTTAATGACACCACCACCAAAAAGATTCTCATCAAATTCACCAAAAAACATGCCTAAATACAAGCATATAACCATGGCGACAATTGTGATGAAGTAAACTACTCTACCGACTTTAGGATTGTAATAATGATTAGCGATTAAAATGGCGAAAGGCCAGAACAATAAGCTATGCTTAGGAACGGCAATATTAAGGGCAATAATCGCTGCTAATAAGGAACCGAGAATAAAATACTTATACCAAGGCTTTCTAATTACTTTATCATTTCTTATGAAAAAGATTGGTATCGCTAAAATAACAGAAATTGTGGGGAATAAAATAACCACAACCGGATAGAATTCATCCGGAATAAGGAATATTCTAAACAAATACAAAAGCCAGATAACGATTGCTAGCATACTAGCGGCGACGTTAACGTTACTCATCTGCTTATTAGCATCAGCTTCGTTATCGTAATAATCTCTTTTATAGTTTTCCTTTGTGTTATCCATTTATTTTATTTACGATGGATTTCAATCATGTCAGTGAAACCAACCATTTCGAAGATTTCGTAGACATCTGATGACATCTTATCTAAAAGCAAATCATCATAGTTTTGTTTGATTCTAGCAATAATTCTTAAACCTGCAGAAGAAATGTATTTTAAATTATCGAAATCAAAGATGATGCCGGTGAAACCACCACTAGCAAGATAGCCATCGATTTCTTGTTCGACTTCTTCAGAGTTGGAAGAATTCAATTCACCTTCTAAATAAATAATTAGTTTGTTGTCTTTTAATTCATGAAGCATAAAATCTCTCCTTTTAGCTGTTATTATCTAATCTCTGTCTATCGACGAGTTCAGCAAATTTGCCTTTTTTATCAATCAATGTTTGATAATCGCCTGTTTCTATTATTTTACCACCTTCAAGCATTAAAATGCGATCAGCATTCTTAATTGTGGATAATCTATGAGCAATGACGATTCTTGTACAATTGAGTTTATTAATGGATTCAGTAATACTCTTTTGAGTTTTATTATCAAGCGCACTAGTGGCTTCATCAAAGATTAAAACCTTTGGTTTATGGATAATGGCTCTAGCAATCATGATTCTTTGCTTTTGACCACCAGAAATACCACCTTGACCTTCAGAAATAACTGTACCCATGCCCATTGGCATTTCTCTAATATCATTAGCGATATTAGCGATTTCCGCTGCTTCCCAAGCTTCTTTTTCACCTAAGCCAGGAGAAGAGATGATGATATTAGATAAAATATCAGCGTGGAATAATGTGCCATTTTGCATAACAGTACCAATGTTTCTTCTTAAAGAAGTTAAATCGATATCATCAATGTTTTGACCATCGAAATAAACTCCACCACTTGATGGCTTTTCAAAGCCTAAAAGAATTCTTACTAATGTGGATTTGCCACAGCCAGTTTGACCAACAATAGCG
This sequence comes from uncultured Erysipelotrichaceae bacterium, assembly GCA_902777015.1. GTDB lineage: Bacteria > Bacillota_I > Bacilli_A > RFN20 > CAG-826 > RUG14515. The sequence goes on along the minus strand of CACYSA010000018.1, from coordinate 25,303 downwards.
ATGTATTCGCCTTCCTTAATGTTTAAGGACATGTGATTTAAGATAAGTGGTCCATTTTCTTCATATTTGAAACAGACATCTTTTAATTCAATATTGCCAGTGATCTTCTCAATTTGTTTTTTACCTAAATTTGTTTCTGGTTCAGTTTCTAAGATTGGTCTTGCCATATCAAACAAAGGTTTGATGGAAGAAAAGATAGAAACAACAGATGTTAATGAGGTAAAGGCACCTGAAAGAACACCATAGGCAGAAACGAAGGCCATATAATCACCAACTTCAATATTGTTTTTACTAGCAACGAAATATAAAAGGACGTTGCCAAGTAAGGTGATTAACATGCTAATGGCAGGGGCAATTCTTAAAATTAGTGGAGGATGGTATCTAACTTTCGCAGATTTTGAATAATATCCTGCCCATTTAGCAAACACTCTTTTTTCAGAACCAGAAAGTCTGATCTTTTGGATACCATTGATCATTTCATAAGTGATACCGGCTTCACTAGAAGTGAGTTGTAAAGACTTCTTTGTGTAATTCTTTTGGATTAAAGAAATAGCAATTGTAAAGCTAGAAGAGGCAACAAGAATTAATAAAACTGGAAGAATTAATGATGGCGCGAAGCCCACTAATTGGAACAAATAAGCAAATGACATAATCGCAGATACTAATGTCATAAAGACACTAGAAATGATAATGTTAGCTAAGCTAATTACACTTCCGAATCTCGTTGTTAATTCACCAGTATTATATTTTTTAAAGAATGAAGCTGGTAAATTAAGCATACGCATCATCGTTGCTTCTTGGACTGATTTTTCTATTCGTATACTAATCCGCGAATTAACAAAGCCTTTTATTGCGTTAACTAATAATAGACCTGTCGCGGCAGAAACAACGTATATAGAAATAATAATGAATTGATTAATGTCTCTAGATTGCACTACTCCGCCAGTTAATTTTTGTGTTAAGAACGGCATTAATAAGCCAACACCAGAAGCAGCAGCGGAGAATAAGAGTAAAAGAATTAAATCTAATGGTCTAACAGATTTAGAAATATATTTAACATATTCTTTAATATTAATCTTTGTCTTTGGTAATGGACGATAGAAGCTATATGCTTCGATTTCTAATCTATTAACTAAATTTGCGTCGATTTTAACTTTTTTACCTGTTGAATAGTTAACGTAATAATATTTGTCTTTCTTTGGGAATAAGACAACTGGAATATTGTTTAATAAAGTAAAGATTAATAATGGCTCTTTACCATTGCTAGAATAAGAATCATTTAATTCTACTTTGTGATATTCGATGTTGCACTGTCTAATAGCGTAATCTAATTTTTCATTAAAACTTTTAATTTTAGTAGGAATATCCACCATTTGGTGATGGAAGTGAGAAAGAATTTGTGAGATGGCAAAGTTGTCTCTTAATTCGTCTTGACTAAGATTGTTTGGATTATCAACATGCAATCCTGCAAGCGACATAAAAGATTGTTCGAATGTTTTTTGATCGAGTTTTTTTCTTTTCTTTACTTGTTCTTCAAACCAACCCATACCTGCTCCTTTCTCCTATTATTCATTAGTAACCAGCTCATAATATGAACCTTTTAAGGCCATTAATTGTTCGTGGGTACCTTGTTCTTTGATAATGCCTCTTTCTAAGACCACAATTAAATCAGCATCTCTAATTGTTGATAATCTATGGGCAATAACGATTGTTGTAATACCTCTAGCTTTGATTGCCTTAACGACATCAAATTCTGTTTTAGCGTCAAGTGCGCTTGTTGCTTCATCTAAGATGATGATACTTGGATCCATTGCTAGAGAACGGGCAATTTCTAATCTTTGCTTTTCGCCACCAGAGAAGTTTTTACCACCTTCAATAACAGGAGCGTTATAACCACCTTCTCTTGCCATGATTTGGTTATGAATTTGTGCATCTCTACACGCCATTTTTACTTCGTAATCTTCAATAGATTCATCCCACATCTTAAGGTTGTTCATGATGGTATCTTCATAAAGAGTGATATCTTGGTCGACAACCGCGATGGAGGAAGTGAAAATTTCATGATCAATTTCTTCCATCTTTTTACCATTGAAGATGATTTCACCACTCCAAGGAGAATATAAACCAGATATCAATTTAGATAATGTTGATTTACCACTACCAGTAGAACCAACGATAGCGATTTTTTGACCTTGTTTAATTTCTAAATTAAAGTTGGATAAAACTGGTTTATCTAATCTAGAGTAACCGAAGGTGAGATCTTTAAGAATGAGGTTACCTTTAATCTTGGAATAATCATCGGTTTCGATTTCTCTTGTAACGTTTTTATCAAGAGGATATTGAAGGACGTCATCCACTCTTTCCATAGATGTACGCATTTCTTGTAATGTTTGACCGCTTGTAATGATTGTCATAGCTGGTGACATAAAAGCGGATAATAAGCCTTGAAAAGCTAAAATAGAGCCAACTGAGAATTGACCAATAATTGTGTAATAAACACCAAGAATTAATACGGAATAATTAGCAAGCATTGAAACAAACGCTGGTATTAAACCAAGGAAGGCATTTGTTTTAGACATTCTAATTTTGCCACTGACAGCGCTTTCTTGTACTTCACTCCAGGAAGCAAAATATGCTGATTCAGCACCATTAGATTTAATTGTTTCCACCATTTCAATGCCTTTAGAAGTCATCGCTGATAATTTAGCGTTGTCTCTTGCTTGGACTCTAGAAATATTAACTCTAACTTTTGAAATATATTGTGAAATCAAAGCGTTTAATACGATTGTGGCAACACCAATGAGAGTTAAAATCCAGCTCTTATTAAGCATGAAGACTAAATAAACCACGATCATGATGGTATTGAATAATAATGGCGCGAAGACATTAACTAATGTTTCCGCGATAGAAGCGTTTTCTGATTGACGTGCTTGTAAGTCACCAACCATTCTTTGTGAGAAGAATTCGATTGGTAAACGTAAAATACGCCAGATATATGATGTTGAACCGATTAAATCAAGTTTACCTCTAATCTTATATGTATATAAGGATTGGATAATGGTAACGAGCACTTGTAAGAAACCAACACCAGCAAAAATAAATATAAACGGTAATAGCCATTCAGGGTTATCCCCACCCAGCAGGTAGTCGACAAACACCTGATTCATTACCGGATTAATAATGCTAAATAAATAGAAAATGATTGTCGTTATAGAGAAGAAAATGATTAAGGCCATCGCGCCTTTTAGTCTGCTCTTAGCGAATGTTAAAATTGATTTTCTTTTACCACCTGGTTCAAATCCTTCATCAGGAACGATTTCTAGATAAATACCAGTAAAGAATTGATCAAATGTTTTTAAATCAACTTTCACTAAACCTTTAGCAGGGTCATTAATGATGGCTTTATTTCCTCTAAAACCATTGATGACCACAAAGTGACCACCACCCCAGTGAATAATGCCAGGGAATTTGCCTTTTTTTCTAAGTTTATCAACGTTATAGGCAAAGCCTTTTGTTTTGAAACCATATTTTTGTGCCGCTCTTAAGATGTTTTTAGCGTTACTGCCATTACGAGAAACACCACAGTCCACTCTCACTTGTTCAAGAGCGACCCATTTGCCATAGTAGGCCATGACCATTGTCAAAGATGCCGCTCCACATTCAAGAGCTTCAAGTTGCATTACTATTGGGGTATTAGCGACTCCCTTTGTCTTTGGTTTCTTTATCTCTTTCATAGCTATTTACCAAGTAAGAAATCGACTGGTCTTTTTTCAAAGACAATCGTAAAAGTATATTCGCCATTTTCTAATCCATCGAAATGGGCAACAGGTTTATTATCACTAAAAGTCAAAAGACTTTCTTTATCGTTGATTGTTACTAATTGGTTAGCGGCTAATTTACCAACATCAGAATCTCTAACAGTTAAACTGGCTTCACCATTAAAGACAGTGGCAGTACCAGCAATCTTGATTTTGATTTTATAAATGAATGACCAAGCAAAAAATCCTAATAATGCAGCGGCAACTAAACCTAAAGAAATCCATGTGAATGGAGAAGTATGCTGCAGATGCTTATTAAGTTCATCTGGATTTGAGACACTAATTTTATTCTTTTTCATCGTTAGATAATTATATTATACGTGATAAATTAGATTGTTACAATACAATCTAAAACGCCGTTATTCGCGGCGTTGTTTAGTATCTAATAATCGAATTGTTTAGTATGGGCGAGATTCCCAAACAAAACCGCAGTCTTGACATTCACATGTCGCAACGCTTCTTGTTCTAAAGGTTGTGGTAATCTTTCTACTATTGCAATTTGGGCAAGTTTTACCAACACCGATTTTATCTTGAATAGCTTTGAGATCAGGATTGAATTCACGTTGGAATCCACCTGTTACATTTTCAAGCTGATCATCAGATAATTCGATATCTTCTTCGATGAGTTTTTCTTTTTCTTTCATAAAGGCATATCCTCTATATTTTTGAGCAAAAATATCTTTCTATTGTAATTGTATCAAAGTGGCTGTCACAAAAGTGTCACACTTTTCAATCAATATCTAACGGATTTTGTAATCTCCATTTTTTCAAAGCTTCTGTAGTTTTTTCATACCAGCCATTTTCAAAGAAAATGCATTTGGTAATATCTTCATGATAAAAGTTGACGTCTTTTGAATAAAGAAGTCCTAAAGCTGGACAACCACCAGTGCAAGCTTTGTAATATTTGCAGTTTGCACACTTATCATTTTCAATGATTTGTTTGAATAAAGGCGCCATCGCTAAATTCAAATATGGACTATCTTTTACTAATTCTTTTAATGGTGTTTTGAATAAGTTACCTAAACTAATGCCTTTTTCGATAAAGTAACCAGACATTTGTAAACATGGAACGACTTCACCACTACTAGAAACAGCAATCATACCTCTATTGCCTTTGCACATAGGAATACGGATGTTGAAGTCTTTTTTATTACAAGCAACAGGCATTAATTCCACGCGATGAGCGAATGGATTTAGTCTTACAAACTGCCAAATATCAATAAGCATTTCCATATCTGAAGAAATATATTGCTTTGCAAATTCAAGCATTCTTTCATAATATTCTTCGATAGTTAAACTTGATTGAGGAGAATTCTTTTCCCATCTTGGTGCTTCTGTTGTTCTAATGATTCTCATTTCATCAACACCAAGTTCGTTTAATAGTTTTGCGGTATCCATCATCACATCAACGTTTTTACGGTTGACTTGTACTTGCGCTTTAACTCTAAAGCCATTAGCGATACATTTTTTAATCGCCTTAATAGTTAGATCTTCCGCTTGTGGATGTTGTCTAATCCAGTTATGATAGTCAACACCATCAAATGAGATTTTAATTAATGGATAACAATGTAGTTCTTTAAAGACATCAAGCATCTTTTGAGTAATTAATAAACCATTAGTGTTTAGTTCAAAAATGAACATATCTCTTTCATAAATTGCTCTAACGATATCTAAGAAACGTGGGTGCACTAATGGTTCACCACCGGTAATCGTAAAAGCTTGAATGCCTATTTCACGAGCTTGATCTAAGATATTTATGATATCTTCATATGATAATTCTGTATTTAAAGGGGCATTATCTTTAGCGTTAAAACAATGTAAACAATTAAGATTGCATTTCCCAGTAATCATTAAATTCATTCTTGGGAAATAATAATTGTCATATTCTTTAAATTTAGACCATTCGCTTGGCTTTTGGCCTTTTTCACATGGTTCGATATATTTAATAGATAATAAATGAGCGATATGAGCATCAGGGGCAATATCATGTTCACCATCACACTTTAACGCTATTTCAAATTCTTCTTTTGAAATACCAACAGCGTGATCTTGTCCTTTTAGATAGACTGCGCGATCAACATATCTCCATTTTCTTAAAGCGACATTATCTTTCAAACGATAAAACATATAATCTACTTCCTTACTTATTACTAGTTTTACTTAAGCTTTCTGGGCTTATTACTTGTGGTATTTGAACAAGCTCCACCAGAAATAGCGGTTAATTGTTCTTCTGTTAATTCAACACCTTCATCTTTAGCAAGTTGCATTAAATCATTAATATCATCACAAGCTTTGACCATATTTATTTGCTCATCAGTTAAGCCTTTTAATAATTCCTTTTTCATCATTAATATATCCCCGTGTTACTTAAATACTATCAATTACTTTGCCACAGAAGTGCCACACAACCAGTTATTAACTCTTACCTTCTTTTTGGTTTTGCCACATCTCATCAAGGAAATTTTTTTGATGAGTATAGACATCAATGATGTTATCTATTAGTTGTGGCGTATAAAATTCACTTTTTGATAATAGTTCTTTGATATCGTCTTCAAAACCGATTAAAGAATCCGGATTATACCAAGAATAGTCCCATTTAGGATCGAGATTGCCATAGGCAAAATAAATGAGCATATATGTGCCTAAATTAATGGTACTCAATTGCTTTTTCCCGTTGGCGGAACTACCAAAAGCACCACCTAAATCAAGTATTGGAGCGAGTCTCACTTCGTTAGTTTTAATGTTTCTTATGGCAGAAAGATTATCAAAATGCAAATCATTCACAAAGCATAAGCTTCTAAAGCACGATAATTTAGTAAAGAATTGAAAGGCACCTGGAAGAGTGCTTTTTGATACAGTTTCAAAGAACTTAGCTTCAACATCACGGTTAATGTTTTTATCACGATAGAGATTATATAGTTCGTGAGGAAGAACATTTGATAGAGGAACTAGTTCCTCATCCACTCCGATGATACATTTAGAAACAGAAGCATAACGACCATATATTTCTTTTAATTGATATTCGACGGATTCATCTTCTTTAAACATACGCTTAGCTAATCTAGAGGCTAAAACTTCCGCTAAAGATTCATCTGAATGAGCGTTATCAATTCCCATTTTGTATAATTTAGGACATTCTTCACATAACCAGCCTTTAACTCCCCAGCCAGCAGTGACAATATCAGGAACATTTAAATCAACATTTTGTAAATCTTGATAATTGCCACTTAAGACCGCTTTAGCAAAGCTATCATCCCACTTATTAGTGAAGAAATTAATATCAGCGTATTTTAAATGTTCATCTTCTTTTCTATACCAATAATGATTAGATAACGATAACCCATGTCCCTTAAATGACAATTCGAAGGTATCTTTTACGCCGGTATATTTAATGATTTGTTCATAATCTTTTCTAGTGGGTGGTATTGAACGGGCATTAAAAAATCTATAAAGCGCCATGTTCATGCTTCGAGGTAATTCTTTCTCTTTTACACCATATGGAGCTTTATCAAAATGGTCTAATTTTTCTAATATTTCGATGTCGTTTCTTTCACCAAAAGTCACAAGAAAAGAAAGAACTTCTTCATCTTGATACATTAAGATATATTTTACTTTTTTATCCATTGCACCACTATTTTATAGTAGTGGCTGCCACAAAAGTGCCACAAATTAGTCTTCGTCAAAGAATGGCCAAGAATATTGAATCATATATTCCCCGCGATACATTCTGATCGCATTAGGATTATCTTTTTTATATTCATAGGCATCGCACTCGACTTTATCGACATCGATATAACATTCATTATGACGTTTAATAAAGACGTCACCACAACCGATGTTTTTAAGAGTTTGTTGGATGTCAGCAATTAAGTTTCTTAAATATGATGGGTGATCTTCTTCCCATAAGACGGCATTTAATTCGTTAATGTTAATCGCTGCTCCTTCTCTATCGATAAGATAAGCGAAAACTTCTTTAGATTTTTTATATGAGAAACGAATTGGCTCTCCATTATAGAAAACTTCAAAATTACCAAAGCATTTAACTTGTAATTTCTTATCAGAATTAAGAGTTATTGGATATCTTAAAGCTTCGATTTCTTCTTTAATTTTATCCGCTTTAACCGGTTTAAATATATAACCAGAAGCATGGATTTTATAAGCATCTACTGCGTAGCTATCAAAAGCGGTAACGAAAATGATATTAATTAATGGATTGATTTTCTTTAATTCTTTAGCGAGATGGATGCCATTCATTCCTGGCATTTCAATATCAAGAAAAGCGATATCAATCTTTCTTTGTTTATTCTCTTTTAATGCCTCTAAAGGATTTTGATAAGAAAAGATTTCATTATCAGGTAAAGCCTTTTTGACTTCGTTATTTAATCTTAAAAGTTGTAACTCTTCGTCATCCACTAATAATAATTTCATATGTAAACCTACTTTAATAAGTGTACCACAACTTTTGTTCCTTTGTTAGGGGTACTTTCAAACTTTATGTCACCATTACTCATTGTGGCAATGCGATGTTTAACATTATTTAGGCCAATATGCCTATTGCCATTAAAATCGATTTGATTCATATCAAAACCCACACCATCATCGATAACTTCCACGATATATGAGTTTTCATCTTCATATGTTTTTAAGGTAACTGTGCCACCTTCAAATTTCTTTAATATACCATGCTTAATAGCGTTTTCAACAAGTGGTTGGATGCTTAGAGGAGGAACAAAGAAGTTAGTGACCTTGATGTCATAAATAACATGTAGTCTTTCGTTAAATCTTAGTTTTTCTAAATTTACATATGTTTTAATATGCTTTAATTCATCATCAAAAGGTACTTGTTTTGTTGCCGTCAATGTTGAGAAATTCATTCTTAAATAATCAGTGAAATCATCTAATGCTTTTTGCGCTTTTTCTGGATCAATAGGAATAAGTGTGGAAATAGAAGATAAGGTGTTATATGTAAAGTGTGGCTGTATTTGTGAAACCATAATCTTCACATTAGCGTCTTTTAGTTTCTCTTGTTCTTCTTTTAATTTGATATTCTTTTCCACATTTAAGAATACGAACAATATTTCAATAGCGAGCAATAATGAAGCATACGCAATAGCGTAACCTGCTAAAATGTTTTGGACAATAATTGCCACTAATGGTAATAAACAATAAATATGGAAAGCAGCTTTTTCTCTCTTATTAAGTGATTTATTAATAATAACGAGAATAAACGAAAGAGCTAACATCACGAATTGATAACCTTGTGATAAGATCATTAGGCTATTTCTCGTATAAATGCCATCCACTGACGTGAAATAAACTCTTGAAAAGATATTTATAATGTCACTAGCAACAAATGTTACGAATAAAGACATATTGATGATGTCCGCTACTTTCCTTGTTTTAATTGGCACTTTAGTATAGCTAGAAAGATAGCCATAAAATAAGAACACTTCCACATTATTCATCACGTAGAAAATGGTATAGACAGTCATGATGAACGGATCGCTTGTGTAATGTTCTTTAACAATCACAAATGTGAAATAAGATGCAAAATGGAACATTGTGAAAAGAAAGAAAATTAATAAAGCGTTCTCGTCTTTTCTTCTTTCCTTTTTAATGAAGAGGTTGAAAGTGTGAACGAGTAATATTAAAAAACCTAATATACATACTGTTGCGTTAAATACACTTTTTGGGCTCATATAAGTATTTTAAAACAATAATAGACAACAGTCTAAATATTTTCTTATGACTTTTATAATAAAAAAAGGTAATATTTTCTCGTTAGATAAAAGAGGGAGATTTTATGAAACTAACAAAAATTTTAGCAGTCACTATGTTGACAGGCACTTTATTACTTGCAGGCTGTCAACAAAAACAAGGTGGCGAAGGTTCTGGATCAGAACCCACACAACAATCAACACCTGCAAGTGAAGGTAATTATTTAACATTCCTTAATGCAAACCAAATGAGATTTGATTTCTTTGGTGACTTAGGTCTTTCATTCAAATACGGTAATGAAGCGATCGTTGATAAGAATCCATTTACTCTTTCCGTTGACAAATTAACAGTTAACGGCACTCCAAAAGTTGATTACATCAATCTCATTATCGTTTGTGAAGATAAAGCGGGCGCTGGTTTCTCGGTTGCCGTTATGCCTGAAATCGAAGCCGCTTCTCTTGGTGAATTGTTAAGTGATTTCGGTGAAACATACATCAAAGGTTATGAAGGTGGCAAAGCTTATGTTGCAGTCTCTGATGGTAGCAATAGCAAAAAACCTGAATGGACAAAAGGTTTAAACGCTGAATTAGACAAGAAAATCCAAGAACGTATTGATGACATTAAATAATTATTAATAATTGTTAATTATTAAAAGCCAGAGAATTTAAAGTCTCTGGTTTTTATTTAGAAATATAATGTGATGTAACTGTGATTATCTTGATAATGATATTCGTATTTCTTGCTTAATGTTTTAACAAGTTTAACGCCAAAGCCTCCAGGAGCGATGTCTTCATCATCGTGTTCAAGATATTTTTCTTTATGTTTAGCAAATGGATCATAGTCATCACCATTACAAGAGATGACAACTTTTAATCCTTCTTTTTCTTTTTTGAAATCAAGTTCGATAATTAAATCTTCTCTTTTTTCATAGGAGACTAAATTGTTTAATAATTCATCTAAAGCGATACCAACGTGGGCTCTAGTCTCATCGTCGACATCGGCAAAGTGCTCCTCGAATTTATTAATTGCGTCATCAATGACTGCATAATCTTTTTGTTCATAACGGAGATGGTATGAACCATCATTACGAGATAATGTAATCATTGTGATGTCATCGAATTGCTCTTCGTTTCCGACGAATTCTTTAAGTTTGTTATTAAATAAATCTAATCTTTCGTTTAGTGATAGACCACTACTTTCGCTTAATGTTTCAATAACTCGATCATAGCCAAACTCTTCTTCATTTTTGTTAATAGATTCGTTTAAGCCATCGGTGAATGTGAAGAAAGCGTCACCTTTTTCAAATTTAGCTTTTTCTTCAATAAAGACGATATCTTCTTCTCCACCTAATACGAAATTAGATGCACCATCTAGCTTAATGACCTTATTTTGATGGATAAGGTATGGTTTTTCATGACCAGCATTAACGTAATGTATCTCGTTCTTGTTAAAGTTAATAGCTGCGATAAAAGCAGTAACAAACAATAATGATTCGTTGTTCGCGGTTAATTCTTTATTAACTTCACTAACAGCGTCAACAAGTGGTAGGCCACTTAATATTTTAGCTTTTAATAAAGTTTTAGCTTTCATCATGAACATGGCCGCTGGAATGCCTTTACCAGAGACGTCAGCAATGATGACGATAAATTCATCTTTATTGTAGAAATAATCATAGAAGTCACCACCGACTGTTTTAGCGGGTTTTATGAAAGCGGCTAAGTTAAGATTATCATCACGATAGTCTTTATCAGGAAGAGCGTTTAATTGAATGCTACTAGCGACTTCAAGTTCCGCTTCTCTTCTTTCGTTTTCTTTAGCTTCTTGTTTGATGATGTTAATATAATTAACAATTTCTAATTCCATCACGTCAAAAGAATCGGCTAAAGTGGCGATTTCATCATGTGATTTGAACTGCAACACAATTGGTTCAATTGGTTTCTTTTCTTTTAAATCATTAGAGATAGAAACTGTCGCTTTTGTTAATTTATTTAAATTACGAGTAATCGTCATATGGGCGATAAGCATATATAAGCCAACTGTCACCACCATGACGATAGAAAGAATCGTTAATTCGTTTAAAACGATACGAAGATTAGTGTCGGAAATTGTTTTTAAATCATATTCAACAAAGACACAGGCTACTTCTTCTTTATCGCCTTCTGTATCATAGATAGGCACTAATCGGGTGAGATAACCATTGATTTTATAACCGAAATAATCTTCATCATTTTTATCTATGTATTCATCTTTTTCTGTGAAAACATAATGGCTGCCAGGAAGATGATAGAATTCATTTTTTGGATCAGGATTAGTGATACGTGTATCGTTAATAAACACTAATCGTTTTTCCCCATTCACTTCCTCGCGATAAGCAACATAAGCGGCATGTGCACCACTTGAGAGGTGTGCTTCAGAAATAATATGTGTTAATTCACGATAGGCAGCTTTGAAACTAAAATAGGGTTGGCTACCAATAATCATTTTGCCATCTGGAAATATCCATTGGGAGAAGGATTGGAAGGTCTTTTCGTATTCTTCAAAAGAAGCAAAGTCTTCTAATTTAGCATCATGAAGTTCAGGATTATTATAGATTGTATTTTGAACGTAATCTTTGACTTCTTTTAACTGTGCAACAAGATTGGCCCCATCTTCACCATTAGTGTAAGAATAGTCAACACTATAGAGTGACATATCAATATTATTGATAAGTGTGGTCTTACTGCGGTTATTTTGGTTAATACCAGAAATAGTTAAAGCCACACTAGAAGCTATTGCGGAAACTAATAGACCAAGCAATGCGATTTTAAGAATGATGGGGAATCTAAATTTCATGCTATTTAACGTTTAGAATATTGCCAAAGCCAGTCACTTTAAAGACTTCTTGGCAGACACTATTGAGATTATGAATCTCGATGGCTTTTTTTGTCTTAGCTAATTCTTTTTTCCAATAAAGTAAAAGTCTAAGACCAGCAGAAGAAATATATTCAGTCTCTTTTAAATCAAAGATGACTAATGGTTCATTGATTTCTTCAGCCTCTAAACGTTTAGATAATTCTATGGATGTGGTTGTGTCTAATCTACCAGATAAAGCCACAACCATTTCATTTCCGTGTGTAATTTGTATTTCCATACCTTAACCTCCTAGAAGTTTAATGAATAATAAAATCGATAAATGCTTCTTTTTTGCCATTATTATAGGTAATTAGCAACATTACTAATTTATTTTATCATAAATAGTAATACATTTAAAAAGGTTATTGTTTTGATAATTTTTTTATGACAATCTTGCTATTTAGTAAAATTATCAATAATTTGTTTTAAACAAATAAATCTTTTATCTATAATAACTATATATGGAAATCGTTGGGAACTTTATCGTTCAAAATTTCATATTGATATGTACATCCATTGTTTTAATTACAATGGCGATTCAAAGATTCAAACAACATCCAAGGATTAGCATATACACTATTCTTGTTATTTCTTGTGCTTTTTCTTTAGCAGTTATGGGCACGATTGAAATAATTGCAAAGGAGCAAGGTATTATTCCTCTAGCTCTTATTTGTGCGGTCTTTGGTTATGTTTTTAGACCGGCATGCATCTTTTTATTAATTATGACCACAAGAGGAAATAAGCCAATTAGGCATTCTTTCCTTCTTTTATTACCACTATTACTAAATGCGATTATCTACTGTATCGCTTTATTCCCGAATACTAAAACTGTTGTTTTTGGTTTCGTAAAGAGCGAAGATGGATCATTATCATTCTTTGCTGGATATTTGCGTTTTACAGCGCATATCGTTTCCGCTTTATACCTAGTATACTTACTAGTGTCCGTTATCGCTTCGTTAAAATCTAAAAACTTAAGACACACTATTACTTTAATTGTCTGTACTGTCTTCGTCACTTCAGCGGTCATCATTGAAACATTCTTTAATGCGGCTGGTGATATTCATATTTTGAATCCAACTATCGCTTTATGTACCTTAACTTATTATTTATTTGTCTATATAGAAAAAGGAAAAATTGATACTTTAACTGGTTTATTTAATCGTGAAACATATCAACGTGATGTTGCTGAAATGGGCGACACTGTTAGAGGCGTTATCATGCTTAATATTGATGGTTTAAGAAGAATAAATGAAAATCTCGGTTATCAAGAAGGCGATAAAGCTGTTGTCACTGTTACTAGAGCGGTTTTAATGTACACTCCAAGTAATATGTGTGCCTATCGTTTAGCGGGTGATGAATTCATCATTATTTCTAATACATGTTTAGAAGAAGAACTCTTATATATTATTAAGAAGATTAAAGCGAATTTAGGTAAGACTTTCTATAGCTGTTCGATTGGTTATTGCTACTGTGATGACAAGAGCATGTCTTTCCAAGATATGCTTAAAGAAGCAGAAAAGAAAATGGCTTTAGATAAAGAAGAATATTACCGCACTAACGTTTAATATTTATTCTTTTTTGAGCACAATAAAAGGGCTTTTCAGCCCATTTATTTTTTTGTTTTGGAAGAACTTATTCCGCTTTTGGTTCAACGACTTCAGCTTTTTGTTCGCTAACGACTGTTTCTTCTTTCTTTAAAGCGTTAAGACGTGCACTTCTACGTTGTTCTCTTTCGCTAGCGCGATCATAACGTTTTGCAAAGAAGAGCATCACTACTACGGCACTAACAACAGCGATAGCGATGATGATTAAGCCCCAGAAGTAGAGGTTTAAACCAAATAGTTTTGTGAAGCTAGCATCGAATGATGTTAAGGCACTAATGTTGTTATATTTGGTTACTAAGCCAAGAACGACATAAGTGATACCCCATAAGATGACTAATCCACAAAGTGGATACCAAACGAGTTCGAATGGTGAAACTGGTAATTTCTTTTTGCTTGCCATAATAGCTCTCCTTAGTTAGCGGATTCCGCTGGTTTAGCGCTCTTAGTGACTTCTTCAACAACTTGTTGGTAGGTAGCTTTCCAAGCAGCTTCATATTTTGCGGTGCAATCATTGAGCTTCTTGTTTAAGTCATCAAAGATTTCTTTGAAACCTTTGTTGTCTGGACGTTGTCTTCTACCCTCGGTCATTTCTAAGACACGTAATGTTTCATCTAATAAGTCTAATGTTTCATTGTCTGTGCAGTGAACATGTTGACGTGAGAAACGTAAGAAACCTGTTAATTTAGCAAGTTCGTTTTGGACGATGAAGTTGCTTTGTGGTGTTGGTTTTCCTTGAGATTCATTCATGACTTTTTGGAATTCAGCGAATGATTCTTCAAACACTCTCATTGTAAGCATTGATAAGACGATACGATACATCTTTTCATCTTCACTTACTAATTTAACCATGAGGTTATCGATTTCCTTATTGTTCATTCCATATTGAATGTATTGGAAAACGATGTCTCTCATTGTTTCGGTTAAACCCACTGTCATGTCGAATAAGGTAACCATTTGAGCGTAGTCAACGCGAACGTTGTCGCCTGAAGGCATTAAGATTGTGCTATTTTCAGAATAAAGCTCATCGATGAATGATTTAACTTTTTCTCTGATTTTGTCACCGGCTTCCCCATTGTTTTTAAGGAAATCACCAAAAGGTGTGCCTTCTTGTAAATTGTCTTCGAGAATCTTTTTGCGATTGTTATAGACTTCCACGGTGTGATCTCTTTTAATGGAATATTCCAAAGTATCACGGATGGTTAATAAATAGTGGTAAAGTCTAAAGGTGTATAAACTAAAGTTATTCATGTTTTTCTCCTTCCAAAATAAGATTTTCTAATTTGTAGACCCTGGAAATAATGTTTTTAGCGTATTTCCTCGCACTTGGATGGCCACGCTTCATACAGTAGCTATGCTCATAATATTTGTTGAACATAGTGATGTCATTTCCAGAATCACCAACGACATAGACATCATCTTTATCGATGCCCATTAATTGGCAATATCTTTCTACACCATTACCTTTATTACAACCCTCAGGGGTTAGTTCATTAACTTGTGCGGTCCAGGAACATTCGATTTCAGGGAATTTTTCTCTGAATTCTTTGTTGAGTTCCTTACTAATAGAAGCTTTCTTCTTTTTAAGACCGATGAATGTCATGATTTTAAACACTCTTGAGTTTTCTAGTTCTTTATTGAATAAATCATTATCAGCGATGAATGGTTCACGATATGAGAATTGGAACCACCACCAGATCTTATAGAACCAGATATAGAAGAAGGCAACCTTACGACCGGTTTTGATAATACATGGATGATTTTCACTAGTCATTAAGAAAGCGATTGGTTCATAAGTTTCTTCGATTCTTTGAACGATTTGCTTAATTTCGGCATTAGGCATCGCTTTATCGTAGATAAGTTTATCGTCAGCGATAATTTGACTAGAACAGCATGTGATGAAATCAACAGGTCTTTGGATTTCTTTTTTTAAACGATCAGTGAATTGAGTTGATCTTGAAGTCACTAATGCGACTTTATTGCCAGCGTCAATCCATCTACGTAAAAACTTCACATTCTTTTTACAAATGCAACGAGTCATTCTTTTTGGATAAAACAATGTTCCGTCTAAATCAATAGCTAGTAATTTTGCCATGCCATTATATTATACACGCGTGGAAAAGTTTGTCACTATCTAATGCAATTTTTTCTTACGCATTAAAATATAAAAAAAGCGGAGAAAACTCCGCTTCTATTAATTTTTGTTAGATTAGGCGATAGGATTCTCCGCTTGGATGACGCCATATCCACCATCACGACGGATATAAACGACACTGATGCGGTCATCTTCTTCGTCTAAATAGAGGAAGAAATCATGACCTAAGGCTTCCATTCTAAGAATGGCTTCATCAATTTTCATTGATTGCAAATAATATGATTTTGCTCTAACGACGACATCTTGTTCTTTGTCGCCTTCTTCTTCTTGTAATTCTTGGAATTGAACTGCTTCCGCAAATGAGGATTTGCCACTGCGGTCCATTCTTGTTTTGACTTTGCGCATTTGACCAACGAGTTTATCGATGGCTAAATCGATTGCGGCGTATAAGTCTTGATCTTCGACTTCAGCACGTAATGGCATTTGAGGTAAGAAAATTGTAATTTCTACTCTTTGAGTTTCGCCATGGACGCTGACGACAGCACGACATTCAACTTCATCGTTGATAAGAAAAAACTTATCCATTTTAGACAACTTTTTCTCGATAGCAGAAGTAATGCCGTCCGTAACTTGGATGTTTTTGCCGATAATTTGGTATTTCATATGTTGTAACCTCCTTCCAAATTATGAAACAGAAGTTTTAGTTACTTTTATTATAATCCAAGTCATCGGACTTATAAATATAAACCTATTTCAAAAGTGATTTAATTTCTTCAACTTTATCTAACTTTTCCCAAGGTAAATCTAGGTCTGGTCTACCAAAGTGGCCATAGTTAGTTAATTCATGATATTTAAAAGATGGTTCTGTTAAATTGAAATGTTTAATAATCATGCCAGGACGGCAGTCAAAAACTTTTCTCACAATAGAAAGAATTAAATCATCACTATATTTTGATGTTTTATATGTTCTAACGTTAATGGATAATGGTTCATTAACACCGATAGCGTAGCTAAGTTGCACTCTTAAACGATTAGCGATACCTGCGGCCACTAAGTTTTTAGCGATATATCTTGCCATATAAGCTGCGGATCTATCAACTTTTGTTGGGTCTTTACCAGAGAAAGCGCCACCACCATGCTCACATGTGCCACCATAGGTATCAACAATAATCTTACGACCAGTGACACCAGTATCACCTGTTGGACCACCGATGACGAATAAACCAGTTGGATTGAAGAATACTTTAAAATCGGTATTTAAACCAAATGATTCAGCAACTTTCTTCATGATGTTTTCAACAGCGTATTGTTTGAATGCTTCTAAATCAATGCCATCATCGTGTTGAACTGACATTAAAATTGTATCGATACGAACGTTAGTTGGATCAGTATAATCGATAGTCACTTGTGACTTCATATCAGGGCGAGCGTGTTTGAAGGCGCCTGATTTTCTTTGTGAAGTGGCTTCTCTTACTAATTTATGGGCAATGGAGATTGCTAATGGCATATATCCAGAAGTTTCATTTGAGGCATAACCGAACATAATACCTTGGTCACCCGCGCCGATATCTTCTGGTTTCTTTTGTGAGACACCAATAGAGATATCGTGTGATTGTTCTTTAACCTTCACAACTACTTCAACTGTATGGTAGTCAGTACCGAGTTCTGGTCTATCGTAACCAATGTCTTTTAAAACATCTTTAACGATTTGGACATAATTTGGTTGGACTTTGCATGTGATTTCCCCACCGATAAGAACGAAATTGTTACTAGCGAAAACTTCACAAGCCACTCTCGCGTTTTTATCCTCTTTTAAACATGCATCCAAAATAGCGTCTGCGATTTGATCGCACACCTTATCTGGGTGTCCTTCACTCACTGATTCTGAAGTAAATAAGATTTTTTCTTTTGCCATTGCCAATTCTCCTAATATAAACAAAACCCTCCCACATTCATGGAAGGGTTTATCTTTTTCCTTCATCTTATCGTTCAAGGTTGTGGGAACCTTGCTAGAGAAGAGCACTTACTCGATTGAGAGTTGCTATCACGTTCTTACATTCTCTATTACGTGATTCTTGATAAGCACAACTATTATATATTTTTTTACTAAAATATCAACTGTATTTTATGTTGACTATTAGCATCATTTTTGCTTAAATATTTTTATCCGCAGAGATATCGAAGCTTAATGCCTAGATGGAGTTGTGCGGATTTTTATTTTTTTGCGATCAAGTTTCTTTATCACCTTTTTGCTTACTTTATCTAGCTTCCATTTCTTTTTTATGGTGAGTCTTCTTTGCAAAGTGTCGGCAAAGCGTAACTGAATATCATTCCTAAATTTCTTGTCGATATAACTTAATCTTTCATCAAGTCGATTTGGATTTTGATTTAACAACAAATACTTTTTTCTTGGTTTGCCGTCTTTAGTTAGCGATGGGTGAGTTGTAATATCGTGTCCTGCTATGGTGTTTCCTCTTTTGGCTACTCCAAGCAAAAAATGATTAGAGGCCTTATATGGTAAAATTTGAATTGTCTATTCCATTTTCTAGCCTTAAATGGCCTTTCGTTTTTTCTTTTTGGCATATCGCTCTCCTCTTTCTTATAAGCGCCCTCAATTGTTTAAGTAGGAGGGGGAAACCATTTTTGTCCAAAAAAAATATCAAAGTTTAAGCAAAATAAAAAACAGGCTTACGCCTGTCATTTTTGATATTTTAGTTATCTATTTGCTTCAAGGCCTAAGGCTAGTTGTTCAGGACAAGATGTTTGACCTGTTCTAGAACCACGGCATTTAATACCTTTAAGCTTTTCAATCACATCATCAATTTTCATGCCTTCAATTAAACGACAAAGACCTTGGGTGTTGCCTTGGCAACCTCCCACTATTGTGGCGTGTTTAATAACACCATCTTCATGTTCAATAATCATTTCTCTTGAACAGACATTGTTTGGTTTGAATGTGATTGTTTCCATAATTATTTAATTAATTTACCGTAAACTGTACCAGCACAGCCAGCAGCATTACGTGGCACGCTAATGCGAAGTCGTCTCTAACACGAACAACGACATCACCAAAGATTAAGCTTCTGCCTGGGCAGTTAACTTCTAATTTAACGATTTGACCATTTTCAACGCCAAATTCTTTAGCGTCTGCTGGAGTCATATGGATATGTCTTTTAGCAACGATGCAGCCTTCTGCTAATTCGAGTTCACCAGCAGGACCAACTAATTTGATACCTGGGGTACCAGCTAAATCACCAGATTCTCTAATGACGGCTGGAACACCTAATGTACGAGCATCAGTAGCGCTGACTTCGACTTGACCAGCTTTTCTGAAAGGTCCGAGGATGGAAACATTAGCGATTGTTTTCTTTGGACCAACAATAATATTTTGAATTGTTCTTCTGTCACGTGGATGTGACGAGCACTTGTTTCAACTAAAATTTCTTTCATGAAATTGCCTTCTTTCTTGCGAATAGTATTCTAACAAAGTTCTTTTCATAATTCATTAAAAATGAAAATAAATTTATTTTTTGTTGCAATAATCTAATTTGTGTGCAAAATTAAGGCGAGGAAAATTTCATGGAAGAAATCAACGAAGAATTATTAACTGATCGTATTCTTGCCGCGGTAAAAAATCGTAATGCTAAAGAATTAAAAGAAATTTTCGAAGTGACTCCTAACATCGATATTGCGGAAGCATTAGATGAAGTTGAAGACGCCGCTGTTTTTCTTTATATATTTAGAACAGTTAATAGTGAATACACTAGTGATTTCTTTACCGAATTAACTAATGAACAACAAGAGATGATCATCAATGCTTTCACTGATAAGCAATTGATTGAATTATTAGACAACTCTTTCGCTGACGATATCGTTGATACCTTGGAAGAGATGCCTGCTAATGTTGTGAGTAGAGTATTAAAAGCATGCCCTGCTGATTTAAGAAAAGACGTCAATAACCTTTTAAACTACAAAGAAAACACCGCTGGTTCAGTTATGACCACTGAATATCTCGATATGAAAGATACTTTAACAGTTAAAGAAGCTTTGAAGATTATTCGTCAGCGTGGTAAAGACGCAGAAACTGTTTATACCGTTTTCGTTAGAGACGCTAAACGTAATTTAAAAGGTACCATTAACTTGGATGATTTGATCTTCGCTAAAGATGACGAAGTCTTAAGTGATGTGATGGACCGTGACTTTGTGACATGTAATGTGAATGACGACCAAGAAGAAGTCGCTAACATGTTCAAACGTTATGACCTTAACGCTATGGCGGTTGTTAATAATGAAAATAAGATTATCGGTATCATCACCATCGATGACGTCGTCGACATCATCGTTGAAGAAGCCACTGAAGATATCGCTCACTTAAATCAAATCTCTAACATGGATGAGCCATATTTAAAGACCCCTGTCTATAAATTGGTTCTAAAATGCGTACCATGGATTATCATTTTGATTATTTTACAAATGTTCTCAACCTTAATCATTTCTCGTTTTGAAGGTGCGATTGCTTCTCTTACCTTATTATCATTCTTTATGTCATTAGTGACTGACGCTGGTGGTAATGCCGGTGGTCAAACCACTACCCTTATCGTTCGTTCTATCTCTTTGGACGAATTTGAAAAAGGTGACTTCAAGCGTGTTTTATGGAAAGAATTACGTGTCGCTTTATGTATCGCTGGTATCGTTGGTGCATTTGCATTCGCATGGATTTTATTTGAAACAAGCGTTGGTATCGCTAATGTTGCGGAATCTATTGATCAAGTTCGTGAAAAATTTGGTTTAGTTCTATCGCCGATGGCTGTTAAATTAGTTGTTTCTGGTTTGATTGCTTCTACATTGTTTGTTGCAATGATCGTTTCTCGTATGGTTGCTTGTATGCTTCCATTCTTAGCTAAAAAGATTAAATTAGATCCTGCTGTTGTTTGTGGTCCTTTCACCACAACATTAGTTGACGTTATTACATTACTCACTTATTTCTTATTGTGGACTTTCTTATTTGGTCCAATGTTAGGATTATAAAATTATGGATAAAAAACAAAATACTTGGGAACTCATTAAGTTCCTCATTACTGGTGCTGTCTGCGCAATTGCGGACTTCTTAACTACTTCGTTATTCTTAAAAATAACTGAAGGTTTACCAAATACCGCACAATCCGCTATCTCATTATTAGCGGGTTTTATCGTCGGTGTTATTTTAAACTACATTTTATCAACATTCTGGGTGTTTAAAGGAAAGCAAGATAGAAACGTCACTAAGTCCGCGAGATTCATTATTTTATTCGTTATCTTCAGCGCGATTGCTTATGGTTTAAGCTATGGCACTTATGAATTATGCCGTGTCATTTTCCAAAATACCGCACATGTAAATATTAACGATGCCACGATCAAATACATCTTACAGTTCACATTCTGGGGAGATGCCTTGTTCTGGTTATATTTCTTAGCGTTCTTCTTAAAAACACTTGTGGGATTGATTTGGAATTATTTCACAAGAAAATTCATTCTCTATCGTCGCAAAGGCAATCAAGTAAAAGATGCCAAGTAAGGCATTTTTTACTATATATCGCATGATTATCTAGTTATTTGAAACCGATTGCTACTATTTAAGTTATATTTTAGGTTCCTATAATATAGTCAAACCAGAAAACATGAGAGTAGCATTGATTCCTTCTTACGAACCAGATTTGATTTTACTTGATGTCGTAAAAGAATTATTGAGTAACAACTTTAATGTGGTTGTGGTTAATGATGGTAGTAAACCTGAATATAATGTTGTTTTTGGTCAACTTCCAGAAGAAGTCCACTACCTTTCATATGAGCAAAACGGTGGTAAAGGCCACGCTTTAAAACATGGGCTTAAATATATTAAAGAAAATTTTGGTCAATGCACTGTCGTGACGTTAGATTCTGATGGACAACACAAAGTTAGTGACGCGATTAGAATTTGTGAAGAATGTGAAAAACGTGAACAATATTCTTTGATATTAGGTAGCAGACAATTTGATAAAAAAGCACCGCGTAAGAGTCGTTTTGGTAATTTTATGGCGAGACTATCTTTTTTGATTTCCACTCACCATAAGATTTATGATACTCAAACTGGTTTAAGAGCGTTTAATTCTAATTTATTAGACATCATGATTAACGTTAAAGGCGAACGTTATGAATATGAAATGAACGTTCTTCTTGAAGTAATTAGAGAAAGCATTCCAATTATCGAAGTTAAAATCGAAACAATATATATCAATAACAACGCTGGAACTCATTACAATCCTTTCAAGGATACGATGAAAATCTTTATTGAAGTATTGAAGTTCTCCGCTTCATCTATGATTGGTTTTGGTGTTGACTATGGCATGTTTGCTTTGTTATCACTAATTCCTAATCCATGGGAATATTGGTTAGTAGCGCGTAATGTTATTGCCCGTATTGTTAGTGCTTCTGTTAATTTCACAATTAATTACAAAATCGTTTTTAAGAGCAAACAAAACATTTGGAAAGCAATAATTGAATATACATTGCTTGCTCTATTCATCTTAGGATGCAACTCATTATTCTTATGGTTACTTGTTAAGAACGCTGGTATGAATGAATATCTTGCGAAGATTCTTGTAGAAGGTACAATGTTTATAGTTAGTTGGATTATCCAAAGACTATTTGTCTTTAGAAGGAGACAAAAGAAGTGAAGAAATTAGCGCTTATCATTCCATTAGCTTTCGCTATCACTGGTACAGCTTTTGCTAGCTATTCTTTTCTTGATACCTTTGTAGTCGTGAAAAACGCTAAAAAGATCACTTTCTCGTCAACTTATGATATTCCATTAGGACCAACAGCGTCTTCTTCATCTAATCCATCATCTAGTAAATCTAGTAAAGATTCTAAAACTAGCAGTTCTTCTAGCAGTTCTTCTACTTCATCAACACCGACAGTTGTTCCAAGTGAACATCAATATTATGAAGGTTTGACTGCGGAACAAATTGAGGCTTTATTTACGCCTACTAAAGAATTTACTGAATGGAAGCATTATTCTGATTCAGATATCTATATTGATATCTCCACTCATAGAGATGACGCTGATACCACAACATATTATGTCGCAGATATTAGAATTAAAAACCTTGGATATTTCAAGACCGCTTTAGCTAAAGATCAATTTGGGCAAAACATCAAAGAGAGAACTAGCGACATTTGTAAAAGAAAGAAAGGTATCCTTGGTATAAACGGCGATACATATGGCTCTCAAGAAGGTGGCTACGTTATTAGAAATGGTAACCTTACTCCTGGTCAATTTAGATCCACTAAAAACTTAGAAAGAAAGAAACCTGAAGACTTAATCGTTAAGAAAGATGGGACATTTGAAATCATTGATGAAAGAGAGACATCTTTTGAGCAAGTTTTAGAGCAAAACCCATTACATGTCTTCTCTTTTGGTCCTGCATTAGTCAATAAGAATGAAGTTACAGTGACTGAAAGAGATGAAGTTGGTGTAGCATTAAGTGGCAATCGTAACCAAAGATGTGCGATTGGTATATCTTCTCCTGGCCACTACTATTTCGTCGTGTCTGATGGTAGAAATAATGAAAGTAGAGGTATCTCTTTATATACCTTAGCTAATATCATGAAAGACTTACACTGTGAAACAGCCTATAACCTCGATGGAGGTGGCTCCGCTACCATGTGGCTTGATGACGGCACTGGTAATGCTAATGGTCTAGCACATTTAATTAATACTCCTGGTCAATTACAGGGTGATCCATCAGTTAAGCAAAGAGAGGTGAGTGACATTGTTTATATCGGAAAAGAACAATAAACAAGTTCTTAGAACACTCATTATCTATATTGGTATTACTCTTTTCACTGCGCTTTTTGGTTTTATTTATGAATTAAATAGCAACAATGTCTTTGCTTTCGAAATGGCTTTTGCATGGCGCTATCCATTAGTGCTTGGTGTTGGTATGTATGCCGCTCTTAGATTTCTTCCAATAACTAAAGTGCCTGGTTTTTTAACAGCAGCGGCTTATCATTTTGGTGTCGGCATTATTACAATGCGCAGCATTTTTATTGGCGTTATCAAAATATATGGCACCACTAATGCTTTAATGACTAACATGTATACAGTTCTATCTTGGTTATTCGTTCCTCCAATGGTTGGTATCTATATTTTCATTATTATTTATTGGTTAATAAAAAGAGATAAAAAGGTCGAAGAACAATAACGATTTAGTCCTTTGAAAAAGACATGCACAAAAATGTGCATTTTTTCTTTAATTTTAAATATATAAAAACTAAAATAATGTTATAGGAAAGGGAGAATTTCATAATGAAAAAATTCTTACAATTTGCTGGGATTATTTCTTTAGCATTAGCAGCTGTTGGTTTTATTCTAATGATGGCCACTCCTGCAGTCGTTGGCACAACCAAATTATTAGGTAGCACATCCACCACCAACTTAAATGGTATCAACGCCATTTTTGGTAAAGGTTCAGATTTATCTGCTGCTGAAATCTTATGGTTCGCTAACAGCGATGGCAAAATTATCTTATCAGTCACTTCTTTAATCGGCTGGATTCTTTTATTAGCTGGTTTAATCATTGTCTGCTTAGGTATCGTTTTACCATTACTCAAGATCAACGCACTTCAAAAATTCGCAGGTTTATTAAACCTCATCGCCGTTTGTGCATTCGTTTTAGCAGGCGTCTTTATGTTCTTAGTCGTTGCAACAGTTTATGGTGCTAACGGCAGAGACGTTGCTGACGGTGCTGCTATCGGTGCTGGTTGGGTTATCGGTGGTATCCTTGCTATTGCTGCTGGTGTTATCGCTATTTTACCTGCCGCTGCTGATTTCATGGCCAAAGGCAAAAAGAAATAATTAAGTTAATTAATTAACAATTAGGGCGCTTAAAAAAGCGCTCTTTTTGTATCTTCTATAATTTGTGCTTGTTTTTTATGTTGCGATTTCTTACAATAATCAAGCAGTTTGATGCGCGAGTGGCGGAACTGGTAGACGCGTACGTTTGAGGGGCGTATAGGGATCCCTGTGTGAGTTCGATTCTCATCTCGCGCACCATAAAAAGTAAGGCGCCCCAAATTTTAGGGGGGACTAAATGAGAATCCTCCAAACTTAAAGGGGGTAGTAAATAGCTCGGAATATCATTTTCCGGGCTTTTTATATG
>CACYSA010000017.1 GCA_902777015.1 uncultured Erysipelotrichaceae bacterium | reverse complement strand
TGCTTATAAGGAAATTAAGGCTTTAGGGCTATATGAAAACGAAGAAGAAGATATCAATTCTGAAATCTCATTATTAGAGAATTACGATAAGATTTATTCCTTATTGATGGAAAGTAAAGAATTAATGGATGGTGATTCTTTAAGTAACATCTACACTATTAAAGAAAATATAAATAAGCTATCCGAATATCAAAACGAATATCAAGACTACTTATCACGTTTGGATAATGCTTATTACGAATTAGAAGATATCTTTGAAGATATTAAACATAAAGCTAATGAATTAAATTATGACCCTAACCGCTTAGATTCTTTGATTGAAAGAAGTCATGCGATTAACGCTTTAAAGAAAAAATATAATAAGACTTTTGAAGAATTGCTTGCTTATGAGACCGAATTAAACGAGCTTCTAAAATATAAGGAAGATTATTCAATACTCCTCAAAGAAGAAAAAGATAAATTAACCACTTTTTATGAAGAAACATATTTAAGGGCTAATGATTTACATAAAGTTAGAGAAGATATTGGCTTAAGTATTACTAAAGATTTAGAAAAGACCTTATCTGAACTAGCGTTATCATGTCGTTTCAAAGTGCAAATCAATAGTAAAGAAAAAGATCCAGACCTCGATATTTCTATTTTTAATGAGAATGGTATCGATACTGTGGAATTTTATATCGAAACAAATATTGGTGAAGGACTTAAGCCTTTAGCAAAAGTTGTTTCAGGTGGTGAATTAAGCCGTATCATGTTAGCAATCAAGATTCTCTATATCAAAGCACAAAAGATTAAAACTATTATCTTCGATGAAATTGATACTGGTATCAGTGGGGATGTCGCTAGTAAGGTCGCTAAAAAGATTAAAGAGATTGCGTATAATCATCAAGTCATCACTATTACGCACTTACCACAGGTCGCAAGTCTTAGTGATCACCATATTAGAATTTCTAAAAACGTTTCTAATAACCGCACCTACACCACGATTAAAGAATTATCTTTAGATGAAAAGATATACGAAATTGCTTCGTTAATATCTTCAGGCAAGATTACTGATAAGCAATTAGAATACGCTAAAGAAATGGTAATGGAAAGAAAATAAGGACCATCAAGGTCCTTTTTCTTATTTGAGTTTAGCGCCTTCTCTAAATGCTAAGGCAACTGTTTCTCCGATTTTTTTATATTCCGCTTTGATAGCGTCGAATGCAATGAAGTGTGCTTTATTTGGATCAACTTTTCCGTCCTTATCAAGGATGCTTTCATCAGCACTAACATTAGCGATTTTAGCGATGACATTGCCACCACCTTCACCTTCATTAATGATTTCAATTAATTCACATTCTAAAGTTAAAGGATAATTAGTGAAGATTGGAGCATCAACGTGTTTGCTCTTTTCATATTTAAGCCCACTTTTGCTAATCTTGTTTGGTTCGTCTTTAAACGAAACGATACCAACATAATCACTAGCGGTCACTGTCTCTTTAGTGGCAAAACTCACTGTGAATGCTTTTTTAAGTCTAATGTTATCTGTTGTTTGATGTGAGGATAAAGAGATGATGATTTGATTATAATCATATGTTCCACCCCAGGCGGCATTCATTGCATCTGGTTCCTCTTTCTCATTATATGTACCAATAATTAATACAGGCATTGGGCAAAGCCATGTTTGTGATCCGAAATCTTTTCTCATGTTATTTTCCTTTCAAAAAATTATTTAATCTATTCATGCCATCTTTAACATTTTCTAAATTAGTAGCGATATTCATTCTGATGAAATTACCACCATTAGGGCCATAATGTAGACCATCATTAATATATAAACCAGTTTCTTCTCTAAGCTTTTTAGCAAAGACATCACTTGACATATTGTAATAAGAGATATCAAGCCATAATAAATATGTTGCTTGACCAGAGACTAATTTGACGTGTGGCAAATTGTTCTTTATATAATCCTTAATATAATTTTTATTTATTAATAAATACTCGTTGAGTTCGTCCACGAATGTTGCACCTTTAGTAAAGGCGGTAATCGTTGAAGGAACAGCGAAATAAGATATTTCTCCAATATCATCGTGATAGAAAGCTTTTTGTATTCTTTCTTTTAGTTGTTTGTCATTTACTATGGTAAGAGCGCTGTGCATACCCGCTAGATTGAAAACTTTAGAAGGAGATAAGCAAGTGATAATATCATCCGCAACACTTAAAGCGGGAACATAGTTACATCCAGGTTCAACGATGTCACAGTGAATTTCATCGCTAATCATTTGGACATGATATCGATGTGTGATGTCATAAACTTTTTGTATTTCTTCCTTAGACCAAATCTTACCAACTGGGTTATGTGGATTGCAGAAGATAAATAATTTAACATTATTGTCTTTAATCTTTTGTTCAACGTCTTCATAATCAATAAAGAAGTTATCATCTTTATAAATAAGATTAGAGATAATAAGATTTCTATTGTTACTCGTAACAACAGTAAAGAAATTGTTATAAACAGGTGAAAGAATTAAAACGTTTTCGTTTTCTTTAGTTAACGCTCTCACTAATGAATCAAGAGCGGCCACCACACCTGTAACAAATATCATCGAATTAGTATCGATATTTAAATCATGACGAGACTTCCACCAATATTGGTATGCTTCAAATACTTCTTTAGTAGGATATGAATAACCATAGCTACCATCTTTAGCGGCATTTATAATTGCTTCTTGAATTTCTGGCATCACCATAAAATCCATATCAGCGACCCACATTGGTAGTTCGTTATCTTTGACATCCCATTTTTCTGAAGAAGTATGTCGACGATTAGAAATCTTATCAAAATTATATTTCATATAATTATTTAATAATCAATTTAAATGAATCTTTTGTGGCGCGTGAATGCTCATCAATAATTAATTCTTTGACTCCGTTACATTTAATTGTACCACTTGTTGGGTTTTTAACTGAGACAATTTCATCAACGATTTCAGCGTCGATATCTTCACAATATTCAAAAGATAATGATGTATCAAGTAACTTGCAGTTAATCATTTTTAAACCTTTGATATAACATAAGCCTTGTAATGATGATATTTCACAGTTGATAAATGTCAGATTCTTGCTATTCCAGCCTAAATACTCACCGTTTATTTTGCAGTTAATAACAGTCGCGTTTTCCACGTTCCAAAAGGAATCTTTACTGTTAAGAATTGAATTCTTGATAACGATGTTCTTACCACCATCGAAGAAATAATTGCCGTTAAGCACTAGATTATCGATTTCAACGTCACTTGAATTCATCATAAAGTAATCGCCAGCGACCTTAACTTTTTTTAATTTGATATTTTGACATTGCCAAAATGTTTCAGAAGCATCAGTTAACTCACAATCATTTAATTCTATATCAGATGACCTTCTAAAGGTCTTAGGAGCCTCGATGAGACATTTATTCATCTTGAGATGATTAACGTACCAGATGCCACTTCTAGCGGTTTCTAATAGTGTTGATTCATTCACTTCAACATTGTTTGTGTACCATAAAGGATATTTCCATTGGAATGTGCACTTATTGACTAACAAGTCACTGCTTTCTTTTAATGGTGATTCGCCATCATGAAATAAGACGTTTTCTATAATAGCGTTATTAGTCATGAACAACGCTCTTTCGCCTGTAAAATCTTGATTTTTAATAATTCGTTTTTCTTTCATGGTTACATTGTATGCGATTAAATATTTATTCTCTAACGATATGCAACTTTATCGATAATATTTTTCAAGGAATAAAGATTGATAAGTTGATGGGCTTAATTCATTAACAGTATCATCATATTCATAATCATCAGTGCCAATCGTATAAGAAGCTGTACCTTCTTC
This sequence comes from uncultured Erysipelotrichaceae bacterium, assembly GCA_902777015.1. Classification (GTDB taxonomy): domain Bacteria; phylum Bacillota_I; class Bacilli_A; order RFN20; family CAG-826; genus RUG14515. The sequence goes on along the minus strand of CACYSA010000017.1, from coordinate 20,027 downwards.
TACACCACTAGATTTGATATATAAGTTATTAAAGAAATCACCAACATTTCTTAATAAGTCATGCTTTTTCCAATAGTTATAAACGTAACTTCTTGTCTTATATAATTCTGGTTTAATTGTCACTAAAGAAGGTTTTTCGTCATCTTTTAAATATGAAGCGATGACTTCTAATTGATCAAAATAACCACAGTAGGCTGAATATCTTAAATATGGAGAATCGCTATTTAAACAGACATAGAACGCTAATTTGTTAGCGTCATCTTCGCGCATCACTCCTTTAGTGTGGGCTAATTCATGGGCCACGGTTAAAGGCATATCGCTATGCGTATTTAAAGTATTAATATTAGCCTCTGCTAAAGGACTAAACGTCACGCCAGTAATTTGGAATTCACGATATAAGAATGAAGATAACATTGGTTTAACATTACCAAAATGATCATAAAAATATTTGTTGTTCTCAATAATCTTATAGGCTTCTTTGATTTCTTTAGTTAAATCGCTAAGAGGCATTTCTTTAACGTCGCCATTTTCATTAAATTCCAAACTATCAATACAGTTATTGATATCATTAGCAAAATAATTATAAATAGGCACAAATTGGTCATGTTTAACGATTTCTTGATAATAAGGAAGGGGCATATTTTTACGTTTATAAGCCGCTTCGCAAGAAACACTATAAAGGGCAACAACAGTTAAAACCATAAGAGCAATATCTAATATTCGGCAAATAGCTTTAAATGGTCTAAATTTGATAAAATCTCTTATCGCTAAAACTAGTAAGAAGATACTTAAAACGGCAATTAAAATAAATAATAATTCAGTTAAAGAAACATGTGGCGCTAGCGCACTTACATAGCTTAGTCCTTTACCATATCCTTTAGCGACTGTTTGTGTAATAACTTCAGCGACATTTTCATTCGTTTTTAAAACGGCCCATACAATGATGATAGCCACGAGTAAGAATATTAAAATGCCACGTCTAATTATTCCAAATATTTTCATATCAATAATTGATTTTATTTAATTCATCTGGATGCTTTTTAGGTTCTTGAAGGAAGACATATTGAGCGTTTGGATATTCTTTTTTAATGCGTTTAAGAGCTTTAGCTCCCTCACCACTACCTGAATAAAATAAGAACGAGACGTTTTTATCTTTTAAAGGCAAAGTTTTAAGAACGGTATTAATCGCTGGAGGGAATTTCCCATTCCATATTGGTGAACCAATAACAATTTGTTCATATTCTTCAATGTTTTTGTCATATTCTTTTAATTTAGCTTTAAAAGATAAGCCAGCTTGAAAGCCACCCACCATCATTGACCAAAAGAAAGATTTAGGAAGTCTTTTAAATGTGTCGATTTTTCTAAGTTCGAAACCTCTTTTTTCCATTTCTTTAGCCACTAAATCACCATTACCAGTATATGAGTAATATAAGAATAATTTCTTCATTTTATTTTCCTTCTTACTTTTAAGATAGTTTCTCCAACCACCATAGGTGGTAATTTCTTTTTGACCTTTAGTTATTTCAGGTAAGCCAATCACACCTGGAACTTTTTGACCATTGATTAATGTGATTTCTTTGATGGTTAAGCCTGGAGGTTCTTTACTTAATATTTCTTTAATGCCTTCTTCGCTTATTGCATATAATTCAACATCAACAGTGTTACCACCTTCATCAACTTTAATCATCGCTGGATATTGATCGTTAATCGAAAATAAGCGATAAGCTTTTTCTGTTTTAGATTCTTTTAAAAAAGTAGCGTTAACATTCTTGAGATTATTCTCAAGTTCTAAGCCACGCATTAAAGTGCCATTAACCGCTAGGATGAGATTATTTTGTTTCATCAGTTGTTTTCCTTAAGAATTTGAATTTTCTCACATAGTGCACGATTGTGGAACACAAGACGAATCCTAAAGAAATACCAACTAAAGAGAGCACTAATGATGGTCCATAGTCTTTTAATAGGTGGTTTTGCCACACTAGTCCTAACGCTACATAGAAGAATAAATCGCCAGGGATTAAAGGAACAATTGATGGATATAAGAATAAGGTTGATGGTTCTTTTTTAGTGATCGCTAAGATTTCACTATACAAAGCCGCAAAGAAAGCTGCTAAAGCAACGAAGACAAAGCGATAATCTGGTAAGGCTAATTGGAACAAAATATAGAATATTCTAACAATCATGCCACCAGCTGCGGCAAATGGTAAATCTTTCCATTGAATATTAAAGACAATACTAAAGCCAGCAGAAGCTAATAAAGTTAAAACCACTAGTTCAGTAGAAGAAACAAATTGATTCATGTTTTCTCTTCTAGCATTTAACTGTTCAATAGCGGGTTCTAATAAAGAATTATCTAAGAAGCCACCTAATAAAGCGTATGCAGCGGCTAATCCAGCAACGATAGAAGTCACTTCTAATAGCACTTTTAATAAATCGATAATGCCATTCATTTCATTGCCACATAATAAATTTCGAGCACAGTTAATCATTGGAATACCTGGTATCAAGAAGAAGGCATTAGTGATAATAACAACATAGAAATTCTCAATAAAATGCAGCTTATAAAAAGCCATCGCTATAAGCGAACAAACCAGCATACTAATAGCATTAGTAATGATTTTATTAATATGAACTTTGGTAATTAAACGTGATATACCAAATAGAATCAAAGTATTTAATTCAACGATTAATATCTCAGCGGGATAAGCATTGAACATTCTCGCTAACATCGCCATTGCAACGATAAAGCCAATCATGATGACCCACCATGGGAAGTCATTTGATTTCACTTGCTTAAGCAAATCAGGTAATGTTGATTCTTCTGGAAGTTGCTCTGTAACGATGAATGATAAATTATTAAGTTTTTTTAATCTTTCGAGATTTAAAGCTTGAGGAGGAACATCTGTTTGACGTGAAGCGTAATGCTTTTGTTCATCCTTTGCGCTGATGGAAATACGAGTTGACAAATTAGCGCATGTGACATCATGAAGGCCATAAGCATGGCATATTCTTTCAATCGTCATATTAACGCGTTCAATGTTCGCCCCGGAGACAATCATTTGTTTTCCAAGTTCTTTACAAAAGTCTAAAATGTAGTCGATTCTTTCCATAACGCATACACTATAACAAAACTGATTTCAATTTACAATTGATAACCCTTTTGAATAACACACAAAAAGCGGGACTTGCCCGCCTTGTGTTTGGTTATATTTTGATTAGAATAATTTGAAGATGTGATGAGCGAAAATCATGCAGATTAAGTCTAATAACCAGATGATGTTCCAACCAAAGAAGATACGGACTAATGCACAAACCCAGTGACCTTCTTTAAATCTGGTGACAAAACCGAAGATCCAAGAAGTAATTGGGATGATTGCAAGAATTAAACTCACAATCCAAGATAAACCAAAATAATCTTTATTTGCTTTTGAAGCCATAAAATTTCCTCCAGATGATAATTCAATTATAGTACGGATAAAATAAAAGGGGTAGATTTTCTACCCCTATTGTTGATTCTTTTTTAATTATTGAATCTTTTCTTGAAGTTTTCTGAGCTTTGGTGCTTTTCTAGCAACTTCTTCAAATTCAGCTTCAGTTGGCATACTAGCTTGACCAGCGGCCATGTAGTTTCTCATAACACCGACAAGGATGAATGGTCTCACTAACACGCTATGTAATGCGCTCCACATAAAGACAGCGATGAAAATTGAAATGACAACATTAACTAAAGCTGGTGTTGAAAGAATTTCTGGAACTGTACCACCATCTTCAGTCATGATCTTTTGCACAGCTTCAAAGAGAGCTTGTGATAATTGTGGAACTGATGAGAAGATGAGGTAGTTAAGGCCAAATAATGCACCACCGATAACGAGGAACGATAAGATACCCATACCGAAGATTCTACCGATATTACGGAATAAGGTTTTGCCACTTCTAAAGAAGATAACAGCACCTTCACAACCCGCTCTAGCAGCGTTTTGATCTTTTCTAAAGAGAATCCAACCTAAACAGCAATCGCATAAATAACCGATTAATGTTTGAATTGCGGAATCAATAGCGGATGTAATGGTATTACCTGTGTTACCGCCTAAAACAGTACCCACTTTATTAATACCTCTACCGATTTGTCTAAAGATGCTCTTAATCGCATTTGTGATAAAGAAGAAAAGTGTGATGCTACCGAATCTGCCTTTAACTTCTTCAAAACCAGCGTGGAAAGTCTTATCTGGTAAGCTACCTTCTGTCACGCCCTTGACCATCATTGCGATTTGTGCGGCTTTAATTCTATTAAGAATGAAAATGTTAATAAGAACTGCGCCGATGATACCAATGATGAAACCGATTAATAAACCGACGATACCAGCAACAGATTGAGCATCACCAGAAGCGGAAACAGCATTGAAGCCAATAAAGAAACCAGCGGTGGCACCACCGCCGATGACCACTAAAATTAGTAAGTCAACTAAAAACATCAACAATGAGAATGATAATGTTTTTCTATAAACTTGAAAGTTTGTCATAGTGTAATCTCCTAATGGTTATTATAAAGGATTTTTTATGCTTTTAAAATATTTAATGTGTCAAATAATTTCACTGTTTCACCATTTACAGTATAGGCATCATACTTGAGTGTTGTTTTACTCAAATTTAAGACACCAAACATCTGAGCGTTAACATTGCCTGTTGCAGGATCGCCAGCTTTATAGTCTTGACTAGAAGTATAACTACCGAATTTGTATGATTCGTATTGATTAGATTGTGTCAAATAACCATATTCATTCTTATATTTATTACTTAAGAATGTTTTGCTAGGATTTAAGCCTTTGACTTCATCGCCATCTTTAACGACTTCCGCCCAAATACCATCACTTTCAACTGCGCCCGTTCTATGACCGGCAGCACCTGTAGTCACATAGTATGTGCCGTTTGGATTTTTATCATATTCAACATCATTAACTTTTTCTTTTTCTGGGTTTAAGTTAACGACTTCATCGTTTCCATATGTTGTTGTATAACCCGCTGCATCCCAGCGATAAGCTTTTGTCTTGTTATATATGTGATCATGGGCTTGTAAAACAAGGTCAACATGTTTTTCAGAGAAGACTGGAGTAAATTTTTCAACGATTTTTTGATTCTCTGTTTTATTGCTATGGTCACCCGTTGAATAAGGAGAGATATGCATAGCAACGATTTTCCATTTGGCCTCTTTGGCGCTGTCTAGATCTTGCTTTAGCCAATTGATTTGTTCATCGTTCACTGTGTTAGTGTTAAGCACCACAAAATGAGCATAAGCAAAGTCATATGAGTAATAGCCACCTTTATAATCATAACCAGCATAATTTACATCACTCATTATATAATGAGAATATGGAGAAGATGGTTCGTGGTTGCCTGAAGAAGTCATATATGGGATATCAAATTTATAATCTTGAATGACATCAATGGCTTTGGAATATCTAAATAATCTAAATGGTTCTTTATCATTACCACTAGCGTTATTTTGGTCGAATTGATCGCCATTATGGATAGCAAAATCTAACCCTTTACCCGCTTTTTCAACCGCTTTAACGAAAGTGTTTCTCCAAACGTTTGTTTTACTTAAATCTCTAGTTTGGGCATCGCTCATGTTAATTGCGGTTATTGTTTCTACTTGTTCTTTTTCTACGATAAAAGCACCATAACAATAACCCGCTGATGAACCGATTTTATAACTATAGGCTGCGCCTTTTTTGAGGTTTTCGACGTGCACTTTGTGTGAGATAAGATTCATGGCTTTAGTGTTACCACTACCTTTGGCTTTGTCTAATCCTTCAGCGGTGATATTGCCAGATGTATCATAAGATAATTTTAAACTCTTGCCTTGAATTAATTGAGCATCAGTGAAATCAGCGGCTTCGCCTTTATCACTTTCAACGAGATATAATTCAGTAGCTTCTGTGTTTTCATCGGTTAACCAAGAGAAGCCACGAGAATAAATATCCGAATAATATGTCATGTTGACACCAGATGGTTTTTCATTAACACCATAATTATCATAATCTGGTGTGAATGTTGGTCTAACAATATCGTATGAAGGGTCATTCGATACTGTTGAAGGGTTGCTATTGGAACAGCCTGAAACGAACATACAAACTGCTGAAAGCATCAATAAACTAAATTTGATAACTTTTTTGCCATTATTTTTTCCAACCATAAAAAATACCTCGATTTATCTTGAATAAAATTCCTCTATACAAAAAGATTACAATAAAAATATGCCATTTAAAATATTTTTTAAATCAGTTTCTATCAAACTATATTATAATGATGGTATGAACGAAAAAGAAAAAATGCTTCAAGGCAAAATATATGATTCAGTCGATCCTATTTTGTGCAAAGAAAGAATCGAGGCTAATAAACTATATTTAGCCTATAACTCTTTAGCAGAAGGCGATCCTCAAAAGCTTGAAATATTTAAGAAATTATTTCCTCACGCTGATGAATCATCTTTTATTCGAGGACCAGTTTATGTCGACTATGGTAGCAACATTAAAATTGGTAAACACTGCTACTTCAATTTCAATTTAGTGGTCTTAGATGTTTCCCCTGTCACTATTGGCGATAACTGCTTCTTTGGCCCTAATGTATCAATCTTAACTGCAATGCATCCATATTTAGCGGAAGAAAGAAATATCTATTTTGATCAAGAGCGTGGCTATGAAACTAATAGAGAATATTCTAAACCAATTACTATCGGTAATAATTGCTGGATAGCGGGCAATGTCACTATTCTTCCAGGTGTCACAATTCATGATAATGTCGTTGTAGGAGCCGGCTCTGTAGTTGTTAAAGATTTAGAAAGTGGCGCGATATATGTCGGTAACCCTGCGAAAAAATTAAGGGATATCGATCCAGAAAAAGAATCAATTTATAATCACAAAGAACTCTGGTAAAGCTGGGGTTCTTTTTAATTATATTTCTATATAATTTTAAAAATAAAAGGTTTATAATTTTTTCTATGAAAACTTTAAAGACCATTTCAGTTGTATCAATATTGACCGCTGTCGCGCTTGTCTCGTGTCATCCTGCTATTTCTAGTTTTGATGCTAGTTCTAGTAATGAGCCATCATTAGGGAGTTCCACTATTAATGTTTCAAGCAGTGAAAATAGTTCTTCTAGTAGTGTTTTAAATTCATCTAGCACCACTATTAGTTCTAGCAACTCTCAATCTAGCTCATCTAGTAAAGAAACTTCTAGTAGTCAACAATCTAGTCAATCATCAGCGGCTAGTAGTTCATCAAACGCGATAAGCAGTTCATCCACTACTAGTAGTTCGAGTAGTTCTTCTCGTGTTTCTTCATCAAGCGCTTCATCTAGTCAAGCACCTAACTCTAGTAGCAGTGCTTCTTCTTCGAACAGTTCAAGTTCGTCTAGTTCTAGTTCATCTTCAATTAGTTCTAGTGTGAGTTCTAGTAGTTCTTCTAGTTCATCTTCTAGTCAATCAAGTCAATCTAGTAGTTCATCTAGTTCAAGTAGTTCTTCAACACCAATTGCACCAGTTGATCCATTAGCCAATTATGAAACCATTGATACATTCTCTATGAGAATGCCAGCGGAATTTGAACCAGCCTCTATGGTAAAGATGTGCTATCCAATTAATATGCCTTTAAGTGTTTATAAGAGCATCGCTGAAACTAATAAAGTTTTGTTATTAGTCAATCCAGATAATAGCAATAAATCTCGTATCACTAAAGCAAGAAGCGAACTTGTTGGAGGTGGCGTTAATGCCGATAATGTGACATTTATTGATATGCCTATCGATAGCGATTACGCATATTGGGTTAGGGATTTCTCACCTTTCTATGTTTTCAAAGAAAAACAATTAACAATTACTGACTTTACATATAACCGTCCTAGATATGAACAAAATGCTGTTCCTAGTGCTTTAGCGGAATATTTCAATATTCCATATAACAAAATGTATCTCACTCATACCGGTGGTAACTTAATGCAAGATGGACGTGGCACCGCTTTTAGTGATGATTTAGTTATTCAAGAAAATAGCAACAACCGTAACAAAGTTATGACTCAAATGCAGAGATATACAGGCACTGATAATTATGTCATTACCATTGATCCACAAGGTGACTATATCGCTCATATTGATTGCTGGGGTAAGATTGTTGCACCTGATAAGATTATTGTTGCAAGATTACCAGAAACTAATAGCCGCTACCAATACTATGAGCAAGTGGCCAACCAATTAGCGAACACGAAGTGTGTCTATGGCTATAATTACCGCATTTACCGCGTTGATGAAAAAGGTGGCAACGTTGTGGCCCCTTACACTAATTCATTAATCGCTAATAATCATGTTTACTTACCTTTAGGTAGTAACGCTACTGATAATCAAAACGCTATTAAAGTTTATCAAGAAGCTTTACCAGGCTATGAAGTCATCGGTTTAAAAGGCTTTTCTGCAAATGATACCTATGGTCGTCAATTCTTGAATACTGATGCCTTACACTGCCGCACTCACGAAGTACCTGATCAAAATATGGTCTTTATCGATTCACGTGAAGTGTACCATGGGGAAGTTGACTTAAAAGAACATTATGTCATTAAAACTAACGTTGTTAGTTACGCTAATGAGGAGTTAGATAATGTTACTATCCACTACTCCATTAACGATAGTCAATATATCGAAAAGCCAATGAACCAATATTTAGAAACTACTAACTATACTTTCGTCTTTGAAGGTTTAGAAAGTGGCGACGAAGTCAAATACTATATCGACGCAAAAGACGCTAAAGATAATTACAATATTGATCCTACTTGTGGAGCCTTAGACCCACACCACTTTATCATCAAATAATGAGAGTCTTTGTGACTCTTTTTATATAAAAAAGATATATTTGTTACATTTATGAAAATACTCATTTACAATATATAAGGATTAACCTGGAGAATAATATGACCAAACAAGAATTTATTGCGTTAGCAAAAGAACTTCTCGAATGTGAGAATTTAGAAGATAGAAATGAAGATCTTCAACTATTAAGAAGACAATTTAAATACATCACAGATCGTGATGAAGATACATTCTTAGAACAAGAAGAAACAAATAAAGCCATTGCCTTATTTAATGAACTTTCCAAGAAAGAACCAAAATTGCTCGTTTCTCCTTATGAAGAAAAGAAAAGCATTATCGCTTCAGCGAAAAAGTTATTAGATAAAAAAGAAATCATCGCCGCGAATCGTGAACTCGATAGATTGAGCGATGAATTTAAAAAAGCGGGACGTAGTTCCACTAAAGAGCAAGATGATGAACTTTGGAATGAATTTAGACAAGTGAAAGATGCTTTCTACGCGAAGAAGAGAGCCCACTTTGAAGAATTAGATAAAGCCAACGCTGAAAAAAGAGCGAAAAAAGAAAGCATCATCGAAAGAGCAAAAGAAGTTATCAATGTTGAAAACATTAGAGAAGCCAACGCTCAAATGGATGCTTTAAGAAAAGAATGGAAAGAAATTGGTTATTCTGGTAAAGGCGATGAATATTTATGGAAAGACTTTACCAAAGTAATGGATGAATTCCAAGAAAAGAAAAAAGAACGCCACAGCGAAATGTTAAAAGTCTTTGATGAAAGAGTAGCCAAGAAAGAAGAGCTCATTAAAAGAGCGAGAATCTTACTTGCTAATTCTGAATTCACCGACGAAGAAGTTAACCAAGTTAAAGGCTTAAGAGGTGAATATAAAGCTATCGGCTTTGCTGGCAAAGAAAAAGACGACGAGTTATATCAAAGATTCAACGAAATCATTCAAAAATATTTCGATGAATTAAAGTTCTATAAAGACTAAAGACCATCAAGGTCTTTTTTCTTATGATAATTTCCCTTTATCATATGGTTCACCAAGGGTTTTCGGACCAGCATTTTTCTTGCTGGTAAAGATTAAAACCACTAAGCAAACAACATAAGGTAACGCTAAATAGAAATAAGAAGAGATACCTAAATTCGCTAAGATATCGATTGATGGATAAACAACTGATAATGTTTTGAATATGGAGAAAATAAACGCTCCTAGGAAAATGTATAGAGGTTTCCATTGACCAAAGATTAAGACCGCTAGAGCGAGATAGCCAAAGCCGTTTGCCCCATTAGCGAATTCCCATTCAGCATTCATGGTGATCAGTAATAAACCACCTAAACCCGCAAATAAACCGGATAAAACGATACCAGTATATCTAGTTCTACTAACGTTAATTCCTAACGAATCGGCGCTTGATGGATTCTCACCACAAGCGGATAGTCTTAAACCGTATTGTGTCTTATAAATGAGTAAGTACACTATTGGGACGAGGACTAAAACAATAAGTATCAACCAATTAAATTTCACGCCTTGTATACCAAACATATCAACATTGAAGATTTCATAGAATCTTGTGAAATTAAGACGTGAATTACCAACAGGTAAAGCCTCAGTTCTGGTGATATGTTTAATTAAGACTACCGCTACAGCGGTACTTAAGATATTTAAGGCGGTACCCACTAATGTTTGATTAGCTTTAAATGTGACACAAGCTAAGGCTAAAAGTAAAGAGAATAAACCCGCACTTATTAAAGCAATTAATATCACAATTAGAGCGCTTAATGCATCAGGCAAAGTAGCGGGTAATAAATGCATCGCTACACCTGCAGCAAAGGCACCAAAAGTCATGCTTCCTTCAAGAGATAAAGCTAAAGTACCACTCTTTTCGGAGAACATGCCACCAAAAGCGCTAATTGTTAAAATAGAGATATAGGCTAAAAGAAATGAAAATGTTGATAATACGACAATCATACTTTATTCTCCTTTTCTCTAGTTAATTTGTTTAATTCGTTTTTGATTTCATGTTTATGCATCACTTCTTTAACAAAAACTACAAAGCCTGATAAATAGATGATGACCGAGGTCATGATTGATGCGACTTCTGGAGAGAAACCTAAATCAGTAATCATCGAACCACCTTCGGTAATATGAACGATGAAATATGATGAGAAGATGACTCCAATTGGATGTAATCCTCCTAAGAAAGCAGAAGATATGCCTTGGAAGCCAATTTCAGGTGGAGTTGAAACTAATTTCCATGCGGTAAAGCCATTTTGTAAGCTTAGTACCGCTGCTAAACCTGCTAAAGCACCGGATATACCAGTTGCTATGAAGATGTTTTTAATCTTATTGATACCAGCATAATCAGCGGCGTCCCCATTTAATCCTGTTGCTTTAAGCTCATAACCAATTGTTGTTTTCTTAAACAATATGAAAATAATCGCCACCACTATTAATATAAGAACCATACCTAAGCCCACAATAGCGTTACCAGCAAATACTTTGTCTAAGCCAATTGAAGGAATAAAGGCATTAGAAGAATTAGAAATTGTATATGTTTCTGAGTGAGCAGAATCCCAAACATTTGTGCTATTAGAAAGGATGCCATTAGTGAGATATAAGGCTATCCAGTTAAGCATAATACCTGAAATAACTTCGTTAACATTGAAATAAGCTTTTAAGGCACCTGATATCATCGCAAAAACTGAAGCAGATATCATCGCTAATATCATGACTATCCACCATGGCCAGTTCAAACCAATTCCTAAAAATGAAATGACAATAACTGCAATAGAATATTGACCAGAGGCACCGAGATTAAATAATCCCGCTTTATAAGAGACAAGAATAGATAAACTCATCGCGATTAATGGCGCAGTTTTTGCTAATGTTTGTCCAAAATAATTTAATCTATCTTGTGGATTAGTAAAGATTAGATAATTACCTAAAACAGAAGTCATGCCATAGGCAGCTTCTTTGGCGTTGATAAATAAAAGAATAATAAACCCTAATATCAAACCGATTAAGGCACACCATAAAGATGTGATGACAGTTTTAGTGGCATCTTTTTTTAGTAACGAAGAGAAAAACATCTTAATCTTATTCATGCTTATTCTCCTTTATAGCGTTGACCTTATCCTTTTTAGCGCCAGACATATATAAACCTAGTTTTTCTTTGCTCACTTCTTGAGGTAATAATTCACCAACGATTTCACCTTCATACATGACTAAAATACGATCAGATAACTCTAAGACTTGATCGAGCTCAAGAGAGACGAGTAAGATAGCCTTTCTATTTTCTCTTTGCTTGAGCAAAAGATTATGAATGCCTTCAATCGCTCCGATATCTAAGCCTCTTGTTGGTTGCACGGCAATTAATAAATCTTGATTACGTTCTATTTCTCGACCGATAATAATCTTTTGTTGATTACCGCCTGATAGACCTCTAACAATTGTGTGACCATCCCCACTAGAACGGACATCATATTTTTCAATTAAAGCATCACCATATTGCTTAATTGACTTATCATTTAAGAACAAATATTTAGAAAATTGATTTTCATAATAACGATCTAACACTGAATTCTCATAGATTGAATAATCTAAAACAAGACCGTGTTTATGTCTATCTTCTGGGATATGAGAGATACCTGATTTAATCTTTTCTCTTATGGAAAGAGTGGAAATATCTTTACCACCTAAAGTGATATTGCCACTTTGTATTTTCTTAATGCCAGTAATGCCGTATATGACTTCTTGTTGCCCATTACCATCAATACCCGCAAGAGTGACGATTTCACCTTTTCTAACGTTAAAAGAAATGTCATTAACAACTTTCTTTTTGCTAATTGGATCGAGCATTGTTAAATGTTCCACTCTTAAGACTTCTTCTTCTGGTTGTATTTGAGCTTTTATAGCGGACTCATTTACTTTTCTTCCCACCATTAACGCTGAGATATCTTCTTTAGTAGTCTCACTAGTTTTTAAAGTATCAATATATTGTCCTTTTCTAATGACAGTGATTTCATCACTAACATCAAATACTTCATTGAGTTTATGGGAAATAAAGATAATCGATTTGCCTTCTTTTTTAAGATTTCTAAGTACTTGTAAGAAGTCTTGGATTTCTTGTTCGGTTAATACAGCAGTTGGCTCATCGAAAATCAAGATATCGTTTTGACGATAAAGCATTTTAATAATCTCAACCTTTTGTTGTGTTTCTACAGAGATATCTTCGATTTTCTGATCTAAATCTACTTGTAAATCATATTGATTAATAATCTTATTAACTTCTTCTCTAGCTTTTTTATAATCGACGATTTTGAAAAGATGTTTATTAAGATAATTAAATGTCTTCTTAAAGAAGTTTGGATTATCACTAAACTCTTTTAGAGTTTCATCTCCAAGGATGATATTTTGTAAAACAGTAAAAGTATCCACTAGTTTAAAGTGTTGATGAACCATGCCGATATTTAATCTAGTAGCGTCATTAGGATTAGTGATATTAACCACTTTTCCTTCTTTTTTAATGACACCTTCATCTGGTTCAATTAAGCCAAATAAAATGGACATAATTGTGGACTTACCCGCGCCATTTTCACCGCATAAGGCTAAAATATGGCCTTTCTTTAAGCGAATATCAATATGATCATTTGCCAAAATATTGCCAAACTTTTTGGTGATACCGAGCATTTCAATAGCGTATACTTCTTTCATATTACTTAATTGAACCTCGATAATTCACTTTCGTATATTCACTAACGACTGGATAATCTTGGATTTCAGAAGAGACAGTCTTAGTGCCATCCATAATTTCTTTAAGCAAGATTTTATAATCTTCTATCGTAAAGTTTTTCATCCGCCATGTAGCAAGTGGTAACTGCACATAATTATGTTCAGGTTCTTCGCTAGATACTAAGCCAAGATAATTAATATCTTTTTCCCATTTGCCTTTGTAATAATAGTCATCTAATTTATCGATAACTGTTTGTTTGATACCCTTCATCGCACTGGTAATGCAAATACCTTCTTCATAATCACGGTCAATGATAGGTGCTTGGTCACTATCAACACCAATCATATAGCCGTTATTTTCTTTAGCCGCAAGAGCGACTGAAGTATAAATACTTCCACCACAAGCAAAGACAATTTCTGTTTTATTGACTTTGTATAAGTTATCGACATATTTATAAATTTCACTATCGCCAAAGAATTGACCGCCATAAACATATTGGATTTCCACATTCGTCGCTAGTTCTTGAGCAGCAGCGTCTATTCCTTGGACATAGCCATAACCAAATCTAATAACTGATGCTGAAGGCATACCACCTAAATAACTGAGCTTGGTAAAACCTTCTTTAACCGCTCCATAGCCGGCAATATAACCAGCGATATCTTCGCGATAGTTATAAACAGTAATGTTATCAGTTAATGTGAAATTTGGAGGGAAATCATCTTTTGTAATATCTAAACCAATAAATTTGACATCAGGGTGTTTAGGAGCGACTTCAGCGACAGCTTCACCAAGAGCAAAACCAGGGCATAAGATGACATCGTAACCACGGTCAATCGCTAAATTGATAGATTTAATACGTTCCGCTAAAGAGATACTCGATGGTTTATAGTAATTGAACTTAATGCCATTTGCTTTGCACCATTCTTTACCACCTTCATAACAAGCTTGGTTAAAAGATGCGTCATTAACATCAGAAAAGTCTGTGACCATTGCAACTTTAAATTCCTCACCTTTTTTAATAGATAAAGTTCCAAAAGTAAAAACAAGGGTAAAGAAAAGTATCGCGGTTCCAAATAAGGCAATAAGTATTCTTTTCATATTATCAATTGTATAACAATTAGGTGCTCTTGTTTAGCGTAAACAAAAAACTACCACTTATAATGTGATAGTTTTTAAGAATCGATGATTATTTTTTAGAAGTCGACTTTTTCTAAGCGTTTCGATGATACCTTATAAACAACGATATGTAAGGCAAATGAGATGAGAATCGCGGCCCCTAGTATCGCAAATTGGATACCGATATGGATATCGTTTAAGATTGATAATCCTGGGATATATGGTAGACCAATTGTTAATATACCAATATAAACGACAAATCCTAAGATGGTGAATAATGTTGACATGACGATGGATTTACCGTGTTTGTAGTAAATCGGGAAGAAGATGAGGTCCGCTATTGCGTAGCCGATAATTGCTATTGCTAAAACGAGAACATAACTATCTAATCCTAAACCTGGAAAAGTATATTCACTTGGATTTGCCGAACTTCGCCTGATTGCTTCATTAACTATACGAGCAACTGGATATAAAGCAGACATAATGAGGATGAAGGCTGTTTGCATTAAGATAACAGTAATAATTCTCGCCATCACGATATCTTTTTTACGCACTGGTAATAATGTTGAATAAAGTAGATCGTTACTTTGTTGTCCCTTATTAGCGCCTAAAAATAAGATTGGATAACATGTTAAGACATAGATGAATCCTATACCTAATGGATAAGAAGGAATCAGAATCATTAAAGGGAATAAAGCGACGAAGATATAGCAAATAGGATGCATCGCTAATTTGAGTTCTTTATAAATTAAAGCTTTCATTTTGATCTTTGCTCCTTTCGATATAGACCATGATTTGTTCTAAATCTGGTTCAACTGGTTCAATACCGTTTTCAATAAAGACATCTTTTTTATCAGCCTTGATTAAACCTTCGATATGGTCATCAAGTTCTTTATAAGAAATGTATTCATTTAATAAGTTTTTATTGAATGATTTATCTTTGATAAATAAATATGAATTAATGAAATCTTTCTTCTTACCTGAATAGATGATTTCTCCATTATGAATATAAGTAATATCAGTAGCGCATTTATCTAAGTCACTTGTGATATGGGTGGAGAATAAAATCGCTCTATCTTTGTTTTTAACAATTTGACGGAAGATATCTAAGACTTCTTCTCTTGAAACTGGATCTAGACCAGATGTTGGCTCATCTAAGATTAATAATTCAGCGTGATGAGATAAAGCCACAGCGACAGAGAACTTGACCTTCATACCACTACTGAGTTCTTCTAATTTCTTATCAATATTTAAATTGAATAAGCGACATGCTTCGTTGAACTTTTGTTCATCGAATTGCTTATAAAATCTTTTAGTGACGTTCATCAACTGACGAATTGTTTTATTTGGGTAGTAATTGAGTTCACTTAAAGCAAAGCCAATTCTTTGTTTATTCTCTAATTCATATTTCTTCATGTCTTTATCAAATGCGGAGATATTACCACTGTCAGCGTGAACTAAATTCATAATGCATTTCAATGTGGTTGTTTTACCCGCACCGTTACGGCCGATAAAGCCCATGATTTGTCCTGGTTCAACTTCGAAAGAAACGTCTTTCAAAGTGAAGGATGGATACGTTTTTCTAACGTTTTCTATTTTTAATATAGTGCTCATTTCACCTTTTCCTCCGCGATATGATAGAAGGCATCCGCTTTTAAAATGGCAATGCCTCTTTGCCTATCACCTAAAACCATCAATGTTTCACCTTCTTTGATGTCAAACATTTCTCTAGCTTCTTTTGGGATAGTAATTTGACCTTTAGGTCCCACTTTAACGGAAACGATGAAGCGGTCTTGATTATTATTCTCCATATTCTTACTTTTCTTACCTTTCTTACTAAATTATAGTTCTTACGTTATAAAAGTCAATAAAAAACAGTCCTAAAGGTATCAGAACTGTAGTTATCAATTGCATCATCTTGGAAAAATTACAAATATTTTAAGTTTTTCTAAATTATTTATTCTATTTTATAACAAAAAACAGTACCGATTTATATCGATACTGTAGTTTGGCCTTTTTGGACTATTTTGATCCATCCTGTGTTTGCGATGCGAAACATCGTTCAGTCGTAAAAATTTACTCTGTTTGTAATCCGATACATAACTTTTAATCAAAACACCTATTTATGCCAATCAGAAGGTTTTTCTATTGTTTTAATTTTCTCAATTGTGTGATTTGAGTACGAATACTTATTAACCTCAAATCCTTCAATTGTTTCGTATTTTTTGCTCGATATATTTTTAAGCGTTACTGAATCTGCAACGATTCCTAAAATATATTCTGACTTGGAGTTACTATATAAGGAATTTAACGCTAGTGCGTTTCTAAAATACTTACCATTTTTTGATAGAAAATCGATATTAACATGCAAATTTGCCTTTTTGATTAGAAAATATAAGAGCATTGCTGAAGTTCTTGTATTTCCTTCTCTAAAAGGATGGATATGCCAAAATTCTGTAACAAAATAGCATATCTTTTCTATTTTTTCTTTTAAATCTAATACATCCCAGTCTACTTCTTGAAATTCCTTGTTTAGATTATTTAAAGCTTTATCAATATAGGAGGCATAGACATAATCAATTGAGCGACCGCCTAATAATGATTCACCTTTAAAAATATCAATAGTTCGCGGCAGCCCTGCCCAATCATATAAGTTAGAAAACAAAAATTTGTGAATATTTAATCCATCTTGAATATTTTCTATAACGAAATCACTATGTCTTAATCTATTAGCTGCAAGACCAACAAAATCAGACTCGGCCTTTTCTAATGTTGCTTCATCTTTTATATCTAATTTATTCTTTAGCACATTTGTGCCTTCATAAACATATGGATCCTTCATTTATTTATATAACCTTGCTATAGCGAATTCTGCAGTTTCATAATCAATTTCACCTCGTGAATATAATCTCATAATTCTTTGAGCTTCTTGAGAAGGAGGTACACCATCAACAGTGGCAATTGATTTTGCGAAAGTTAAATCAGTCTCATCATCCGGCAATGTTAATTCAAAAGGCAACCCATTTTTGTTTACTGATGCAGTCAAAAAAAGAGTAATAGCTTGGCTTGTTGTTAATCCTAAACGATTAAAAATCTTGTCAGCTTTTTCTTTTATGTCACCAGTAACTCTTGTATGAACAGTTTCAGTTTTCGCCATATATTTTTTCCTCGACTATATTGTATCACGTTTGCGATACATATCAATAATAACAAACAAAAATCATGAAATTAATCAAGCATTGCCTGTTTTTATAAATAAAAACGACATCCTGTATATTCTACAAAATGTCGAATTTTTGCGATTGGTTGCGGTGGCCAGAAATGATACAATCCGACACCCTTTCTTGAAAAACCGACAGAGGCTTTCCAAAACCGACACCCCTATTATATTGTTTTCTTTCCAATTGGTACGCCTGATGGATCTTTCCAGTCACCAGTACCTTTTGTAATAAGCGAAAGAATTGATACAAAATCGTATTTTGCCAAAAAAAGCGGGACAGCAGGCACAAAATGGGACGAGTTATTTCTTCTTTCTCACACCTGTATTGTTTGAGCCTCTAACTTCTTCGTGATAAAAATAATCTACTATCACTGGATGCCCTGGTTTTGCTCTGCCATATGGCGTTTCATTATCTACGAACGGGCAATTATTTTCTTTTGCTAATTTTTCAGCTTCTTTTTCCAAATGTTCAAAATAGCTTCTATCTTTTTTGTTATAGATTTGTTCATACAAAGGGCGTAAATCAGGATATTTTTCTTTAATGTAATCCATGATTTTCCCTTTAAAACCACCTCTTAAATTAAGGTTTTCTAACCAAATTAAATCGCATTGATCTTTAACTAAAGCAAAAATCTTTTTGAAATCAGTGATGCCAGGAAAAACAGGGGAAATAAAACACACGGTTCTAATACCAGCATCATAGACTTGTTTCATCGCTTGGATTTTTCTTTCAATAGAAACCGAATCATCCATATCGCATTTAAAGCCTTCATCTAAAGTGTTGATGGACCAAGAAACTGTAACTTTTCTAAATTTCTTTAACAAATCTAAATCTCTCACCACTAAATCGGACTTTGTGCAGATTAATAATTCTGCGTCTACTCCGACGAGTTGTTCTAATAATTTCCTCGTATTTTTATATTCCGCTTCTTGAGGTAGATAACCATCTGTCACCGTCCCGATTATGATATGTTGGCCTTTATATTTCGCTAAATCTGTAATTGCGGGCCAATTTTTTACGTCTAAAAACGATCCCCATTCTTCGGTATGGCCAGTGAATCTTTTCATAAATGAAGCATAGCAATACTTGCAACCATGCGTGCACCCCACATAGGGATTAACACAATATCCACCTATAGGTGAATTGGATTTGGTCATGATATCTTTAACGTCTATTTGTTTGATAACAACTTCTTTATTCATCGATGAGATTCTCCTTCACTTTGCCTAATAATCGATCCAATTCATTAGCCTCTTCTTCACTGAAATCTTTATAAAAAATATCGCTAATTTTTTTGGTGGCTCTATTTATTTTTCCTTCCAAAGACAGAGTCTTGTCACTTAAATAAATGACTAAACTTCTTTTGTCTTCTTTAGAACCTTCTACGATTAGAAGACCTTCATTTTTCATTCTCTCCACCATTGCGCTTAAAGTGGTTTTTGCTAATGATGTTTTTCTGGATAGTTCAATGAGTGAAAGCTTTTCATTTTTCCACAAAGCAAAAAGAATTCTTCCCTGTTGGCCATTGAATTCGTAAATACCTTCTTCTTTAAGAATTTTATTGAATGCTCGATCTTGCAGTTGTTTGACTTGTGAGATTAAAGTCCCGCCAAAATGTTTTTTCATTTTAAAGCGTCCTCCATTTCACAGGTAAGTTCTTGAATAATAGTTTCTCCTATCATGATTTTCCTAGCCAATTCTTCTTTATAGAAAATCTTGCATCCATATCTTCTCGCCACTTTAACAAGGTCATTTACCCACTGCTTTTTAGTGTCGATTTTCCCTTTGCAGTTACCGGTTTCAGTGCCGATGACTATCCATCTAATCCCGCTTAAATCGATATCGCCTAAATCCTCAAATAAAGGTTCAAAAGTAATATGGTAATTTTTACATTTAATGTTTTCTTTTAAGGATTTGATTCTCCATAAATCGTTTTTGCATGTAACAGTGACACCCATCCAAGCATTATCAGGGACATTATCCAAATTCATTTTATTTGGTGCTTTCGTTAGATATATTCCAACAGTTCTAGGATTTTGTTTAAGAAGATCAAAAGACTTATCTAGCCATTCTTTTTCCCAAATATATGGATCCGACATGCCTGTAAG